>NC_006349.2:996591-1328788 GCF_000011705.1 Burkholderia mallei ATCC 23344 | reverse complement strand
CTCGCACGGGCGAACGGCGCGATCGAGCTCGCGCGAAGCGCCGCGTACTCGGCCGGCCCCGCGATCGGCGCGGCGCTCGTCGACCGGATCGGCGCGCAATGGGCCTACGGCTTCGCGGCGGCGCTGTCCGCCCATGCGGTGCTGCTGATCGTCCGCTTGCCGGACGTGCGCGCGCCGGCCGCGCCGCGCAAGCGCTTCGTCGCCGAATTGCTCGACGGCGCGCGCTTCGTCCGTCGCGATCGTCACCTGCGGCCGATGATCGTCACCGCGGTCTTCTTCAATGTCGGCTTCTTCACGTTGCAGGCCGTATACGTGCCGTATGCGGTTCGGCATCTGGCGCTGGGCGCGTCGCAGATCGGCATGACGTTTGCCGCGTACGGCATCGGCATGATGGGCGGCGCGGCGCTCGCGTCGGCGATCGCGCGGCGCGTCAGGTTCGGCGTCGTGCTCACGATCGGGCCCGTGGGCGGTCTCGTCGCGTCGCTCGTCATGGCCGTGTCGATCTTCGCGCCGTCGTTCTGGCTCGCCGCGTCGAGTTTCTTCCTGCTCGGCGCGGGCCCGATCTTGTGGAGCGTCGCGTCGACGACGCTGCGCCAGGCGATCACGCCGCCGGCGATGCTCGGCCGCGTGTGCGCGATCAACGGCACCGCGACCTACGGCGCGCGTCCGCTCGGCGCGCTCGTGGGCGCTGTCGTCGCGGCGCGGTTCGGGATCGATGCGTGCATCTGGGCATCGGTTGGCGGCTTCGTGATCTAGGCGGCCGTGATCGTGCGATCCGCGGTATCGAGGCTCGAGCGGATTCCGGACGTATCGGATGCGGCGCCGCGCTACGCGCCGCTGCCCGATTGAACGGCGGCGGCCGCTGCGGGCGCCGATTCGCCGCGCGCGCCGCGTCAATTCGAATCGAGCGTGTAAGCACCGTCCTTGTCGCGCGGGCCGTTCGTGTACCGGACGCAGCGCGCGACCACGTTGATCGCGCGGCCGAGCGGCATGCCGACGAGCAGGCCCCAGGCCGCAAACGACAGCAGGGCGAACGCGTGCGTCGCGGCCCACGGCTTCGCGGCCGCGACCGCATAGTGCATGTACGTCTCGGCGGCGAACGTGAGCAGCAGCGTCACGAGCAGGCTGGCGTCGCCGGGCAGGCGCACGACGAGGCGCGAGTGTTCGACGCCGAACCGCAGCCGCCAGCGGCTCGCATGGAGCCAGCCGAGCGCCGCGCCGGCCGCGAGGCTCGCGAGCGCGGCGGCATCGGCGCCGACGCCCGCGCGCGGGAATCGCGCGTGGAGGCTCGTCGCGCCGAGCATCGCGAACCCGATCGGCGAGAGCAGCGGCAGGAGGGGCGTCACCTGTCGCGCAAAGCAACGTTTCACGCCGATGTAGACGAACGCGCAAAACAGCACGTAGACGTAGGTCGGGAGATGGAGCGTCGGGAACATGGTCGAAATGGCCTTCGTCGAGCTTGTCTGTCGCCCACGATAGACGCGATCGGACGCGCGCGCGGCGGTGGGCGACGAACGGCGCGCTCCGGAGCGCGAACGGTGACGGCGGGCGACGAACGGATGACGGGCGGATGGCGAACGGCGCGCTCGAACCGGGCGGCGCGGGCAGGCAGAGACGCCGCTTCGCATGCTGCATCGCGGTAATCCGGGTTCGCCGTTCGGCGGCGTCGCTCGGCGCGATCCGGAAAAAAGGGGGCGGGAATGGGGGAGGCGGCCAACGAACGCGCGGCCGGCCGGTCGGCTCCGATCGGTCGAACCGGAGACAAACCGGAGGCAAACCGGCCTCGACGCCGCGCGCCGTTCCACTACAATCGTCATCTTGACGTCGCGGCGCGTCGGAGGCAGCGGCGCGCCGGCGCCGCACGCCGCACGCCGCACGCCGCACGCGGCGCCTTAGGCGCGCGCCTGCGTGATGGTTGCGGCATCGCATTCGCTCGCGTTCATGCGCACGCTTCGTTCGACACCGTGCAAAGCCGGCTCCATTCCTTCTTTTCCGCACGCAGCATGGCCAACTCCGGCAATCCGCGGCCCATGCGCAGGGTGCGGGGGCTGGCCGGGCTCGTCCTGTTCAACTGCATCGTCGGCCTGAGCTCGTGGGCGAGCCGCCGCGACGATGCGGTGCTGCCTTATCTCGTGCTCGCGAACGGCATCGGCTTGTCCGCGCTGCTGCTCAGCCTGTGCGCCGACAAGCTGACGCGCGGCAAGCTCGCGGTGCTGCCCAAGGTGCTGATCGTCGCGCCCGTCAGCGTGCTCGCCGGCTTCGAGATCGCCGCGTCGACGGTCGGGCACGTGCCGCATCTGATCGGGCGGGCGAGCGTTCGCGAATGGCTCGGGTACGGCTCGTCGTTCGTGGTGACGGGCATCGCGTGCGCGTTCGTTTCATTGTTCATGCAGGCGGCGCGGATGCGCGCCTCGCTCGAGACGCAGCGCCGCGAAGCGGCCGAGGCGCGCCAGGCGGAGACGGCCGCGCGCCTCGCGCTGCTGCAGGCGCAGATCGAGCCGCATTTCCTGTTCAACACGCTCGCGAACGTGCAGAGCCTGATCGAGCGCGATCCGGCGCGCGCCTCGACGATGCTCGACAGCCTGAACCGGTACCTGCGCGCGAGCCTCGGCCGCACCCGCAAGGCGGCGTCGACGCTCGGCGAGGAGCTCGAGCTTATCGAGGCGCTGCTGCAGATCGCGTCGATCCGGCTGGGCGAGCGATTGCGCTATGCGATCGACGTGCCGGCGCCGCTGCGCGAGCTCGCGTTCTCGCCGCTGCTGTTGCAGCCGCTCGTCGAGAATGCGCTGCTGCACGGGATCGAGCCGTCGCTCGACGGCGGCGAGATTCGCGTGTGCGGCCGGCGCAACGGCAAGCTGCTCGAACTCAGCGTGATCGATACCGGCGTCGGCCTCGGCAACGGCGAAACCAGGCTGCACGGCGGCGTCGGGCTCGCCAACGTCGTCGCGCGCCTCACGAGCCTCTACGGCGCGCGCGGCCGCGTGTCGGTCGGCGCGACGGCCGGCGCCACGCGGGGCGTGACCGCGGCCTTGCAGATTCCAATCGACTGACATGCCGAGCGCGCTCATCGCCGACGACGAACCGAACCTTTGCGCCGAGCTCGCCGAGCGCCTCGCCGCGCTGTGGCCGCAGTGACCTGCCCCCTTCGATAGGGCCAATGGGCTTCTAGCAAAGTCCCTTTAAACCAACTCCTGGAAAGCGGCAGGAGCGTCCGCGGTTGCCCGATGTTTCGCCGCAAACTCTGACGGCGCAAGGTAGTTCAGTGCGCTGTGCGGCCTTTGCTCGTTGTAGTCCTGACGCCATGCCGCGATGACTGCCCGAGCGTGCGCGAGCGTCGTGAACCAGTGCTCGTTAAGGCATTCGTCGCGGAACTTGCCGTTGAACGATTCGATGTACGCATTCTGCGTGGGCTTGCCCGCCTGAATCAACTTCAGCGTGACGCCGTTCGCATACGCCCACTGGTCAAGCGCGCGGCTCGTAAATTCGGGTCCCTGGTCTGTTCGCACCGCCTTGGGATAGCCACGGAAGCGAGCTGCACGGTCCAATGCCCGAGCGACATACAAACCTGAGATGCCATGGTCGACGACGATGTCGACAGCCTCTTTCGTGAAATCGTCGACGACGGTCAGGCACTTCACGCGCCGGCCGTTGGAAAGCGCATCCATCACGAAATCGATTGACCATACCTCGTTGGGTGCGCCCGGCAATGCCAGTTGCTCGCGCTCAATCATGACGCCGTGGCGCTTGCGACGGCGCCGCACAGCCAGCCCTGCCTCACGGTACAGGCGATAGATGCGCTTGTGATTGGCGTGCGTGCCTTCGCGTTCCACCAGGGCGTGCAGTCGGCGGTAGCCGAATCGACGACGTTCGTGCGCCAACTTCACCAGACGCGCCGCGAGCACCTCATTCTCGTGGTCCGGCTTCGCGTCGTAATGCAGCACGCTGCGAGAAAGCCCGACAAGCCGGCAGGCGCGGCGCTCGGAGATGTTGACCTTCTCCCGAATCGCCAACACTGCTTCGCGTTTGGCTTGCGGGCTCAGGGCTTTCCCTTGACGACAACCTTCAACGCTTCCATATCGAGCATTGCTTCGGCCAGCAGTTTCTTCAGTCGGGCATTCTCCACCTCGAGGCCCTTGAGCCGGCGGGCTTCCGAGACTTCCATGCCGCCGAACTTCGCGCGCCAGGTGTAGAACGACGCGTCACTGAACCCATGCTTCCTGCACAGTTCCTTGACCGGCATACCGGCCTCGGCTTCCTTCAGAAACCCGATGATTTGCTGTTCCGTAAAGCGCTTCTTCATGTTCGTCTTCTTCTCCGAAAACGAACTTTACTAGACTCCGGCTGGCCCTGTTTGTAGGGGGCAGGTCAGCAGCTCGAGATCGTCGCGATGCCGCGCAACGGCGTCGATACGCTGGCGGCGCTCAATGCCGCGCGCCCGGACCTCGCGTTTCTCGACATTCGGATGCCCGGCATCGACGGCCTGAAGCTCGCGAGCCTCGTGCCCGACGTGCACGTGGTGTTCGTGACGGCGTACGACGAGTACGCGATCGAGGCGTTCGAGCGCTCGGCCATCGACTATCTGCTCAAGCCCGTGACCGACGAGCGTCTTCTGCGCTGCATCGCGAAGCTGCAGCGCGGCGGCTTCGCGCCGCCGGGCGCGCCGCCGCCGGCGGGCGCGCCCGGCCGCAGGAGCCGACGCCGATTCGCTGGCTGACGGTGGGGCTGAAGGACACGACGCGGCTCGTGTCCGTCGACGATGTGCTGTATTTTCAGGCGCTCGACAAATACACCGAGGTCGTGACCGCGGGCGAGCGGCACGTGATCCGCACGCCGCTCAAGGAACTGCTGCAACGGCTCGATCCCGATCGCTTCGCGCGGGTGCATCGCGGCGTGATCGTCGCGTACGCGGCGATCGACCGGATCGAGCGCGACCTGCTCGCGCGCCTGCGTATCCATCTGCGCGGCCACCGCGACGTGCTGCCCGTGAGCCGCGCGTATGCGGGGCTGTTCAAGCACATGTGATGCGCGCGGCGAACCGGGGGGCGGCCGTGCCCGGTTGCGGACGCGGCGGCCGAGCCGGCGCGCGCCGCCGATGCGGATGGCGCTCGCATGCGCCGCGGCCGCGGCGTGAACGTCGAACGCCGCGCATCCATTCCCGGCCACGCGCGCGAGTTCGCCGGTTTCGTCCGGCGCGCGAGCGCCGGCCATTGCGTTGCCGCATTTAGAACGTCAATCGGCGCGATAGAAATATAGAAATTCATCGAACGTAATCGCTTTGTTAGATTGGGGCTCCGGTCAAAACAATGAGGATGCCTCACATGATTTCCCGTCATTCCATGCGCTGGTTGAGCCGCGCGCTCGTTGCGGTGTCGGCGTCGGGCGCGCTCGCCGCGCATGCGTCGACGCTCACGCGCGACAACGGCGCTCCCGTCGGCGACAACCAGAATTCGCAGACCGCGGGCGCGAACGGGCCGGTCCTGTTGCAGGACGGCCACCTGATCCAGAAGCTGCAGCGTTTCGATCGTGAGCGCATTCCCGAGCGCGTCGTGCATGCGCGGGGCACGGGCGCGCACGGCGTGTTCGTCGCGACCCGCGACATCTCGGATCTCACGCGGGCGAAGGTGTTCGAGCCCGGCACGCAGACGCCCGTTTTCGTGCGCTTTTCCAGCGTGATCCACGGCGGCACGTCGCCCGAAACGCTGCGGGACCCGCGCGGTTTCGCCACGAAGTTCTACACGGCGGAGGGCAACTGGGATCTCGTCGGCAATAATCTGCCGGTTTTCTTCATCCGCGACGCGATGAAGTTCCCGGACATGGTGCATTCGCTGAAGCCGGCGCCGGACACGAACATTCAGGACCCCGACCGATTCTTCGATTTCTTCTCGCACCAGCCGGAGGCGACGCACATGATCACGCGCGTCTATTCGGACGCCGGCACGCCGGCGAGTTACCGCGAGATGGACGGCAACAGCGTGCACGCGTACAAGTTCGTCAACGCCCATGGCGGCGTGACCTACGTGAAGTTCCACTGGAAGAGCCTCCAGGGGCAAAAGAACCTGACTGCCGCGCAGGCCGAAGCGATCCAGGGCAAGGATTTCAACCACATGACGCGCGACCTGATCGCGGCGATCGATGCCGGCCGGTATCCGAAGTGGGATCTCTATGTCCAGACGCTGAAGCCCGATCAGCTCGACCAGTTCGCGTTCGATCCGCTCGACGCGACGAAAGTCTGGCCCGGCGTGCCCGAGGTGAAGATCGGCACGATGACGCTCAACAGGAATCCCGGCAACGTGTTCCAGGAAACCGAGCAGGCGGCGTTTGCGCCGTCGAATCTCGTGCCGGGCATCGAGCCGTCCGAGGACCGGCTGCTGCAAGGGCGCCTGTTCGCGTATGCGGATACGCAGCTTCATCGCGTCGGCGTGAACGGGGCGCAACTGCCGGTGAACCGGCCGCGCGCGCCCGTCGCCAACTACAACCGGGACGGCGCGATGAACGGCGGCGCGGCGCGCGGCACGGTCAATTACGAGCCCGGCGCGCAAGCCGCGTTGGCCGCCGATCCGGCGTTCGCGGCGAGCCGCGCGCCGCTGGCGGGCTCGACCCAGCAGGCGCGCATCGCGAAGACGCGCAATTTCGATCAGGCGGGCGCGTTCTACCGTTCACTGAGCGCGAGCGAGCGTGCGAACCTGGTCGCCAATCTGGCCGGCGATCTGAAGCAGGTGCGAAACGACGGCGTCAAATACACGATGCTGTCGTATTTCCAGAAGGCCGATGCGGAATATGGGCGCAAGGTGACGGCGGCGCTCGGCGCGGACCAGGGCCGTGTCGATGCGCTGACCGCCAAGCTCGCCGATTGACGGCCCCGGGGCGCGGGGCTTCGCGCCCCGCGCGGGAGCGGCGCGGGCGTGCCGGCCGAGGCGGTTGCGGCGCAAGCGTTTGCGCCGGGGCGGGACGAACGCGGCCGATGCGCGCGCATTCGATTTCGTCGGGATCGAAGCCGTGCAGGCCGACGTGAACGGCGAGCGGCTGTCGGACGTTCGGGCCGCTCCAACGGCGGCCGACAGCGAAGACGACGATCTTTCGAACGAGATGCCTGCCATGCACTTGCGCGAAACGCACTGCCCGCTTCCTTGCGAGGCGGGATGGCGGCGCGCTGCGGTGCGCGCCGCAGCGGCGCCGGCACCGAGGCACCGAGGCACCGAGGCACCGAGGCACCGAGGCTCCGAGGCTCCGAGGCTCAGAGGCTCAGAGGCTCAGAGGCTCAGAGGCTCAGAGGCTCAGCCGGTGAGGCGGCCCGAGCGGCTCGGGCTGCCCGTGCGCGTCACGCGCCGCGCAGCACGCCGACGCGCGCGAGCCGCTCGGGCCGCGGCATTGCTTCGCCGGCGATCCAGCGCAGCGCCTGCGCCGCCTCGTCGGGGCTCACGGCGAGGCCGTTGCCGAGCAGCTCGCTCGGCACGAACGCGGGCGCCGCGTCGTCGACGCTGCCCGCGAGCGCGGCGGCGGCAGCCGGGCTCGCCGCGCGCCGCGCGCCGGTATCCGTGGGGCCGCCCGGCTGCGCAAACGGCGTCAAGGTGCCGCTCGCGACGAGGAACAGCAGGTTCTGGCGGATTTCCCGCGAATTGCGGCGCGCCGCGCCCAGGCGCGCGACGATCTCGCCGATTCGCATCGCCCCATGCCGCAGCAGCGCGCGCAGGTCGGCGATGAAGTCGGGCTGAAAGCTGATCGCGCCGCGCGGAATCGTCATGCGCGTGTCGATCCGGTCGATCTCGGTCGTGCAGCCGATCGCGATCTCGTCGAGATGGCGCAGCGCCTCGGCGGGCGCCGTGCTCGCGCGCGCGCCGCGCACGAACACATCACGGCGAAAGCGGCGATTGACGGCGAAATCCTCGGCCAGATGGCGCAGCCGCGCGTTCGGCAGCGCCGCGATCGCGTCGGCCGCCTGACGGTCGATCAGCAGCATCGGGTGATTGTCCGCGAGCGTCGCGCTGCCCGCGTACGCGAGGCCCGCTTCGGCCATTTCGTCGACGACGTCCACCGAGTAATGGATCTTCCACGTCCCGTTCAGGAATTCGTGCGCGAGGTAGTCGAGCGGATCGTTCGCGAGCGCGGCGAGCGCCTCGGCGGCGGCCGGATTGTCGCGGAAGTAGCGCAGGCTCGGCGTGCCGAGCTTGCGCATGCCGGCGATCGCGCTGCCCGTGCGCGCCTCGATGCCGCCGTCGGCCGCCTGCGCGAGCTCGAGCATCAGCTTGCGCAGCGGCGCCTCGGCCGCCCAGCCCGGCTGGCAGTTGTAGCTGAGGTAGACGAGCCCCGCGTCGGCGAGCCGGCGCGAGAGCAATTGACGGATCACGCGGCGCACGCCGGCGTCGACCCAACTGTAGATGCCGTGCATCACGATGAAGTCGAACGGCGGCAGATCCCGATCGAGCAGCGCGTCGAAGCTGGCCTCGTGGAACGCGACGTTGCCGATGCCGAGCCGGCTCGCGCGCCGCGCGGCGGCTTCGATATGGGCGGGATTGAAATCGCAGGCGTGAAATTCGGCATGCGGAAATGCCGCCGCGTTGATCACGGTCGAATGCGCGAAGCCGCAGCCGAGATCGAGGTAGCGGAACGGCCGGCCGAGCTCCTTCGGACGGGCGCCGCCGAGCACGCTCGCGTAATTGAGCCACGTGGGGGACAGTTCGCGATGGAAACGGTCCGGGAACGTCACGTCGCTCAGGTAGCCGGAGGAGGGATCGGATGCTTGCATGAGAATGAAGAACACGACTCGGTTGCCGACCCATGCGCGGCACAACGCGCGTTCCGGCTCGGGCGGACGACGCATGGGAACGATTCGAAGGGGCGGGCCGCCGCTCGCGAAGGCGGCGTCGGGCGGCGCGCCGTGCCGGCAGCCGCCGCCGGCTCGCCGCGCGAGCTTACCATACGGCCGCGGGCGGGGGGCGATGCGCGGCCCCGCCGCCCGCGGCGCGGCTCAGTCGGCCGTCGACACGCTCGCTTCGTGCTGCTGCCTGGCCGCCGCCGGATGCGCGGCGCTCGCGAGGACGCCGGACGCGACGTCTTCGCCGGGCTTGTACGGATGCTTGCGGTGCAGCGTCTGCGAAGGCGCCTCGTTGAACTGCCGCTTGTACGCGTTGAGCAGCGTCGAGCGATTCGGCACGCCCCAGCGGTTGCCGGAGTCGAGCACGCGCTGGCCGAACCGCGCATCCTCGCCCTGCAGTTCACGATGGATGCGCTTCATCCGTTCCTGACGGATGATCTCCGACGGCGTCGCGCCCAGGCTCGCCTTGAACGTGTTCTGCAGCGAGCGAACCGTCACGCCGATGACTTCCGCGATCTCGCCGATCGCCAGATCGCTGCGTTCGAGGTTGCTCAGCAGGAAATGGTACGCGCGGCGGTATTTGGCGGGCAGGCGCGCGCTGATGTCGTCCGCGACGTGGGGCGCGTGCCCCTGCGGGCTGTTGCGCGCGAGATCGCACGCGCCCTTGCGCGCGCAATGGACCGCCGTCATCGCGTAGCGGCTGTACAGCTGTTGCGAATGGTGGGTTCGGCCCTGCGCCTGATTCACCTTCGCGAGGCAGTACAGGATCTCGAGATGACCGTGATGGTGCCCGACGCGGATTTCGTTCGCGAGCGGCGCGAGCACCATCTCCGCGACATGCGGCGCGTTGCCGATCAGGCCGGCGAGCGCGATTTCCTGCCGGGCCGAGTTCTGATAGGACGTCAGGCCGTTCGCGTCGGCCCAGTCGAGATGCGCCATCAGATCGTTGAGCGCGTCGGCTTGCCCGCCGGCGAGGCGGCGCAGCGCGGTCCTGAAATCGAGGCGCGCGCGCAGCAGCGGCGAGCGCACGTCCTGTTCGGCGATCGGGCGGCTCGCGAGCCGCTCGCGCTCGACGGGCGGGCGGACCGGATCGCTCAGGCGCGCCGATTGCCAGTACACGTGATCGGAGAGCTCCGGTGCATGCCGCACGAGTCTTTGCAGATCCAGATCCGCGCGCATCGTCTGCGCGAGCTCGCGCCACAGCGCGAAATCCTCGTGCGAGGCGAGCAGGCGCTCGATCGCGAGCTCGATGTCGTCGAGCAGGTAGCCGGCCTCGTCGAGATGGCCGAGCTCGAACCACACGCACATCGTCCCGAACAGCCCCTCGATGCGGCGGCAGGGATCGACGGCGGGCTCGCTGGTCACGTTCGCGAAGCAGGCCATCGCGGTGCCGAGCCGGCGCCGGAACAGCGCCTGCCATCCGGTGTTGCGAAACGACAGCAGACGGATCTCGTCCTTCGGCGCATGCATCAGCTTGCGTGACCTTCTATACGATTCCTCGGCATCGAATTCGAGCGCCATCGCGAGCTGCATGTCGGCGTGCAGCTGGATCCGGTACGCTCGCTCCGCGTCGCCGCAACCGTCCTGCGTGAGACGCGCGAGGTCGGCGGACGCGGAGAGGACTCTCGCCTCGCGGATTTTCGCGCGCAGCCCGGGCGGCGCGAGCGCGGAGGCGAGCGTGGCGATCAACGGGAAATAGAAATCACAAAACATGCGCTACTCCATGGTGTGAGGCGTGCAACGTCCCGGCGTTGCGCCCGGCCCGTCGACGTGCGCGGGGCGGCCGGGATGAGCCGGCGAATGACGGGCGGCGCGCGGCGCCCTGGCGCCTCGAGGGTCCGCGGCCCGTCGGTCGATCGGCGATTCGATGAGGACTGCGTCAGGCGGATGCCGTCACCGGCACGACGCGCGGCGCGTAGAACTGCTCGAAGTAGCGGCGAAAGCGCATGATCGCGCCGTCGCCGTCGCAGAGGATCGGTTTCTCGCGATGGATCTTGTGCGACCAGATCGGGATGTCGCCGCCTTCGATGCCGAGCTGGCCGCTGAAGTAGTCGATCGTGTTCATCGCGCCCTGCCATTCGGGCGAGCCTTCGGGGCATTCCGGAAACGCGAAGCAGAAACGCAGCTCGACCTGGTCCGCTTCGACGGGCGTCGCCATCTCCATCAGCGAGATCGTGACGAAGCCGGTGAAGCGGGAGATCTTCTGCCCGGCGCCGCTGTTGATCACGTTCGTGCCCGTCTCGACCGTGCGCGTGACGCCGTCGGGAAAGATCATCGAGGTCTCGCCCGTCGTGCGGCTGCGGCGAATGTGGCCTTCGTAGGTCACTTCGCCCTCCGGCATCGCGTCCATGTGATGGATGCACTTGAAGTGCGCGGTATCGACGCCGTTCTCGGCGATTTCCTGAGGATTGCTCGCGAACGACCAGAAGCGGCGCACGGGCTTGCTCCAGCCCGGCGCGACGAATTCCTCGTGCTCGAGCACCTCGTAGGTCGGGGCGATCTGCTGCGGATGGTGCCAGACCCAGATCGCGCCGTTGCGCTCGACGACCGGATACGGCACCGCGATCGGCTCGCGCTTCGCGATCAGCGGCATTTCCTTCGCGTACGGAATGCTCGTGCAGAAACCGTCCTTGCGATAGGCCCAGTGGTGAAACGGGCAGCGCAGCGAATCGCCCTCGACCGTGCCGCCGTGGCCCATGTGCGCGCCCAGGTGCGGGCAGTAGGCGTCGAGCACGCCGATCTCGCCCGATTCGCCGCGAAACATCACGAGATCCTTGCCGAAATAGCGCAGCGGCTTGACGTCGCCGACCGCCACTTCGTCGCTATAGCCGATGCAGAACCAGCCGAATGGGATGTCCATCGGAAATCGCTGAGTGCCGTTCATTTCATTCCCTCGCTTCAGTATTGTCGGTGTGGATGCTGCTGGTTAGAACTGCTTCGTTTTCCCGATGAGGCGGCGGCGTTCCGCCGCGACGCGGCCCGGCGCGCTCGGGGGGCTCGCGCCCGCCCGGCGCGGGCGCGGCGGCGCGCCGGAGGCGATCTCGCGGCGTCAGTGGCAGCAACCGCGCTTGCTGGGCGCCGCGCAGAAGCACGACACGCCGATCTCGACGTCGGCTCGCGCGCGCGCGACGTCGAGCGCCGGTTGCAGCGCGTCCGCCGTTTCGTGCTTGCCGAGCCTGCGCAGGCAGCTCACGTAGCCCTGCAGGCTCCACACGTTGCCCGGATGCTGGAGCGAGCGGTAGATCGTCGAATCGAGCCCGAGATCGGCGCGATAGACGCGCTCGGCTTCCTCGACGTGCCCTTGCGCGAGCAGCAGCGCGCCGAGCGGGTGGCGCGTCGGCATCATCCAGCCCCACGGCTCCATGTATTCGAGCCCGTCGTCGAGTTCGACCGCGCGCCGCAGATGCGCGAACGCTTCGTCGAACCGGTCCTCGTGATACGCGATCTCGCCGTCGAGCACGCAAGCGGCGATCGAGAACGCGCGGCGCGCCTGCGCGGCGGGGCCGGCGAGCTTCAGGTTCGCGTAGGCGATGCCGCGCGCGTAATGGAGCATCGCGGTCGTGTTGCAGTACAGCGCGGCGTTCGCGGGGAACGGCTGCTCGAGGATCTCGCGCCATTTGCCGAACCGGATCAGCACGTGCACGCGCACCGACAGGAAGCCTTCGAGGAGGTAGGCCATCGGCGGCTGCTCGACGCGCAGCAGCGCTTCCGTGATCAGCGCCTCGAGCTCGAGCACCCCTTGCCACGCCGCCGAGAAACGGCCGAGCATCATCGCCGCATAGATCTTGAAATGGATGTCGTGCACGCAGTACAGCCGGAATTCGAGCCACTGCGGATGGCGGTCGAGCACACGCTGGTTGGCGGCGATTGCGCGGTCGTTCGCGACGATCGCGTCGTGGTAGTGGCCGCAAAGAATGTCGATGTGCGAGGCCATGTGCAGCAGATGGCCGACGTCGGGCGCGAGATCGCGCAGTGCGTCGGCCGCGCGAAGCGCCTTCTCCGGCGTCGGCGACATTTCGATCGTGTGGATGTAGACGTGCAGCAGCCCCGGATGCGGGGCGAGGCCGTTCGCGTCGACCTGCGCGAGCGCGCGCTCGAGAACCGCGATCGCCTCGTCGGTATCGGCGCCGTCGGCGGTCTTGCCGCTCGACATGTCCCAGAGCTTCCACGGCGTGCGATTGATCAGCGCGTCCGCGAACAGCGCGGCGACATCGAGATTGTCGGGGCAGGACAGATAGACGTCGCGCATCGCGCGGGCGTAGTCGTCGTTCCAACGCCGCAGCAGCGCTTCGTCATGGGCGCCCTCGGCCTGGAAGCGGCACTCGATCGCGCGCACGAGCGCCATCTCCAGCGCGCTCGCGCCCGCCCGGCACGCCTGCGCGCGCCGGATCGCGTCGCGCGCGAGCTTCATGCAGCGCGCGATCATCCGCGGATGAAACACCTTCCACTGCTTGTTGTAATTGCAGCCCGACGCGTACGCGATGCCCCAGTAGGCGAGCACGCAATCCGGATCGATCCGCGCCGCTTCCTGAAAGCAATCGACCGCGGCTTCGAAATTGAATCCGTATGCCCACAGCAGACCGCGATCGAACCATGTCCGCGCCTCGGGATCGCGAACCGTGATCCGCTCGATACGCACGTCCTGCGCCAGATAGTCGCCCATGTTCCTGCTTCCCATGCCTACAGCGTGTTTCCGGCCGAGCGTCAACAGCGCTCGAGACAGAGCGCGGTGTTGATGCCGCCGAATCCGATGCTCAATTTCAGGGCGCGCCGGATGTCCGACCCGCAGGTCGAACGCACCCAGTCGAACCGCTCGTCGATCGGCCGGTCGAGATTGCGGCTCGGATGCAGGCGCCGCGCCCTCATTTGCAGCAGCGTCGCGATCAGCTCGACGATGCCCGCCGCGCTCAGGCCGTGCCCGACGAGCGACTTCGTCGTGTTGATGCGCGCGTGCGCGAGGCCGCTGCGGCCGAGCGCGTCGAGCTCGGTCGCGTCGCCGAGCGTCGAGCCGCTGCCGTGCGGATTCACGTAATCGATGCTGTCCGCGCCGATGCCGGCGTCGCGCAGCGCGCCTTCGATCACGGCCATCTCGCCGTCGAGCGACGGCGCGGGCTCGCGCGTGCCGTCCATCCGGATGCAGCCGCCGAGCCATTTCGCGTACGGCGAGACGTGCGCGCGGCGCATGCGCGCCGCGCGCTCCACGACGATCGCGCCGCTGCATTCGCCGTAGATGAAGCCGTCCCGGTCTTGATCGAACGGGCGGCATGCGGCGTCGGGCTCGTCCGCGAAGCGATCCGAGCCCATCGCGCCGAGCGAGCGCAACGCCTGGCACTCCCAGTACGACAGATCCATCAGCGCGCCCACCGCGATGCACGCGTCGACGCTGCCCGATTCGACGAGACGGCATGCCTGCAGCACGGCGAGCTGGCCGCTCGCCGACGCGCCGCCGACGGTGAACGCGACGCCGCGAATGCCGAACAGTTCGGTGCACAGGCCGCAGAGATCGCTATCCATGAACGACAGGCCGTAGCTCGGGCGCAGGAACGCGTACCGGCCCCGGTAGGTGTCGTGAACGAGCGCTTGCTCGCGCTGCTGAACGTTCGAGCCGCCGACCACGAGGCCGATGCGCAGCGGATCGACGTCGCCGAGCGCGGCGTCGTCCCACGCCTCGCGCACGCATGCGACGGCCGCCTGGGCGGAATACGACGCGGTGCGCCGGTGCGCGTCCAGCATGGGCGGCAACGCGATCGAGTCGATTTCCGCGCCGAAGAACGCGGGCGCCGGGCCGGCTCCCGCGTCGTCCGGCAACTGCCGGCCCGGCCGGCGCATCACGCCGAATGCGTGGCGGCCGTCGAGCAGCGCGTCGATGAACGGCTGCCTGCCCTGGCCGATGGCCGATACGACGCCGACGCCGGTGACGAGGATTTCGTCGCGCTCAGAGCTTCGCATACAGCACTTCCGCCAGCTCGCCGATGTTGCGCGCGCCGGCGAACTCGACGAGCGGAATGCGCAGCGAAAGCGATTCGAGCGTCATGATGACGATTTCCGAGCGATCGAGCGAGTTCGCCCCGAGATCCTTCAGCGCGTCGGTCGTCCGGAACGCGTGCCGATCGAGGCCGGGAATCACTTCTTTCGTATGCCGAACGATAATGTCGAATACCTGCTGCAGGTCCATGGCAGCGCTTCCTTGACGGGTGTCGCCGACGGGCGGCGATCGGGTTGGATGACTTATTGTCCGAAGAGCGAGCGGATGCGCTCCTTGACCTCGGGCTGGCCGAAGGTCTTTTCATGCATCGCGAGCTCCTGCTCGATCACGGCCGGCAGTCTCGAGCGCAGCTCGGCCACCAGATGATCCTTCAGCGTGACGAGCGACAGCCGCGGCTTTTCGGCGAGATTCTTCGCGATCTCGAGCGCACACGCGGCCACTTCCGCGCGCGGCACCACCGGAAACGGCACACCGAGCTTTTGCAGCTCGTCGCCGTAGAACGAACGGGCGGTCATCAGCATGTTCTGCGCGAGCGGCAGGCCGAGCTTGTGCGGCAGCACGAGCGTCGCGCCCATGCCCGGCGTGAAGCCGTACTTCATGAAATTGGTGGTGTACAGGCATTCCTTGCCGAGCACGACGAAGTCCGCGAACAGGCCCATCACGAAGCCGCCGCCGATGCCGTGCCCCTGCATCGCCGCAATGACGGGGACGGGGCAGTTCAGCGCGAGGCTGTACAGGTTCGCGCCGTTGCGGCTCGCGCTCGCGGCGATCTCCGCGAACGTGCCCTTGCCCTCGGACAGGTACATGAGGCTTTCCTGCGTGCCGCCGCTCGCGAAATAGTTGCCGTAGCCGGTGAGGATCGCGGCCTTGCACCGGCCGTTCTGGCGGATCGCGTCGAATGCCTCGCCGAGCCCCCGGATCAGCGCGTCGGAGAACGTGTTCTTGTTCTCGCGATCCTGCATGACGACCTGGACTACGCAGTCCGCCACCTCGCGGACTTCGACGACTCGTTCATGCGCGCTCACTTAGTCCGCCTCCCAGGGAAATTTTCCGGTGTCGACGTACCGCGCGATCTTCCGGCGGTTCTCCGGATCGGCGAACATCTCGATGCTCACGCGCACGGCGCCCGGGCGCGCCGCAGCGAGCGTGTCGTCGAGCGTCGCCGCGTACGACTTGTATCGCGCGACGGACGCCTTGTTCAGGCATCGCAGGCGCAGCAGATGCTTGCGCACGAGCGTGTCCGTATTGGCGCCGATCGCGTCGACGAGCCCCCAGGAGAAGGCCTGCTGCGCGGTGACGGGCTGCGTCATCAGCGTCATGTAATGCGCTTTCGGCGTGCCGATGCGGCGCGCGAGGAACGGCAGCACGCACGCCGGGATCAGGCCGAACAGCAGCTCCGACAGGCTGAACGGGACGTTCTCGTCGCAGATCGCGATGTCGGACGCGGCGACGAAGCCGATGCCGCCCGCGTTGACCTTGCCCTGCACGTGCGCGATCGTGATGTACGGCCCCGTCGCGAGCCGGTGCCATAAGCCGTAGATCGCATCGGAATCGATCAGCGCATCCGGCTTTTCGGCAATGTCGGAGAAGTCCGCGCCGAAGCAGAACACGTCGGGCAGCCCTTGCAACACGACGATCTTCGCCGCGTGCTCGCAGCGATCGAGCACGTCCATGCACTCCGCGATCATGCGGTTGTTGATCGCGTTCTGCGCGTCGGGGCGATGAAGCTGCAGGAAGCAGATGTCGCCGTCGTACCGGACGCGGATGGTCCGGTAGTCGGCGGGCCGGCTCAGCATATCCATTCGTATTCCCGATGGTATTCGTTGATCCGGCTCAGGAAGAGCGTTTCGCGGCCGTGCGCGCGCCGCGCCGCGGGGATGAAGCCGTCGTCGATTTTCGCGTTGCGGGTGCCGAAGCGCACGACCCGGCTTTCCTTGGGTTCATCGCGGAATCCCGGGGAACGCGGCGCGGATCTTGAGGAAGAAGTATTGCTCGTCGCGGTACCCGTAAGCGCGGCGCTTGATGACCTTGATCGTGTTGTTGATGCCTTCGACGACGCTGGTATTGAGCGGATGGCGGCAGCGGGCCACGATTCCGTGCCAGTAACCCTGCAAGCGCTGGGCGAACTTTTGCAAGGCGGCGATCCCGCTTTGCTGAGCCTGTTCGAACCATTGCCCCCAAGCCTTTTCCGCGCAGGCCGGCTTGCGGTAGAACCAGAGCCGTTTGAGCTCGTCGCGCAGCACATAGACGCATAACAGCGACTGATTGGCCGCCAGCAGTTCCTTCAGATGCACGGCCTGTTCTGGCTTCAGGTTATGACGGTTGCGCAGCAGCAACCAGCGACTGGACTTCAGAACCTTGCGGGCCGGCTTGTCATGTCGCAGTTGGTTGGCCTGATCCACCCGTACCCGATCGATCACCTCGCGACCGTACTTGGCCACGACGTGGTACAGGTCAAAGACGATTTCCGCCTGCGGGCACTGTTCCTTGATCTCCAGCTCATAGGCCGTGGTCATGTCGATTGCGACCGCTTCGATGCGCTCGGCCCCGCCTTCGGGGAGTTGTTCGAAGAAGGCGCGCGCCGTCTCGCGTGACCGTCCGGGCCCAACCCAGAGGACCTGTCGGCCGATCGGATCAACCACCACCGTGGCGTAGCGATGGCCTTTATGGAGCGCGAACTCGTCCATCGCCAGATAACGGATCGTCGACCAGTCCGGTTCGGCCACGCGCGCGCGCAAGCGCATCTTGTCGATCGATTTGACCGTGTGCCAGCCCAGATCGTAGAAGGCCGCCACGGCCTGTACGCTGGCGGCCTGCAGCAACTTCTCGCAGGCCTTGGCAAACCGCTGCGTCACCCGCTGGTAGCGGCCCAGCCAGTCCAGCTTCTCCAGCCGCGCTGCGCCGCAGCGTTCGCACCAGACTCGGCGTCGAGGCACGTGCAGCACCACCCGGTACTCGAACAACGGCAGATCACGTACCCGCCGTACGGTCGTTTCATGAATCTGCTGGCAACGCGCACCGCATTGCTCGCAGTACATGATCTGACTGACCGGCTTCAGGTAGAGCGACAGCGTGCGGCTATCGCCCTGCGGCCACTCCACCCGCTCCAGCCGATAGCCTGTCCAGCAACCCAGTGCCTGAAGTGCCTTGCGATCGAGCAATTCCGCCTCCTGACATCCATAAAATCAGGCGTCAGGTTACGCAATCGTTCTCCAAGTCTCCACGGTTTTCTGCGATGAACCTTTCCTTGAGCACGTGCTCGTATTCGTCGATGGACAGCGCGTAGCGGCGGTCCAACTGCTCGCCGATGCGCATGCCGCGCAGCCGGCGCTGGCCTTCCTCGTCGACGATGCCGCTGAAGAACTCCGAGCAGCAGCCCGAGCCGTACGAGAACACGCCCACGCGCTGCGGCGCGCGATACTCGCCGTTGTCGATCGTGCTGGCGACCGACAGCATCGCCGTCGCACCCATGATGTTGCCGAGCCGCTGGCAGTAGACGAGCCCGGGGCCCGCGCGGCGCTGGAAGTCCTGCTCGATTTCCTGCGTCGAGCAGCGGCTCGCCTTGCGCATCAGATTGCGGTGCGCGCCCTTCACCATGCCGCCGAACGGCGTGTGAAAAGCGAGGAATCCGAACGTGCTCGCGTAATCGACGTCGCACACGCGCTTCTGGTATTCGAGGAACGCGTTTTCGCAGCAGTCGAGATACGACAGGAGCGACAGATCCGAATTGCCGGCTTCGCTGTCGGTGGTCGGCCGGCAGGTGTCCATCACCTCGTAGCCGTAGCACCCGTTCGCGCCGACGTCGATGCGAAACACGTGCGGCGTGTCGCTGACGAGCATCGCGACCGCGCCCGCGCCGCTGCTCGGCTCGGCGAACGACCAGTCGGCGGACAAGGCCTCGCCGCCTTCCTCGACGATGAAGCGCGACAGGTCGGTTGCGATCACGAGCGCCTTCGCGCCGGGCGAGACCTGGGCCAGGATGAAGTTGATCGCCGTTTGCAGGCCGGCGACGCCGGAGTAGCACGCGTTCTTGACTTCGAACAGGCGGCAGTTGCGCTTCAGGCCGAGATGGTGGTGAAAGTAGGTGCTCATCGATTTGCCGAAATCGAATGCCGATTCGGTGCAGGTGATCAGCATTTCGATGCGGTCGCGCTCGTCGGGCGTCAGCGCGTCGACGATCGGCTTGGCGGCGTTGACGCCATAGGTGATCGGATCCTCATAGGGCAGCGCAACCGATTTTTCCCGCATCAGCAGGTTCTGGAATCTCGCCATGTCCAGCTTGCGATGCTCCGCCAGCCTCGAGACGTCGAGACTGGCAACCCCGGCATAAACGTTGAGCGCCTCAATACCAACGGCTGTCATTAGGTCATTCTCCTTGCTGCGCGGAACGTTAAATTGGTGCGCAATAAAAACCGGGCAGGGATTGTGAAGGAATTAAGTCCCTATCGGAGCTATTATTTTTGAGTGGCCATCCTACATCATGGATTTTTCGGTTGCAAGACGGAAATGAGGCGGCAAAAAATCATAAAAGACAGAGTGTTCGATGATTGAAAAGAATTCGGCGCAAATGTAGAAAGCGCTCGGCGGCGCCGCGGCGGTGTCGTCGGTGAGGACCGGTTCCTGCAGAGAAAAATGTCGGCCCGAGGCCGGCCCACGCGGCTCATTCGGGATGAGCGGTCGCGCGCGCCACGCCGCCTCGCGGCGCATGGGGTAGGCCGGGAGAGGCTTGTGCGACAACACTTTCCGGCTGACTTTCGATGCGGCGCACGGGTCCGCAAGCGGCCGGTCCGGCGCGTTCGCGCGCGGGGCCACCCGGTAGCCGGTGCACGGAGGATTGTTCGAATCGCGCCGGTTAAACCCGAGAAAACTGACAGTTGACAGGCATGCTGGATTTATTTAAGTCGCGAGTTATTTTAGAGCTATTCAGTTGCCTAAATAATTAAGTTGCCTAATTCCGGTGCGGCATGAATGACGTATTGCGTCATATTCGCGGATGATTTCAATTTGTAATGTTATTGTGTGCGCTGGATTACTCATGTCCATTTAATTATTGCGCGCGAAATCATGCGTAATAATACGAAATTCGATGGCTTCGCCCGATGGTTCTGTATTTCGCTGGGCGGCTATCGGCTTTTCGCCAATCCGGTATATTGGTTCCACGGTTTTCGCGGAAACGGGAGCGCGACGCAAGGGCTCGGAATCGCGGGGACCGTTCGCCACGGGCGTCGCTGCTCGCGGCGATGTGCTCGTCAACTCACGGCGCGGTAGCAAAGCGGTTATGCGGCGGCCTGCAAAGCCGCTCAGGTCGGTTCGACTCCGGCTCGCGCCTCCAGGATTATTCCGATGCGGGCATTCGCCTCGCATCGCTTCTTGAGCCGTCAGGCTGCGTGCGGCAGTCGAGCGCGACGTCGACGTGTGTCGGCGCGCGCGGCGCGGCGGCTTCTATTCGCTATGCATTTCCCTATTGATCGATTGTCGGGCCTTGGCCGGTCCGGCGCGCGCGCGCGGACGTCGCGCGCGGCGCGGTCGCGTCGACATCCCGTCGACATCCGTATCCGGGCGTCATCGAACGCGTTTTGCCGAATGCGCTGCGGGCGGCGGTTTCGCGGGGGCGAGCGAGGCGGCGATGTCGGCGCATCGCGCCATCGTGCGCTGCCGCGCGCGCCAACGGCCGCGCCCGTTTCCGAGGGCGCGCGGCGCGACCGGCGGGGCGGCGACGTCGAGGCGCGCCGGCTTCGGGCGCGCGTCGCGCGCTCAGGCGGGCGTCACTTCGGCGAGATCGAAGTAGCCGTTGTAGCCCTTCATGTACACCGCGGCGCGATGGCCGAACAGCACGGTTGCCGGGGTCCGCGTTTCGAGAACGTCGTCGTGTATCAGCGACGAGCGAACGCGGGTGCCGACGGGGTAGTCCCGATTCCACGCGGCGACCCGTTCGGCCGCGCCGAGCGATGCGGATGCGGAGTCGGATGCGCGCGGCGCGGCCGCCGTCTGCTGCGCGAGCCGCTCGGGCTCGCCGGGCGGCGTCGGGCGAGCGCGCGCCGGCGTCGCGGCCGCCGCCGGGGCCGCTGCCGGGGCCGGTGTCTGCCGCCGGATCGTATGGACGAGCCGTGTCAGTACGTCGCCGTGTCCGAGCTCGGTGAATTCGATCGCTTCTCCGCGCTCGGCGGCCAGCGCGAGCAGATAGCGAATGCTCTCGCACCATCGCACCGGGCTTGCGATCTGCTGCGCGAGCCCTTCGCTCACGCGGCCGTTCTCGTAAGGGCGCGCCGATACGTTCGAGATCACCGGGATCGCCGGGTCCGCGAGCCGGAACGACTGTAGATGCGCGGCGAATGCCTGCTGCGCGGGCCGCATGAATTTCGAGTGGAACGCGCCGCTGGTATTGAGCCGCAGATACCGCACCCGATCGTGCTGGAACAGCGCCTCGGCCCGCGCGATTTCGTGGGCGGGGCCGGAGATGACGAGTTGCGACGGCGTGTTGTCGTTCGCGATCGCGGTATCGACGAGGCCGTGCTCGTCGAGCGTGCGCTCGATCTGCTCGCGGCTCGCGTTGACGATCGCGGCCATCGCGCCGTCGCGGGCCTGGCTCATCAACTCTGCGCGCCGGGCGACGAGCTTCAGGCCGGCCTCGAAGTCGAAGCAGCCCGCCGCGAGCAGCGCGTTGAATTCGCCCAGGCTGTGGCCGGCGAGAAAATCGGGCGTCTCGCCGCTGTCCTCGCATTTCGCGTAGTACGTCAAGGCATTGACGACGTATAGCGCCGGCTGCGTGAATTGCGTGCGGCCGAGCTCGTCGCGCGGATCGTCGACGCACAGCGCGCGGATCGAATAACCGAGCACGGCGTCGGCCTGCGCGGTGAGATCGGCGAAGCGATCGAACAGGGCGCCGCCCATTCCCTTCGCTTGCGAACCTTGGCCCGGAAACATGAAAGTATTCAGCATCTCGCCTCCCGCGCGTCGCGCATCGGTCAATGCGGGCCCAGCCGGCGGCGCGCCGTGCGAAGCGGACCGTTCCCGCGTCGATTGCCCGCGTCGGTCGACGGCCGGTCGACGGCCGCAGGCGCGCGCGAAGCGCACGTGCGCCGCGGCCGGATGCGCGGCCGGGGTCGAACGCACTATAGCAAGGCGAGGCGGCAGGCGTTTCAGCGGCGGCGAAACTTGGAATAGAAAAACGAATATCCGAAATTTCGCCGTGTCGCGCGGCGTTTCGTCGGGTCGTTAAGACGCCGAAATGCTATCGATATACTTGGCCGAAATATGGCGAATTCGCCGGTTTTCGCGGTGCCCCGAATCCCCGGCGAAGCGGCGCGAAGCCCGCGCGTGTCACGCGGACAGCGCCGCGCCGCGCACCGGTTTCAATCGCAGCAGCGGCATCGCGAAAGCCGTGCTGATCAGCGCCATCAGGATCAGCGCGGAGAACACGGTGCGCGAGATCACGTGAGAGTCGAGCAGGATCGTCGCGACGACGAGTTCCATCAGCCCCTTGGCCTGGGCGAGGAACCCGAGCCCGAGACAGAATCCCCAGGATTCGCCGGTCATGCGGGCCGCGAGCGTGGTGCCGGCGATTTTTCCGATCGCGGTGCAGAGCGTGATGATCAGCGTGATCTGCAGAAAGCCCGGGGCGTCGACGTCGATCAGCACGCGCAACCCGGTGCTGATGAAAAAGAACGGGGTGAGGACGTTGACGGTGACCGGCTGCATGCGTTCGAGCAAGGCGTCGCGCCATGCGCCGGGGATGATCGCGCCGGCGATGAACGCGCCGAGCAGGTAGTGCAGGCCGAGGCGGTCGGTGGCGGCGGCCGACGCGACGGCCACGGCGCATGCGATGAGGATTTGCGTATCGACGGACGTCCGGAGCCGGTTCGCCAGCACGAGCAGCAACGGACGCACGACGAACAGGATCGACACGAAATACAGCACGATGAGAGCCGAGGTAATGAAAAGTCTGCCGCCGTTCGCCGCGTTCGCGCCCGTCACCGAGAGGAACGCGGCGAGCAGAATCCACAGCATGCCGTCGTTGACCGCGGCGAGCGCGAGCGAGAACTGTCCGAGGCGGCGCGAGGTGAGGTTCGTCTCGCGCAGGATCGCCGCGAGAACGGGCAGCGCGGTCACGCCGCAGCAGATGCCGATGCCGGCGACGAATTCGGCGACGGACGCATGCGGATCGAGCGCTTGCGGGTATCGCGCGCTGATCGCGATCCCCGCGAGCACGCCGAGCGACATCGGCGCGAGCATGCTCGCCGTCGAGATGAAGCCGAGCTTGCGGCCGTGGCCCCGCAGCCCCGTGGCGTCGAGATGCAGGCCGGTGACGATCGCGAAGAAGAACAGCGCGATCGCCGAGACGTGCGACAGGAACGTCAGCGAATCGGGAGGAAAGAGCGCCGTATAGGTTTCGGGCGACAGGCGTCCGAGGCCCGACGGGCCGATCACGACGCCGAACACGATCTGCACGACGACGAGCGGCACGACCGCCCCGACGCGCAGGTAGTTCATCAGCAATGGCGGCACTGCGACGATCAGCAGGGCCTGCGACAGGAAGACGAAGATGCTGTTCATGCTTACTCCCGTTGATGTTGTTGCGCGGGCAACGTCGTTTCTTTCGCGCGGCCGCAGCCGTGGCCGTGGCGCGCCGACCGGACGAACGCCGCGCCCGCCGTTCTTCCGGCCGCTCGGCGAATCGGCGGGGGGAATCGGGCGTGTCCGGAAAAGCGTGATATGAAATCGCCTGAAGCGATATTGGCGACTTTGATGAGCCTGATTTGGAATTTCGCGAAGTATTTCTTTATCCGAATTCATTGTCAAGCGTTTACATGCAATTGAATATTGGAGTATCGATAACCGGATGAAAATCGAATTCGAGCGCGCCGCCCGCGCGACGTGATGCGTCGCGCCGCGCCGGCTGTCCGGCCGGCATGGCATGCCGGGCAGGGCGTGCCGGCGCGACGCCGGGCGCCGGTGAAATTCCATGTGCGGTTTTAATCGGCTTTCTGCCGATGGAATCGCGCGCGCTTTGTTTTCATTCGAATTGAATAAGTTCGTGATAATCGGGCTGTAAAAAAATCGGCGGAGAGGCGGCGGATTTTCATGGGTCGTGTTCGGCATGAAGGCAATGCACGATCGCGATCGAGACGAATCCGGAACGAGAGGGCTCTGGAGCATGAACGGATTGAAAGAACGTGTGGGATCGGGGTATGTCGCCATTCCCATCCTTGTCGCCTTGCGCGGGGCGCGGGCGCCCGGAGCGGCCGGCGATCGCGATGCCGCGTGGACGGAGCGGATCGCCGCCGCGGCGCGGCTCGACGCCGACGGCGCGGCGGCGTTGCGCGAATGGCTGAACGATGCGGCGCCGGCCGCAGGCGCGGACGATGCGCGCCTCGCGCGCGGCGACGCGATTGCCACGGACATTCTCGAACCCTACCGGTTCGAGCCCGATGCGCGCGCGTTCTTCGACGACGCCTTTCGCGAATGTCTGAACCGCTGGAGCCGCCGCCTGCTCGAGCAGGACGGCGCGACGTGGTTGAGCGACGTCGTGCTCGTGCCGTTTCTCGTTGCCGCCGCGCGTGCGCGCGAGTCGGCGCCGTCGTGCGAGGCGCGCTCCATCCGTGCGCTCGCGGATGCGTTCGGCGCGGATTTGCGCCGCCTGCTCGACGCGTCGCGCGTGCTCGACGACGGCGATATCGGCGATATCGGCGCGATGCGCGCGTCGCTCGAATGCGTGACGTCGTTTCGCGACGGGCTGCTGCACGCGGATCGCCGTCTGTCGAACGGTGCGCCGGCCGCGTGCCGGCCGCAGGTTTGCGCCGCCGCGTACGAGGATCTCGAGGCGGCGATCCTGCGGCGCTTCGATGCGAGCGCGAACGCGCGAGTCGGCAGGCGGCCGAGATATCTGGCGTTCGTCGGCGGCGAGGATCGCGATCTGCCGGAGCGGCTCGTCGAGCGGATCGTGCGGCAGGGCGAGCCGCGCAACGGCGGCGGCACCGGCGTCGAGCCGCCCCGTATCGTGATCCCGCGTGCGGACGCCGCACCGGCGGACGATTCCGCGCAACCGGATCCGGCGGCCGCGTTCGGCGTCGACGCGATCGACGATGTGCTGCCTGTCTGCGTGCTGTCCGGCGTGGACGACGCGGCCGCGATCCGGCGGCTGCGCGCGTTGCTCGTTCGCGGCGCGCACGCGGCGGTCGTGCTCGCGTGCCACGGCTTGCCGGCGGCGAGCGCGGCTCTGCCTGACGCATGGGCCGCCGCCCGGCCGGCGCGCATGCTGCGGCTGCTCGGCTTCGGCGCCGCGCGCGACGCGCAGGCGTTTCTCGTCGACATGGCGGCCGACGGCCTGTTCGCGCGCACGCCGCCGATCGGCTATCCGCGCGCATCGCGCGCGCGACGCGCGACGCTCGGCGAGTTCGAGGCGCGCGACTATCGGGTGCGCCCCGCGGCCCCGCACGATCTGCCCGCGCTGCAAGCGCTCGAGCTCGCGTGCTGGCCCGCCGCGCTGCGCATGCCGGAGGCCACGCTCGCCGCGCGCGTCGGTCGGCATGCCGCCGGCCAGTTCGTGCTCGAACTCGACGCGCGCGAAGCGGCCGCCGGGCCGCGCCGGCTGGCCGGCGTGATCTATTCGCAGCGCATCGCGTCGGTGCGGGCGTTGGACGGCGTCGACGCGGATACGGTCGACCGCCTGCACGAAGACGGCGGGCCGGTGATCCAGTTGCTCGCCGTCAATGTCGATCCGGCGTGCCAGAGCCGCCGGCTGGGCGACCAGTTGCTCGAATTCATGTTGCAGCGCTGCGCGGCGCTCGCGGACGTCGAATTGCTCGTCGCGGTCACGCTTTGCCGCGATTTCCACAAGCACGCGTCGATGCCGATCGACGACTATCTGCGGCTGCGCAACGCTTTCGGCTTTCTTGCCGATCCGATCCTGCGGTTTCACGAACTGCACGGCGCGCGCATCGAACGGCCGATGCCGGGCTACCGGCCGCGCGACGTGCGCAATGCGGGGTTCGGCGTGCTCGTGTCCTACGATCTGGCGCGCCGGGCCCGCAACGAGGCGGGGGCGCCGGCCGCCTCGGACGCGCCGGCCGCGCCGGACGGCGCGCCCGCGCGCGCCGACGGCGGGCACGCGGGCGACGCCGCGCCGCCGCGCCCCGAGCGGGACGCGGCGACGCCCGCGGACCCGGACGCGCTGGATGCTTTCATCGAGGCCGAAATCCGCCGCATCGTGGGCGGTGGCGCCGAGCTCGCCTACGCCCGCGATCTGCCGCTGATGCAGCTCGGGCTCGACTCGGTCGGCCTGCTCGAACTCGCGGAGGCGCTCGCGCTGCGGTGCGGCGTCGCGCTGCCGGCGACGTTCCTGTTCCAGCACAACACGCCGGCGCGCATCGTCGCGTATTTCGACGCGAGCCGGCACGCGCCGCCGCGGGCGGGATGCGACACAGGATGCGAGACGGCCGGCGCCGCCGCTGCCGCCGCACGGCCGTCGTCGCGCGGATGCCCGGCGACGGAGCCCGGCGCCGCGCGCGAGCCCGCGCAGGCGGCGCCGTTTGCGCCGGACGGCATCGCGATCGTCGGCATCGCGTGCCGGCTGCCCGGCGGGCTCGACACGCCGGAAGCGTTCTGGGACGCGCTGAAGGCGGGCGCCTGCGTGGTCGGCGAACTGCCCGGCGATCGCTGGACGTGGCCCGCGGATATCGATCCCGGCGCGCGCCATCGCGGAATCGATCGCGGCGGCTTTCTCGACGACATCCGGTCGTTCGACGCGGGCCTGTTCCGGCTGTCCCCGAAAGAAGTCGCGACGATGGACCCGCAGCAGCGGATTCTGCTCGAGCTCGCCTGGGAGGCGATCGAGCGCGCCGGGCATTGCGCGGACGCCGTCGCCGGCAGCCGCACCGGCGTGTATGTCGGCGCGAGCGGATCGGACTACCGCCTGCTGCTCGAACGGGCGGGCACGGGCGTCGACGCGCATGTCGCGACCGGCGCGTCGATGGCCGTGATCGCGAACCGGATCTCGTATACGTACGATCTTCGCGGCCCGAGCATCCAGGTCGATACCGCATGCTCGAGCTCGCTCGTCGCGCTGCATCAGGCGGTGCAGGCGCTGCGCGCCGGCGAGTGCGATCAGGCGCTCGTCGGCGGCGTCAACGTGATCTGCCATCCGGGCAACACGATCGCGTACTACAAGGCCGGCATGCTGTCGCCGCAGGGCCGCTGCAAGACGCTCGACGATGCCGCCGACGGTTACGTGCGCTCGGAAGGCGCGGTGATGCTGATGCTCCGGCGTCTCGAGCAGGCCGTCGCGGACGGCGATCCCATCCATGCGGTGATTCGCGGCAGCGCCTGCAACCACGGCGGCCTGACGGGCGGGTTGACCGTGCCGCATCCCGACCGGCAGGCGGACCTGCTGCGCGCCGCATGGGCCGCGGCGCGCGTGTCGGCCGACGACATCGGCTATCTCGAGATGCACGGCACCGGCACGCGGCTCGGCGATCCGATCGAGGTGCGCGGCCTGGCCGATGCGTTCGGCGCGCGCGACGACGCGGCGGCCCGCGGCACGTGCGGAATCGGCTCGGTGAAGAGCAATCTCGGGCATCTGGAGGCGGCGGCCGGGCTGGCCGGCGTGCTCAAGACGGTGCTCGCGCTGAAGCACCGCGAGGTGCCGGCGACGCTCCATTTCTCGCGGCTGAACGCGCAGATCAGCCTCGCGCGCACGCCGTTCGCGGTCGTCGACACGCATCGCGCGTGGCCGGCGCGCGGCGGCGCGCGCCGGCTCGCGGGCGTGAGCAGCTTCGGCTCCGGCGGCGCCAACGCCCACGTGGTACTCGAGGAATATCCGTCCGAAGCGCCGCCGCGCGCGGCGGCGGGTGACGCGCTGTTCGTGCTCTCCGCGCACTGCCGCGAGCAGCTCGCCGAATACGCGCGGCGCGTGCTCGCCTACTGCGAACGCCGGCTACAGTCGGGCGATGACGCGCCGGCCGCCGCCGCCGTCGCGCATGCGTTGCAGCGCCGCCAGGCGATGGCGTGGCGGCTCGCGTTCGTCGCCGCGTCGCTCGAGGAAGCGGTGCGGCGCCTGCGCGCGTTCGCGGCGGGCGCCGCGCAGCCCGGCACGTTCGTCGGCGGCGGCGCGCCGAAGACGTCCGTCGCGGATTTCGTCAATCAGAATCCCGACGTGCAGCAGGTCGTGTCCGCATGGCTGCGCGAGCGGCAGCTCGCGAAGCTCGCGCGCTACTGGGCGGACGGCGTGCGGATCGCGAACTGGAGCGCGCTGTACGACGCGCGGCCCGCGTGCGTGCCGCTGCCGTGCTATCCGTTCGCGCGCGAGCGCCACTGGATCGCGGCGCGGCCCGCCGAGGCGAGCGAGGCGACCGCCGCCGCCGCGCCGCCGGCCGCGCCCGACGACGCCTACCGCGCCGCGGCTCGAGGCCGAATCGCGCGACGCCGCCGGCGCGTCGTTCCGCGTGCGGCTCGACGGCGACGCGAGTTTCCTCACCGACCATCGCCTGCGTGGGCGGAAGATCCTGCCGGGCGTCGTCCACTTCGAACTGGCGCATGCCGCATGGGCGGCGCTCGCGCGCGCGGACGCGCCCGCGATCGAATTCCGCGACCTCTGCGTGGACCCATCCCGTCGATGTCGCGACGCCCGAGCGCGTGCTCGGCGTGCGGCTGCGGCGCGTCGCGGCCCGGCCCGGCGCCCACGCGTACGAAGCGTACTCGCCGCCCGATGCGGCGGGCGGCGGCGAGCGCGTGCATGCGCGCGGCACCGTGCTCGACGTGGCCGGGCCGCCCGAGCCGGCGCTCGATCTGGACGCCTTGCGCGCGCGGTTCGACGGCGAGCCCGGCGCGCACGAGCGCGACGCGCACGACTGTCATCGCGCGTTCGAGCGGATGGGCTTCGGCTACGGGCCCGCGCATCGGGGCCTGCGCGGCCTGCGCTGGCGCGGCGGCGCACGCGGCGCGACGGAAGTGCTCGCGCACATCGTGCTGCCCGATTGCATCGCGGACGCGCGCGAGCGCCACCGGCTGCCGCCCGGCTTGCTCGACGCGGCGGTGCAGGCTGCGATGGCGGCCGCGATCGGCCGCGACGCGCTCGGCGCGTCGCCCGCCTGCGTGCCGTTCTCGCTCGATTGCCTCGTCTGCGCCGGGTCTTGCCCGGCGCGCGCGTGGGTCTGGGCGCGTCGGCGCGACGGCGCCCGGGCGGCGCTCGCGCCCGTCGATCTCGATGTCTGCGACGACCGCGGCCGCGTCTGGGCGAGTATTCGCGCGCTCACGTTCCGGCCGTTGCGCGAGGCGTCCGGCCGCGATGTCGCGGCGCCGCGGCTGTTCCGGCCGCGGTGGTCCGCGCGGCCGCTTTCCGGCGAGCGCGCGAGCGCCGGCGCGGCCGATGTCGCGCACTGGCTGGTGCTCTGCGGTTTCGACGAAGGCGCGGCGCTGCGGCGCGATCTCGCGACGCTGCGGGCGCGCTTGCCGGACACGTCGATCGTCGCGATCGATTCCGATGCGGCGACGCTCGAAAGCCGGTTCGCGGACAGCGCGGGGCAACTGTTCGAGCTGTTTCGCGAGCTCGCGCTTAGCGGCGCGACGCCGCGCGCGGCGGTGCAGGTGCTGGTGCCGGCGGACGGGCCCGAGCGCGCGTTCGCCGCGCTGTCGGCGCTCGTGCGCGGCGCGCGCCTCGAGCATCCGTCGTGGTCGGTGCAACTGCTGTCGCTCGAGCGTGCGACGCAGGCCGCCGACGCGGCGGCGCGCGCGCTGGAGAATCGCGGCGACGATGCGGACTTCGTGCGCTACCGGCGCGCGCGCCGCGAGTCGCTCGTCTTCGAGGCGCTGCCGGCAGGTCGCGACGAACCGCCGCGCCCGTGGAAGGAGGCGGGCGTCTACCTGATCACGGGGGGCGCGGGCGGGCTGGGGCTCGCGTTCGCGAAGGACATCGCGGCTCACGTGCGCCGGGCGACGATCGTGCTCGCCGGCCGCGCGGCGGCGCCGGACGCGGCGCTGTCGGCGTCGCTCGGCGCGATCGCGCGGCCCGCCGGCGTCGATATTCGCTACCGGTCCGTCGATGTCGGCGACGCGCCGGTCGTCGCGGCGCTCGTCGGCGATCTGCTGCGCGAGCACGGCCGCTTGTCGGGCGTGATTCACGCGGCCGGCGTCACGCGCGATGCGCTGCTGGTGCGCAAGCCGCGCGCCGAGTTCGACGCGGTGCTGCGGCCGAAGGTGGCCGGCGCGGCCGCGCTGTATGCCGCCACGCAGGACATCGACCTCGATTTTCTCGTGTCGTTTTCGTCGATCGTCGGGGTGACCGGCAACCTCGGCCAGACGGATTACGGCGCCGCCAACGCGTTTCTCGACGCGCTTGCCGGCTTGCGCGCGCAGATGGGCGGCGAGCGCCGCGCGCGCGTGCTGTCGATCGCGTGGCCGCTGTGGCGCGACGGCGGCATGGGGCGCGAGTCCGAGGTCGCGGCGCATTTCGAGCGAGCCTTCGCGCTCGCGCCGATGGACACGGCGGCGGGCATCGACGCGTTCCACCGGGCGCTCGCGTCGGACGCGGCGTACGTCGTCGTGGCGAACGGCGACGCCGACTGGACGCCCGAGCGTGCGATCGCGCGTGCGCTGTCGGCGCGTGCGCGGCCCGGCGCGCCGGAGCCCGCCGAGCGCACGCATGGGCCGGCGCGCGAGGCGGCAGCGGCAGCGTGTGAGGCGGTTGCGGTGTCGGCTTCGGCTTCGTCATTGTCGCCGTCGCCGTCGCCGTCGTCGGCATCGGCATCGGTATCGGCTGAATGCGCGCCGGCCGACGACGGCGCGGCGCGGCGGCACGCGGTCGTCGCGTATCTGACGCGGCAGATCGGCGCGGTGCTCGGCCATGCGCCGGACAGCCTCGACATCGATGCGCCGTTCACGAGCTACGGGATGGATTCGATTCTCGCGCTCGACACGACGCGTGCGATCGAGACGGATCTCGGCAGTCTGTCGAAGACGCTCTTCTTCGAGCACGAAAACGTCCGGCAGTTGAGCGACTACCTGCTCGACGAGCACGCGGACCGGCTCGCCGCCTGCGCATGGTTCGCGCAGGCCGGCGAGCCCGCGCGTGCGGCGGGGCCGGCGCTGGCGGCGGGCGGCGAGCCGACGCGCGAGACGGCCGAGCCTTCGGCCGCGGCCGACACCACGGTCGGCATCGCGATCGAAACCTCCACCGAAACCCCGACCGCAGCGGCAACCCAGGCCGGCGCGGCCCCCGAGGGCCGCTATCGGCGCGTCGCGAAGGCCGCGCTGCCCGCCGACGGGCAACTGGCCGCGGCCGTGGCCGCGATCGGCGGCGCGGCCGCGACGAAGGGCGTCGCGCTCTTCGAGATCTGGCCGGAGCTGTTCGTCGATTCGGCCGGCCACGGCTACTGTCATCTGCTCGTCGACGGCGGCGTGCTGTTCGCCGCGCAGCACGCGGGCGACGCGCGCCATCGCGCGGCGTTGTTCGCCGCGCTGCTCGCGTACTGCGATCGGCACGGCTATGCATTCGGCTATCTGGATCTGTCCGAGGGCCGCAAGCCGGACCTCGAAGCGCAATGCGGCCTGCTCGCCGCGCCGGTCGGCGTCGTGCAGATCGTCGAGGCGATCGCGTCGTTCTCGCTCGCGGGCGGCCGGATGCGCCGGCTGCGCTACATGGTCGAACGGTTCCGCAAGGCGGGCGCATGCCGGGTCGTCGAGTATCGCGCGCCGGACCCGGACGTCGCGCGCGAGATCCGGCGCGTCATCTGCGCGTGGAGCGACGCGAAGAAGGTCGTCAACAACGTCGACATCGTGCTCGGCGAGATGGCCTCCGGCAGCCTGCACGAGCGCTATCGCGTGTTCCTGACCTACCTCGACGACGTGCTCCAGAACGTGATCATGATCGCGCGGGACGGCGACGGCTACCTGATGGACCAGGAATACTACGTCGCCGACATGCCGCTCGGCGGCACCGAGTACGCGGTGACGGAGATCCTCGCCGCGCTCGCCGCGGAGGGCCGCGAGCGGTTCAGCCTCGGCCTGACCTGGGGCCTCTTCGACACCGGCGAAGGCTCGAGCGATCCGGCGGCGGACGCGTTCCTCGCGTCCACGCAGACTCAACTGCGGCGTATCTTCGAGCGCGGCGCGGCGAACCGGCAGTACAAGAGCAAGTACGGCACCCGCGATCACGCGGTCTACCTGTACCGCCGGCCCGGCAAGCCGGAGCCCGCGATCGTCGGCTGCCTGAGCCAGTTCTACCGGAAAGGCCTCACGCATCACGAAGTACGGCGCCTCGCCGGCCTGGCCGATGCGCCCGTGCCGGTCGCCGCGCCCGCGACAGTGCCGCAGGCCACGCCCGCACCCGCGCCGGTGGCTACGCCCACTGCCGACGAACGCGCGTACGACGTGACCCGCATCGATGCGGCGACGATCCGTGTCGATCTCGTCAGCGATTCATGGGCGCACGTCGACTATCCGTTCATGCGCGCGCGCGCCGCGACGCTCGATCGGCACGCGCCGCCCGCGCGCGGGGGCGATCCCGGCCGCGCGGTCGCCGAGCTGTTCGGATTCGCGCAATGCCTGCTGACGACGTCGGGGCGCGCGGCCGAGCACCTGTTTTTCCGCGCGCGGCGCTCGGCGCGCACGCGCGTGCCGCAGAACCTGTTGTTCGAATCGACGCTGCACAACCTCGTGAAAAGCGGTTTCGAGCCCGTCGAGCTTCCCGACGCGCGCGCGCTCGATCCCGACTCGCGCGACCTGTTCCGCGGCGGCGTCGATCTCGCCGCGCTCGATCGCGAGCTGCAGGCGCACGCGGACGCGACCGCGATGGTGATGCTGGAGCTCTGCAACAACGCGTCGGGCGGCTATCCCGTCGCGCTCGCGCAGATTCGCGCGATCGCCGCCGCGTGCCGGCGGCACGGCGTGCCGCTCGTGATGGACGTCACGCGGATCGTGAAGAACGCGGAGCTGATCCGGCGCGGCGAGGCCGGCTACGCGCAGCGCGGGCTGTGGGAGATCGTGCGCGAGATAGCGGACCACGCCGATGCGATCGTCGGCAGCCTGTGCAAGGACTTCGGCCTGGGCGCGGGCGGCTTGCTCGCCGCGCGGGACGCGCGCGTCGTCGCGAACGCGGCGGGCATCGCGCGCCTCGAAGGCGGGCTGCCCGGGCCCGCCGAGCTTCGCCGGATCGCCGCGGCGTTCGACGATCGCGCGTATCTGGAGCGGGAGATCGGGCGCCAGCTCGATTTCGCGCGCGATCTGCACATCGAACTCGAGCGATGCGCGGTGCCGGTCGTGCAGCCGGGCGCCGGCCACTGCGTGCTCGTGCGCGTCGATCAGCTCGCGCCGCCGGGCGGCAGCGCGCCTTCGCGCGGCGCGTATCTGCGGCTGCTGGCCGAGCGCTACGGCGTTCGCGGCGGCTTGCACCTCGTCGGCAATCTGCGCGATAGTCATCTGAACGCGTGCGTGCGGCTCGCGCTGCCGCTCGGCTTCGACGATCCGCGCGGGCCGGGCGCGCTTGCCGCGGCACTCGCCGCGGCGCGGGACGGGCGCGATCACGCGCTGGACGACCTGATGCGCGCGCCGCGCGCGCGCGCGGCGCACGGCGGGCGATGCGCGGACGGCATCGCGATCATCGGTCTGTCCGGCCGCTACCCGGACGCGCCGACGCTCGACGCGTTCTGGCGCAATCTCGTGTCCGGGCGCCGTTCGATCTCGGAGATTCCGGCCGAGCGCTGGGACTGGCGCGATCATTACGAGCGCGATCCGGACACGGCCGTCGCGCACGGCAAGTCGTACGGCAAGTGGGGCGGCTTCCTCGACGGCTTCAGCGCGTTCGATCCGCTGTTCTTCCAGATCGCGCCGCGCGAGGCCGAGTTCATCGATCCGCAGGAGCGCCTGTTTCTCGAGGCCTGCTGGCACGCGCTGGAGGACGCCGGTTGTCCGCCGTCGGCACTCACGCGCGCGCAGCGGGCGAAGGCCGGCGTGTTCGGCGGCATGACGAAGCAGGGCTTCAATCTGTACGGCGCCGGAGGCGCGCAGCCGTATCAGAGCACGTCGCTCGCCGCGCTCGTGAACCGCGTGTCGCACTGCTTCGATTTCAACGGGCCCGCCGTCGCGTTCGACAGCCACTGCGCGTCGGCGCTCGTCGCGATCCACGAGGCGTGCCAGTATCTGCGCCGCGAGCCGGAGGGCATCGCGATCGCCGGCGCGGTCAATCTGAACCTTCACCCGTCCAATTATCAGCAGCTCTCGAAGATGCAGGTGCTGGCGAGCGGCGCCGAGAGCGCGTCGTTCGCGAGCGGCGGGCTCGGCTACGTGCCGGGCGAGGGCGTCGGCGCGGTCGTCCTGAAGGATTACCGGCGCGCGCTCGAGGACGGCGATCCGATCTACGGCGTGATACGCGGCAGCGCCGTCAACCAGAACGGCCGGATGAACCGCTTCGGGATGCCGAGCCAGAAGCAGCAGGAGGCGGTGGTGCGGGCGGCGCTCGCGCAGGCCGGCGTCGATCCGCGCAGCATCACTTACGTCGAGGCGTCCGCGCACGGTTCGGCGGTGGGCGACGCGATCGAGATGGCCGCGCTCACGCGCGTGTTCGGCGCGCGCGAGCGCGCCGACGGCCGCTACCGGATCGGCTCGGTCAAGCCGAACATCGGGCACGGCGAGGCCGTCTCCGGCATGTCGCAACTGACGAAGGTGCTGCTGTCGTTGCGGCACGGGCAACTGCCGCCGACGCTCGTGTGCGGCGCGCCGAATCCCGACATCGATTTCGACGCATTGCCGTTCGAGCTGAATACCTCGCTCACCGACTGGGCGCGCGCGCGTGTCGATTCGGAGCGGGTGCCGCGCCGCGCGGGCATCACGTCGACGGGCGCGAGCGGGCTGAACGCGCACCTCGTGCTCGAGGAGCACGCAGCGCCCGCCGTGCCCGCGCAGGCCGGGCCGGGCGAAGCCGACGCGCGGGCGCACGTGTTCGTGCTGTCGGCGCGGGATCGCGCGCGGCTCGACGACTACGCGCGCGACTGGATCGCGTTCCTGAACGACGATCCGCAACGGGATCTGGCGGCGATCGCCTACACGCTGCAGGTCGGCCGGGAGCCGATGGCTTGCCGGCTCGCCGTCGTCGCCGCCGATTGCCGGGATCTGGCCGGCAAGCTCGCGCGCTGGCGCGAGGCGGCGCACGCCGACTGCGACGACGTGTTTCACGGCGAGGCGCGCGCGGCCGCCGGCAAGCCGCATCGCGAGGCCGCGCGGGACGCGCGCGAGCCGCGCGACGTCGCGCGGGCGTGGGTGGGCGGCGCCGTCGTCGACTGGGCGGCGCGGCATGCGGGTGCGCGGCCCGCGCGGGTGGCGGGCCTGCCGGGCTATCCGTTCGAGCGGCGCTCGTATTGGCCGGGCGCGGCCGCGGCGCCGGCAACGGCGCGAGCGGCCGCGGCAAGCGACGCGTCGGAAGCGGCCCGAGCGCTTGAAGCACGCGAGGCGCATGAGGCGACTCGGGCGACTCGGATGACTCGAGCGGCCCGAGAATCCGAGGCACGGCAAGCGCCTGAAGCGCCTTCAATGTCTGAAGTGACCGAAGCGACCGAAGCGACCGAAGTGGCCGAAGCGCGAGACGCACGGCCGGGCGCGGTCGCCGACGACGCGGCCGCGCGGCTCGAGGCGGCGTTCCTGCCGCGTTTCATCGAGCTGGTCGCGGACGTGTTCCGGTTGCCCGCGGGCGAGCTCGATGCCGACCGGCCGCTCGACGAATACGGCATCAACTCGTTTCTGATCAAGGTGCTGAACGTGCGTTTCGCGGACATCGTGGGGCGCGTGTCGAGCACGCTGCCGTTCGAATATCGGACGGCGGGCGAGATGGCGCGCCATTTCCTCACCGCGCATCGCGACGCGTGCGCCGCATGGGTCGCCTTCGACGGCGCGGCGTCGCCCGGCGCCGCTGATGCATCGTCCGGGCCGCCGGTGCCGGCTGCGTCGGCATCGGCGGCATCGGCGACACCGGCGACACCGGCGACACCGGCGACACCGGCGACACCGGCGACACCGGCGACACAGGCGACACAGGCGACCGGGCCGACCGGCGAGCCGTCACGCGCGTCGGCCGGCGTGCCGTCGGGCGCGTCGTCGAGCATCAAGCGGCCGGGGGCGACGTGGGACGAGCCGATCGCGATCGTCGGCGTCAGCGGGCGCTACCCGCAGGCGCGCGATCTCGACGCGTTCTGGGACAACCTGATGCGCGGGCGCGACAGCATCACCGAGATTCCGCCGGAGCGTTGGCCGCTCGACGGCTTCTACGACGAGGACCGGGAGCGCGCGATCGGCGCGAGCCGCAGCTATGCGAAATGGGGCGGCTTCATCGACGGTTTCGCCGAGTTCGATCCGCAGTTCTTCAATCTGTCGCCGCGCGAGGCGAGCAACATGGACCCTCAGGAGCGCATTTTCCTGCAGGCGTGCTGGGAAGCGCTCGAGGACGCGGCGTACACGCGCGCGCGCATCGCGCGCGAGCACGGCGGCCGGCTCGGGGTGTTCGCCGGCATCACGCGCGCCGAGTTCTGCCTGTACGGCGCGGGCAATCTGAAGCAGGGCAAGGCGCCGTTCACGTCGTTCTGCTCGCTCGTGAACCGCGTGTCGTACTTTCTCGACGCGAACGGCCCGAGCATCCCGATCGACACGATGTGCTCGTCATCGCTCGTCGCCGTGCACGAGGCCTGCGACAAGCTGCGTCTCGGCGAGTGCGAGGTGGCGCTCGCGGGCGGCGTGAACCTGTCGCTGCATCCGTACATGTACGTGAGCCTGAGCGCGCAGCGGATGCTGTCGTCCGACGGCCGCTGCAAGAGTTTCGGCCTCGGCGGCAACGGCTATGTGCCGGGCGAGGGCGTCGGCGTGATCGTGCTCAAGCCGCTGTCGCGCGCGCTCGCGGACGGCGACCGCATTCACGCGACGATTCGCGCGACCAGCATCAACCACGGCGGCAAGACCAACGGCTACACGGTGCCGAACCCGATCGCGCAGCAGAACGTGATTCGCAGCGCGCTCGATCGCGCCGGCGTGCACGCGCGCGCGGTGAGCTATGTCGAGGCGCACGGCACCGGCACCGAGCTCGGCGATCCGATCGAGATCGCCGGGTTGTCGGGCGCGTTCCGGCGCGATACGTCCGATCGCGGCTTCTGCGCGATCGGCTCGGTCAAGTCGAACATCGGCCATCTCGAGGCCGCCTCCGGCCTCGCGGGGCTCACCAAGGTGCTGCTGCAGATGAAGCACGGCCTGCTGGTGCCGAGCCTGCACGCGAGCGAGCTCAATCCGAACATCGACTTTCCGGCCTCGCCGTTCGTCGTCAACCGCGAGACGAGGGCCTGGGAGCGGCCCGTGATCGACGGCCGCGAACATCCGCGCATCGCCGGCGTGTCCTCGTTCGGCGCGGGCGGCACGAACGCGCACGTGATCCTCGAGGAGCCGCCCCGGCAGGCGTTGCCCGCGCGCGCGCCCACGCCGGCGGGCGCGCCGGCGCTGATCGTGCTGTCCGCGAAAAAGCCGGAGCAACTGCGCCGCTACGCGAGCGAGCTGCTCGCGCGCCTGCGCGACGCGGACTATCGCGCGCGCGTCGACGCGGACGGGCTCCGGTCGCTCGCATACACGCTGCAAGTCGGACGCGAGGCGATGGACGAACGCCTCGCCGTCATCGCGGATTCGGTTCAGGCGCTGGAGGGCAAGCTCCGGCAGTTCGTCGACGGCAAGACCGATATCCAGGATCTCCACGTATCACGAGTCGGGCGGAGCGCTCACCATGTCATTTGACCAGACCCTCATCGCCGACCTGCTCGATCAATGGCTCGGCGGGCAATCTCCGGACTGGGGCCGGCTGTATCCCGCCGGCCGGCCGCCGATCGAGCACGCGCCGACCTATCCGTTCGCGCGCAACGTCTATTGGGTGCATGCGGCGGATCGCACGCCCGAGCCGGGCCTCGCCGCCGCGCCGGCGCGAAGCCGCGATGCGGCGCCGCCGCTTGAGGCCGGGACGATGCCGGCCGCGGCGATTGCGGTGGTTGGGGCGACTGCGGCGGCGACTGCGACGACTGCGGTGACTGCGAGGGCCGCGACGACTGTGACGAACGCGATAGACGCGACGGACGCGACGAACGCGACGAATGCGACGACTGCGACGACTGCGGCGGCTGCAACGACTGCGGTGACTGCATCGGGCGCAACGGGCGCGTCGGCGGCCATCGTGCTGAAATCGGCCGCCGACGAGGCGCGGCGGCATTTCACGCCGAGCCGCGAGCGCGCGCCCGTCGTACTGCGCGCGCTCGCGCCGGCCGCCGCCGATGTCGCCGATGTCACCGACGTCGCGGCGAGCCGCGCGGCGCAGACTCAGGTGTTCGACGGGGCGGCGGTCGAGGCCGCGCGGCTCGCGCCCGACGCCATCGGAGCCGCGTTGATCGACAGCCTCGCGCGCAGATTGCTCGTGAGCCCGCAAAGCATCGGCGCGCGCGACGCGTTCGACGCCCTCGGCGTCGATTCGCTGATCGGGCAGGAATGGCTTCGCGAGTTGAACCGGACTTACGGGACGTCGATCGACGGCGCGACGCTCGCAGAGTGCGGCCATATCGGCGCGCTCGCGTCGCGGATCGCCGGGGCGCGTGCCGACGCGGCCGCGCCGGCATGGGTGCCGCGCGCGGAGCCGCCGCAGCGGGCGGCGCAGTGCGCGCCCGACGCGGGCACCGTATCGGCTTCTGTTTTGGCTTCGATCTCGACCGCGGCTTCGATCACGGCTTCGACTTCGACCTTGGCTTCGACTTCGGCTTCGACTTCGGCTTCGACTTCGGCTTCGACTTCGGCTGCAACTTCGGCTGCAACTTCGGCTGCAACTTCGGCTTCGGCTTCGACCTTGGCTTCGGCTTCGACTCCGGCCTCGGCTTCGACCTTGGCTTCGACCTCGACCTCGACCTCGACTTCGGCCTCGGCCTCGGCCTCGGCCTCGGCCGCGGCCGCAACGACGCACGCGGACGATCGGTCCGCGCCGCGCATCACGCGCGATGCGCTCGTGCATGCGCTGGCGGCCAGCCTCGCGAAGGCGCTTTACATGGACGTCGCCGACATCGACATCGAACAGCCGTTCATGGAGATGGGACTCGATTCGATCGTCGGTGTCGAGTGGGGCCACCAGGTGAACCGCGCCTACGGAATCGGCATCAACGCGATTCAGGTCTACGACTATCCGAACATCGTGACGTTCGCGGGGCTCGTCGAATCGCTGACGAACGCGGGCGGCGCGGCGGGCGGGGATGTCGCGTCCGGTGTCGGCGGCTCCGACTCAAACGCTGATACTGACCGCGACCGCGACCGCGACGGCGATGTCGATGTCGACGGCGATGTCAACAGCGACGGCGTGCTTACGCGGCCGACGGGGACGGCGGAGCCGGCGAGGGCGGCTGCCGCGGCCACATCGCCGGCGACGGCGGAAATCGCCGCGGCAACCGCGGCCGCCGCCTCGAGCGCCATCGCCGCCCCGCCGACGACGGCCGAGATCATGGCGGCAGCGTCGGCGGCCTGCGCGCCGCGTGGCGAACTGCGGCGGGAGGTGATCGACAGCCTGGCCGCCGCGCTGTACATGGACGCCTCGGAGATCGACGTGCTTCAGCCGTTCGTCGAGATGGGGCTCGATTCGATCATCGGCGTCGAGTGGATTCATGCGCTCAATCGGCGTTACGGCACGTCGATCGAGGCGATCCAGGTCTACGACTATCCGAACGTCGAGAAGCTGACCGAGCTGTTGTCGAAATCGATTGATGCGCTCTCGCCGCCGCATGCGCGGTGCGAGAGCGACAGCGACGTGCTGCCCGGCGAACCCATGACCGCCGCGACCGCCGCGACCGCCGCGAACGACACGAACGACACGAACAACGCGAACAACGCGAACAAGTGCGGCGTTGTGGCGGCAGAAGCCGCCTTTGCCGCGCCGCCTGCCGCGCCGGCGGCCGCTTGCGCGGCTGCCGCAATCGCGGCCCCAATCGCCCCAACCGCCCCGGCCCCCCTCGCCGCCCCAACCGCGAAGCCCGCCACGTTGCTGGACGAACTGGTCGCGAGCCTCGCGCAGGCGCTGTTCCGCCCGGCGGACACCATCGACGCCGAACGCGGATTCGAAGCGGCGGGCCTCGATCCGATCGTCGCCGACGAGTGGCTCGCGCGCGTCCATCGCCGGTACGGCGTGCGCGTGCGGGCCGACGAGGCGCTCGCGTGCCCGCGCATCGCGGATTTCGCCGCGCTCGTCGCCGCGCGGCAAGAGGCGGGCGGCGCGCAAGCCGCCGGGGCCGCCCCGGTTGCGGCGCACGACGCGCGATGCGCCGCGCGCGCGAGCGCCGACGCCCGCGCCGGCGATCGCGAACCGATCGCGATCGTCGGCATGTCGGGCCGCTATCCGGGCGCGCGCGATCTCGACGCGTACTGGGAGAACCTCGCGGCCGGGCGCAGCGCGATCGGCGAGATTCCCGCGAGCCGGTGGGACGTCGCGCGCCACTTCGACGCCCATCCCGCGACGCCCGGCAAGGTCTACAGCAAATGGATCGGCCTCCTGGACGATGTCGACTGCTTCGATCCGGCGTTCTTCCGGATCTCGCCCGCCGAGGCGCAGGAGATGGATCCGCAGCACCGGTTGTTCCTGCAGGAAGGCTATCGGGCCTTCGAGAACGCCGGCTATTCGGCCGATACGCTCGACGGCCGCAACTGCGGCGTCTATCTCGGCATCATGAACCAGGAGTACCGGCAGCTCGGCGCGGGCGGCGCGGTCACGATGCTCGAGAAGAGCAACAGCTTCGCGATCGGCGCCGCGCGGCTCGCCTATCACCTGAACCTGAAGGGGCCGGCGATTCCCGTCGACACCGCGTGCTCGTCCGCGCTCGTCGCGATCCATCTCGCGTGCCAGGCGCTGCGCGCGGGCGAGATCGACATGGCGCTCGCGGGCGGCGTCACGCTGTACCTGTCGCCCGACGCGTACATCGAGATGTGCTCGTCGGGCATGCTGTCGCCGGACGGCCGCTGCAAGGTCTTCGACGATTCGGCGGACGGCTTCGTGCCGGGCGAGGGCGTCGGCGCCGTCGTGCTCAAGCGCCTCGGCGACGCGCAGCGCGACGGCGATCCGATCATCGCGACGATCATCGGCTCGGGCATCAATCAGGACGGCAAGACGAACGGCATCACCGCGCCGAACATGGCGAGCCAGTTCGAGCTCGTGTCCGGCGTCCACGGCCGGTACGGCATCGATCCGGCGACGATCCGCTATGTCGAGGCGCACGGCACGGGCACGAAGCTGGGCGATCCGATCGAGCTGACGGCGCTCGGCGACGCGTTTCGCGTGCGCACCGCGCAGACCGGCTTTTGCGCGCTCGGATCGGTGAAGAGCAACATCGGCCACACGTCGGCGGCCGCGGGCGTCGCCGGCCTGCACAAGGTGCTGCTCTGCATGCGGCACCGCACGCTCGTGCCGACGCTGCACTTCGCCGTGCCGAACCGGCATTTCGATTTCGCCGCGTCGCCGTTCTACGTGAACACCGAGCGCGCGCCCTGGGCGCCGCTCGCCGCGTCGCCGCGCCGCGCGGCGGTCAGCTCGTTCGGTTTCAGCGGCACCAACGCGCATCTCGTCGTCGAGGAATACGTGCATCCCGCCGCGGCGCCCGAGGCCGGCGGGCCGTTCCTGTTTCCGCTGTCCGCGCGAACCCGCGAGCAACTCGCGGCGTACGCCGCGCAATTGCGCGACCACGTGCGGCGCGCCGCGCACGAGGACGCCGGGCTCGCGGATCTCGCCTATACGCTCCAGGTCGCGCGCAAGCCGATGGCCGAGCGGGTCGGGCTGATCGCGCGCACGAAACACGAACTCGCCGCGTTGCTCGATGCGTTCGTCGACGGGCGCGACGGCGGCGACGGGCTGATTGCCGGCCGGCGCGACCGGGCCGGCGGCACGCCGCCGGCGCCGTCGCCCGAGGCGCTGCGCGCGCTCGTCGACGCGGGCGAGTCGCGCACGATTCTGCAACGGTGGGCGCTCGGCGCGACGATCGACTGGGCATGCCTGTACCGCGACCTGGACGCAGCCGCGCGGCCGCGCCGGATCGCGGCGCCGTCCTACCCGTTCGCGCGGGAGCGCTACTGGTTGCCCGATCCCGGCACGCAGCACGCGCCGGCCGCGCGCGGCGCGCGCGCGGCCGGGCCGCATCCGCTGCTGCGCGAGATCGACTCGGCGCAGTCGGCCGCGTGCTTCGGCGCGACGCTCGCGGGCGACGAGCCGTTCTTGCGCGATCACCGGATCGACGGCCGGCCGGTGATGCCGTCGAGCGCCTATCTCGAGATGGTGCGCGAGGCGGCCGCGCGGGCGCTCGGCGAGCCGGCGGACGCGATGCTCGTGATCGAGGGCATCGCGTGGCGCAATCCGCTGACGGTGAGCGGCGGCGCGCGCCGGCTGCAACTGCGCGCGCGGGCGGAACCCGGCGCGCGCGCGTTGCGCTTCGACGTGAGCTCGCAGGCGGCGGGCGACGCCGCGGCCGAGCCGCTCGCGCACTGCGACGGCGTCGCGCGCTACGTGCCGCGCGCGCCGGCCGGCGCGCCGGATCTCGCCGCGCTGCGCGCGCGGCTCGCATCGGGGCCGCGCTCGGCTGACGAAGCGGCGTGCGCGGCGCTCCTGCGCGCTTCGCGCGGCTCGGCATCGAATATGGCGCCACGCATCGCGTGCTGCTGCGCCTGCGCGTGGACGGCGACGAAGCGCTCGCCGAGCTCGCGCCGGCGGCGGACGGGATCGCGCAGCACGAACTGCACCCCGGCACGCTCGACGCGGCACTGCAACCGATGCTCGCGCTGCTCGGCGAGCGGGTCGGCGACGGCGTGCCCGTCGTGCCTTACCGGATCGAGCGCGCCGAAATCCATGCGCCGACGCACGGCGCGAGATGGGCGTGGCTGCGGATGCGGCCCGACGCGCACGAATGGATCTTCGATGTCGATCTTTGCGACGCGCGCGGCGCGCTGTGCGTCGCGTTGCGCGGCATCGCGGTGACCGCGTGGCGGCGGCCGGACGAAGTGGTGCGGCTCGAGCCGGTCTGGCGCGCGGCGCCCGTCGAGGCCGACTTGCACGACGAGCGCGCCGGGCCCGACGCGCAGCGCGTGGTGTTCGTCTGCGGGGCGCACGGCGCGCCGCGCGCGTGGCCGGCGGACGGCATCGCGCCGGTGCGCTACGCGGCGCTCGCCGCGGGCGCGCCGCCGGGCGAGCCCGATGCGCTCGCCGGCTGGTTCGAAGCGCACGCGCTCGCGCTGTTCGACGAAGTGCGCCGGCTGCTCGCGCCCGGCATGCGGCAGGCGACGCTCGTGCAGATCGTCGTGCCCGCGGCCGGGCCCGGCGCGATCCTGCATGCGCTCGGCGCGCTGCTGCAGACCGCGCACCTGGAGAATCCGCTGCTGCACGGGCAGGTGATCGCGATCGACGACATCGACGCGCCCGACCTGCCGCGGCGGCTCGCGCGCGACGCGCGCCGCGCGGCCGACACGCGCATCCGCTACGTGAACGGCGAGCGCCAGGTGGCGTGCTTCGACGAGGCGGCCGCGCCGGACGGCGCGCGCGCGTTGCCGTGGCGTCAGGGCGGCGTGTATCTCGTGACCGGCGCGGCCGGCGGCCTCGCGCGGGCGCTGGCCGACGCGATCGCGCGCGGAATCGGCGGGGACGCGCCGCGGGCGACGCTCGTGCTCACCGGGCGCTCGCCCGCCCGCGACGACATGCGTGCGCTCGTCGCGAGCCTTTGCGCGCTCGGCGCCGCCACTGACTACCGCGTGCTGGATGTCGCCGATCGCGACGCGGTCGCGCGGATGGTCGAGGCGATCGTCGGCGAGTTCGGCGCGCTGCACGGCGTCGTGCATTGCGCCGGCGTGCTGCGCGACAACTATCTGCTGCGCAAGTCGGCCGACGAGTTCGCGCAGGTACTGGCGCCGAAGGTGCGCGGCACCGTGAATCTGGATCTCGCGACGCGCGACGTGCGCAGCCTCGATTTCTTCGTGACGTTCTCGTCGGGCGCCGGCGTCGTCGGCAATCCCGGGCAGGCGGACTACGCGGTCGCCAACGCGTTCATGGATGCGTTCGCGGCGCATCGCGCGTCGCTCGGCGCGGCGCGGCCCGGCGTCAGCGTGTCGATCGCGTGGCCGATATGGCAGGCGGGCGGCATGCGGATCGACCGGCAGACCGAGGCCGAACTCGAGCGCCGCCTTGCGATGCGGCCGATGCCGACCGCGCTCGGGCTCGACGCGCTGCATGCGTGCCTGCTGGGCGCGAGCCCGTGCCCGACGGTCGTCCACGGCGCGCGCGCGCGAATCCTCGCGCTCGCGCGACAGGGCTTCGCCGCGCCGCCCGCCGCGCCGCCCGGATTCGGCGCGGCCGATCGCGGCGCGGATGCGCCGGGCGCCGATGCTGATGCCGTGAAGACGCGGGTGCGCGCGGCGATCGACGGCGCGCTCTCGGCCGTGCTGAAGCTGCCCGACGCGCGGCTTCGCGAGCCCGAATATTTCGAGAGCTACGGGATCGATTCGATCAACGCGATCCGTCTCACGGTCGAGCTGGAGCGCACGTTCGGGCCGCTGCCGAAGACGCTGTTCTTCGAATACCGGCACGCCGACGAGCTCGAGCGCTACCTGGTCTCGGTGCATGGCGCGGCCGTCGGCGCGCGAATCCGCTCGGCCGCGCGCGGCGCGCCCGCCGGCCCGGCATGCGCGCGCGCGGGCGAGTCGGGCGAGTCGGGCGAGCCGCCGGGCGCACCGACGCGGTCGCCGGCGAGCGAAGGCGGGGCGGCAGGCGCGCCTCGCGCGAGCGCCGCGCCGCCGCTCGCGGAGCGCGACATCGCGGTGATCGGCATGGCCGGGCGCTATCCGCAGGCGGACGATCTGCAGCAATACTGGGACAACCTGCGCGACGGCCGCGACTGCATCGAGGAGATTCCGCCGCATCGCTGGGACTGGCGCAAGCACTACGATCCGGCCCGCGGCCACGGCGCCCACCACAGCAAGTGGGGCGGCTTCATCAACGATGTCGACGCATTCGATCCGCTGTTCTTCAACATCTCGCCGAAGGAAGCGGTGTCGATGGACCCGAAGGAGCGGCTGTTCCTCGAACAGGTATGGACCGCGATGGAGGATGCCGGGCTGCGGCCCGAGGATCTGCGGCGCGACGCGCAACGCGGCACGGGCGTCTACGTCGGCCTGATGTACGAGAACTATCAGTTGCTCGCGGCCGAGGCCGCGGCCGCGGGCAGCGACGTCGGGATGGCGGGCGGCAGCTACGCGAGCATCGCGAACCGCGTGTCGTTCTTCCTCGACCTGCGCGGCCCGAGCCTTGCCGTCGACACGATGTGCTCGAGCTCGATGGTCGCCGTGCATCTCGCCTGCCGCGATCTGCTCGCGGGCGAGATCGGCGTGGCGATCGCGGGCGGCGTCAATCTCAGCCTGCATCCGAACAAGTACCGGATGCTGAGCGCCGCGCGCTTCATGTCGGGCGACGGGCGCTGCGCGAGCTTCGGCAGCGGCGGCGAGGGTTACGTTCCCGGCGAGGGCGTCGGCGTGCTGTTGCTGAAGCGGCGCGCCGACGCCGAGCGTGACGGCGACCGCATCCTCGGCCTCATCAAGGCGAGCGCGATCAATCACGGCGGCCGCTCGAACGGCTACACGGTGCCCAACGCGGCCGCCCAGGGCGGCGTGATCGCGAACGCGATCCGGGCCGCCGGCATCGACGCGCGCGCGATCAACTACGTCGAGGCGCACGGCACGGGAACGGCGCTCGGCGATCCGATCGAGCTGGCCGGCCTCGCGCGCGGGTTCGCCGACAGCGGCGCGAACGGGCCGTGCCGGATCGGCTCGGTGAAATCGAACATCGGCCATTGCGAGGGCGCGGCGGGCATCGCGGCGCTGACGAAGGTGCTGCTGCAACTGGCGCATCGCCAGATCGTGCCGTCGCTCCATTCGCGCGAGCTGAATCCCGATCTGCCGCTCGACGGCTCGCGCTGGATCGTGAACCAGTCGCTGTGCGATTGGGAGCGCGTCGTCGTCGACGGCGTGCCGCTGCCGCGCACGGCCGGCGTGTCCGCGTTCGGCGCGGGCGGGACCAACGCGCATCTGATTCTGTCCGAATACCCGGCCGACGCGTGCGCGGCGCCGGCGGGCGTCATCGAGCCGGCGGGGCGCGATGCGCACGACACGCACGACACGCACGACACGCACGACATGCATGACATGCAGGACATGCAGGACATGCAGGACGCGCTCGTCGTGCCGCTGTCCGCGCGCAACGCGCAGCGGCTGCACGCGTATGCACAACGGCTGCGCGCGTTCGTCGCCGCGCACGCGCGCGGCGAGCGTGGCGCGCCGCCGCGGCTCGTCGATCTCGCCTTTACGTATCAGCGTGGCCGCATTGCGATGCCGGAGCGGCTCGCGATCGTCGCGCGCTCGCTCGCGGAGCTCGAACGCGCGCTCACCGCGTACGTCGCCGGGCAGCGCGCGGGCGACGGCATTTACGCCGGCCGGGCGGATCGCGCGGCGGCGGGCGACGCACGCGGCGCGGCGTCCGAGCGAACCGCCGCCGATTTCGCCGACCGGCTCGCGGCGCGCTGGGTCGCGGGCGAGGCTGTCGACTGGCACGCGCTGTTCGACGGGCGCGCGCCGCGCCGGATTGCCGCGCCGACCTATCCGTTCGAGCGCGGCCGGTATTGGATCGGCGCATCGCGCGCGGCGGCGGGGGCCGCCGAGGCCGCGATGCGTGCCGGGGGCGGCGCATCGCGCGCGACGACGGCGCCGCGCGCGCTTTCCGAATCAGGGGGAGAGGTGAGACAACCAGACCAGACGATACGGCGCGTGCGGTTGGCGCCGACTTCGAGCTTCACCGCGACGGCGCGCGCGCCGTCGCCTACGCAGGCCGCGCAGGCCACGCAGGCCACGCAGGCTACGCAAGCCACGCAAGCCTCACAAGCCACGCGGGCCGCCGCGGCGTTCGCGCCCGCGACGAAAGCGTCGCTCGAGGCGGCGTTGCGCGACAGTCTCGCGAGCGCGCTGTTCGTCGGGGTCGACGAAATCGACCCCAGCCGGCCGTTTAGCGAGCTGGGGCTCGATTCGATCGTCGGCGTCGAATGGATTCGCGACATCAACCGCCGGTACGGCGTGTCGATCCGGACGACCGACGTCTACGATTATCCGAGCGTCGGCGAATTCGCCGGCTTGCTTGAGCGGCTGCTGCGCGAATCGTCCGTGGCCGGCGCGCCGCCGGCGCCCGCGACGGAACCGACGATGGAGCCGGTGACGGCGCCGCGGCCCGAAGCCGCCGGCGCGGCCCCGTGCGAGCCGCAGCCCGACGAAGGCCGGGGCGGCGCGCCGGGCAACGTCGAGCGGATCCGGCGCGAGCTGATGCGCAGTCTCGCCGACGCGCTGTTCGTCGACATCGCCGAGATCGACGTCGATCGGCCGTTCGCGCAGATCGGCATGGATTCGATCGTCGGCGTCGAGTGGATCAAGGGAATCAACCAGCGCTATCGCGTCGCGCTGAAGGCGACGGACGTCTACGATCACCCGACGATCGCCAGCATCGCGGCACTCGTCGACGCGCGCGGCGCGAGTGCCGCAAGCACCGCAAGCACCGCAAGCACCGCAAGCACCGCAAGCACCGCAAGCACCGCAAGCACCGCAAGCACCGCAAGCACCGCAAGCACCGCAAGCACCGCAAGCACCGCAAGCACCGCAAGCACCGCAAGCACCGCAAGTCCCGAGGCCGACGTGCGGCTCGCGGCCGATGCCCGCATCGCGTCCGCCGCATCCGGCGCGCCGGAAAGCGAACCCGCGCGCGCGGCGCACCCGGGCGCTGCCGCTTCGCGCGCGCGCGCCGACGTGGCGCCCGACGCCGGCCCGGCACCGCGCCGTCTCGACGCGGCGGCGCCCGACGCGCAGGCGGCGCGCGCCGAGCCCGTGCCCGAGCGGATCGCGATCGTCGGCATGTCGGGCCGCTATCCGGGCGCGCCCGATCTCGACGCGTTCTGGGACAACCTCGCGGCCGGCCGCGACGCGATCGCCGAGATCCCGCCGAGCCGCTGGCCCGTCGGCGCGTTCTACGATCCCGAGCCGGGCAAGCCCGGCAAGGTTTATTGCACGCGCATCGGCCTGCTCGACGATGTCGACCGTTTCGATCCCGACTTCTTCCGGATCTCGCCGGCGGAAGCCGAAGAGATGGATCCGCAGCACCGGCTGTTCCTGCAGGAGGGATACCGCGCGATCGAGCAGATGGGCTGCGCGCCGGCGTCGCTGTCGCGCCGCAAGTGCGGCGTCTATCTGGGCGTGATGAACCACGAGTACGGCGAGCTCGCGATGCGCCACCGCGGCGCCGCATCCGGGATCGGCAGCAGCTACGCGATCGGCGCCGCGCGTCTCGCGTATTACCTGAACCTGAAGGGGCCGGCGATTCCGGTCGACACCGCGTGCTCGTCCGCGCTCGTCGCGACGCACCTCGCATGCCAGGCGCTGCGCAACGGCGAGATCGATCTCGCGCTCGTCGGCGGCGTGACCGTCTATCTGACGCCCGAATCGTATGTCGCGATGTGCGCGGCGGGCATGCTGTCGCCCGAGGGGCGCTGCAAGACCTTCGACGACGCGGCCGACGGCTTCGTGCCGGGCGAGGGCGTGGGCGCGCTCGTGCTGAAGCGGCTCGCCGACGCCGAGCGCGATCGCGATCCGATCCTCGGCGTGATCGTCGGCTCGGGCCTGAACCAGGACGGCCGCACGAACGGCATCACCGCGCCGAGCGGCAGCAGCCAGACCGAGTTGCTGCGCGATGTCTACCGCCGGCACCGGATCGATCCGGCCGGCATCGGTTACGTCGAGGCGCACGGCACCGGCACGAAGCTCGGCGATCCGATCGAGTTGACCGCGCTGTCCGCGGCGTTCGGCGATTACACCGACCGGCGCGGGTTCTGCGCGCTCGGCTCGGTGAAGACCAACATCGGGCATACGTCGGCGGCGGCCGGCGTCGCGAGCATCCACAAAGTGCTGCTGTGCCTCGCGCATCGCGAGCTGGTGCCGACGCTGAACTACGCGAACCCGAACCGCCATTTCGATTTCGCCGATTCGCCGTTCTACGTGAACACCGACCGGCGCGCGTGGGACGCCGCCGGCGACGCGCCGCGCCGCGCGGCCGTCAGCTCGTTCGGCTTCAGCGGCACCAACGCGCACGTCGTGATCGAGGAGTACCGCCCGGCCGCCGCCGCCGCGCCGGACGCGTCGCCGCCGCGCGTGATCGTGCCGCTCTCGGCGCGGCATCCGGAGCGGTTGCGCGCCTACGCGCGCAACCTGGCCGACTGGCTCGCGCAGGCGGCCGCGCGCGGCGCGCCGGAGCGGCTCGCCGCGCATCTCGCGTACACGATGCAGGTCGGCCGCGACGCGATGGCCGAACGCGTCGCGTTCGTCGCCGACGGCCGCGACGAACTCGAGCGGCAGTTGCGCCGCTACGCCGACACCGGCGAGACGAGCAACGGCGTGTACGCGGGCCGCGCCGAGCCGCACGCTCAGGCGTCGAACGCGCTGATGCTCGACGAGGCGTTCGGCGCGGCGATCGACGGATGGATGCGCACGGGCAAGCACGAGCCGCTCGCGAAGCTGTGGGCGGGCGGCTTCGATCTGGACTGGGCGCGGCTTTACGACGGCGTGCCGGCCGCCGCGATGCCGCGCCGGATCGCCGCGCCGACTTATCCGTTCGCATCGGGGCGCTACTGGATCGATGTCGAACCCGACGGGCGCGCCGCGGGCCCGGATGCGGACGCCGCTTCGCCCGAGGCCGATTCCGGCTCCGACTCCGAGCACGCACACGAACATGAACATGAACCCGCCGCGACGCTTGCATACCTGCCCGTCTGGGAGGAACTGCCGCCCGCGCAGCCGCGCGCCGCGCCCGATGCGCAGGCGGGCGGCGTACTCGTCGTGCATCGCGGCGGCGCGTGGGGGCTCGTCGACGCGATCGAGCGCGAGTGCGTGGACGGCCGCCATGCCGGCGCGACCTGCATGACGCTCGATCTGTCCGGGCATGCGCCGTCGCCGGAGGGCCGCGCGTGGCGCAACGCCGCGCCCGACGCGGCGCGGCTCGCCGCGTGGCTCGGCGAATTCGGCCCGGTGCGCGCGGTATTCTTCGCGGCGGGCTGCAGCGAGGCCCGCCACGATGCGTCGGGCGCGCACGGCTGGGCGAGCGCGCCCGATGCGCACGGCGAGGACGAGCGCGCGCTGTTGCAGCTCGCGCAGGCGCTGATGCGCTCGCAGGCGGCCGACGCGTCGATCGAGTTCGTCGTGCTGTCGCTCGATCACCATCGCACCGACGGCACGCCGTCGAATCCGGCGGGCGGCGGCGTCGCCGGCATTGCCTACGCGATCGCGCAGGGCGATCACCGCTTCCGGGTGACGAACGTCGACGTGTCGCTCGACGAGCTGCGCGCGGCGCGGCATGCGCCGGCGCCGCATCCGGTGCTCGCGGCCGTGCTGCGGCTCGCGCCGTCCGATCGCGGCGCGCTCGTCAGGCTGCGCGCCGGCCGCGGCTACCGGCAGGCGTTCGTGCGGCTCGACTGGGCCGCCGAGGCGGGCGCCTCGGGGCTGAAGCAGGGCGGCGTCTACGTGATGCTCGGCGGCGCGGGGCGCGTCGGCCGGGCGCTGACGCGGCGGCTCATCGAGCGCTATCGCGCGAACGTCGCGTGGATCGGCCGCAGCCCGGCCGATTCGGCGAGCGTCGCGCATGCGCTGCGCGCGCTCGGCCCGGCGGGCCCCGCGCCGTATTACGCGCAGGCCGACGCGACCGATGCGGCGCGCGATCGAAGCCGTCCGGCAGCGCCACGGCCGCATCGACGGCGCGGTGTTCTGCGGGATGGTGTTCGACGCGAACCACGCGATCGCGAGCGTGCCGGCGCACCGGTTCGACGAGATTCTGGACGTCAAGGCGCGCGGCAGCCGCATCTTCTACGAGGCGCTCGCGCACGAGCCGCTCGATTTTCTCTGCTACTGCTCGTCGGCGCAGTCGTTCTCGTTCTCGGGCGCGGCGCGGCTCGGCGCGTACGCGGCGGCGACGACGGCGGGCGACGCGATCGTGCGCTCGATCGCGCCCGTCGCCGCGTTTCCGGTCGGCACGATCCACTGGGGGTTCTGGGAAACGTCGGTCGAGGATTCCGCGCTCGGCTCGCGGCATCTCGGCGCGCTGTCCGACGACGAGGGGTTCGCGTGCTTCGAGCGGTTCGTCGGCCAGTGCATGCGCGGCAATCCGCTGCGCGAGGTCGTCTGCATGCGGGCGTCGCCGGAGGTCGAGCATCTGATGCAGGTGCTGCCGGGCGAAACCGCGACGCTCGCCGCGCCGGGGCAGCCCGCGCAGCCGGCGCCGCTTCGCGACGCGCCGGACGGCGCGGCCGACGTATCGGCGGATATCGACGCATGGCTCGCGCGGCTCACGTTCGCGACGCTGCGCCCGATGCTCGACGGCCCGCGCGCGCGTGCCATGCGCGCTGGTGGGACGAGACGCTGCGGATCTTCGCGGCGCGCGGCTGGTTGCGCATCGTCGACGGCGCGCCGCGCGTGATCGCCGAGCCCGATGCGGGCGAGCACGTCTGGCGCGACTGGGCGCGCTACCGGTTCGACACGCCCGCGGCCCGCGGCCGGCGCGCGCAGATCGACCTCGCCGACGTGTGCGTGCGCGCGCTGCCGGACGTGCTCGCGGGCCGGCTGCCCGCCGCCGACGTGCTGTTTCCGGGCGGCTCGATGGAGCGCGTCGAGGGCGTGTACCGCGACAATCCGATCTCGGATTACTTCAACGCGGTGCAGGCCGACGCGCTGATCCGCCATGTCCGCGCGTGGATCGATGCCGGCCGGCGCGAGCCGATCCGCATTCTCGAGGTCGGCGCGGGCACGGGCGGCACCACGGCGCTCGCGCTCGAGCGGCTGCGGCCCTACGCGGCCGCGATCGGCGAGTATTGCTTCACCGACGTGTCGCAAGCGTTCCTGCAGCACGCGCAGGCCGCGTTCGGGGCGCGGGCCGGGTACTTGCGCACCGCGCTGTTCGACGTCGAGCGGCCGCTCGACGCGCAGCGGATGCCGGCGGGCCGCTACGACATCGTGATCGCGACCAACGTGCTGCATGCGACGCGGCAGGTACGCGGCGCGCTGCGCAACGTGAAGGCGTGCCTGCGCGCGGGCGGCGTGCTGCTGCTCAACGAGATCAGCGAGAAATCGCTGTTCGCGCATCTGACGTTCGGCCTGCTCGAAGGCTGGTGGCTGCACGAGGATTCGTCGCTGCGCGAACCGGGCAGCCCCGTGCTCGCGCCCGCCACCTGGCGCCGGCTGCTCGAAGACGAAGGCTTCGGCGCGATCGCGTTTGCGGCGCGCGACGCGCATGCGCTCGGGCAGCAGGTCGTCTGCGCGACGAGCGACGGCGTGATCCGCCAGCGCGCCGGCGAACCTTCGGGCCATTCGAGCCGGCAAGGCCATCGGAACCGTCAGGATCATCAGGGCCGTCAGGAGAGTTCGACCCATGCGGGCGAGGCCGGCGCCGCGCCGGCCGCGAGCCCCGCCGGCACGGCGCGCGAGCCTGTCGTCGCGGCGATCCATCGCGCGCTGCAACAGTCGCTGAAATTGTCGGAAGCCCGGATCGGCGATCACACGCCGTTCCTCGACTACGGGATCGATTCGATTCTCGGCGTGCGCTTCGTCGATTCGCTCAAGCAGGCGCTCGACGTGCCGCTCAACACGGCTGTCCTGTTCGACTATCCGACCGTCGAGCGGCTCGCGGATTTCATTGTGGCCACCTACGGCGCGCGGCTCGCCGCGCGCGGCGCATCCGCCGCGCCGGCGAGCGTCGCGACCGCCTCCGCGACACTTGCCGCATCGACTGCATCGACTGCATCAACTGCATCAACTGCACCGACTGCGCCGACTGCGCCGACTGCGCCGACTGCATCGGCGGCACCGGCGGCACCGGCCGCGCCGAACGCACCCGCCGCGCCGGCGATGCCCGCCGAGGCCGTTTCGCGCGACGCCGCCGCGCCGCGCGCCGAACCGGCGGGCGCGCGGCCGGCGGACATCGCGGTCATCGGCATGGCCGGGCAGTTCCCGGACGCGCCCGACGTCGACGCGTTCCGCGCGCTGCTCGAGCACGCGCGGGACGGCGCGCCCGGCGTGTCGGGCGGCATGCTCGAGAATCGCGACCGCTTCGATCACGCGTTCTTTCACATCACGCCCGACGAGGCCGACGCGATGCACCCGTATCAGCGGCTCGTGCTGCAGGAATCGTGGAAGGCGCTCGAGGATGCCGGCTACAACCCGGCCGCGCTCGCCGGCGCGCGGGTGGGCGTGTTCGTCGGCGCGGAGCCGGCCGATTACCGGTCGACGACGTTCAGCGGCTCGTCCGACGCGCTGATCGCGTCGCGCGTGTCGTATCACCTGAATCTGCGCGGCCCGGCGTACGTGGTCAACACCGGGTGTTCGTCGGGCGCCGTCGCGATTCATCTCGCCTGCGAGAGCCTGCGCCGCAACGAATCGGACGTCGTGCTCGCGTGCGGCATCTTCGCGGCGATGGGGCCGCGCATGCTGGGCGCGCTGGGGCAGGCCGGCATGCTGTCCGCCGGCGGGCGGTGCCGCAGCTTCGACGCGGGCGCCGACGGCACGGCGTTCGCCGAGGGAATCGGCGTCGTCGCGCTCAAGCGGCTCGCGGACGCGATCGCCGACGGCGATCCGATCCACGGCATCGTGAAGGCGTCCGGCGTGAACCAGGACGGCACCAGCAACGGGATCATGGCGCCCAACGGCGTCGCGCAGGAGGAACTGATCGTCGATGTCTACGAGCGCTTCGGGATCGATCCGGCCGACATCCGCTATGTCGAGGCCCACGGCACCGGCACGCTGTTCGGCGACGCGGTCGAGGCCAACGCGCTCGTCAGGGCGTTTCGCCGCTTCACCGAGCGCAGCGCGTACTGCGCGCTCGGCACCGTGAAGGCGACCATCGGGCATACGGCGGCCGCGGCCGGCGTGATCGGGCTGATCCGCATCCTGCTGTCGATGCGCGCGCGCCGGCTGCCGGGCATGCCCGGCCTCGGCCGCGCGAACCCGATGATCGATCTCGACGCGTCGGCGTTCTCGCTCGGCCTCGTCAGCCGTGAATGGCCGGCCGGCCGCGACGGCCGGCCGAGGCTCGCCGCGTTGAACACGTTCGGCCACAGCGGCACCAACGTCCATATCGTCGTGCAGGAGCCGCCGCAGGCGCGGGCGCGGCCAGCCCGCGCGGCGGACGGCCCGCGCGTCGCGGTGCCGCTTTCCGCGATGGACCGGGAGGCGCTGCGCCGCTACGCGGCGCGCCTTTGCGAGCGGCTCGAAGCGGAGGGCGCGGCGCTTTGCGTCGGCGACGTCGCGCACACGCTGCGCGTCGCGCGCGAGCCGATGGCGCAGCGAATCGTGCTGTTCGCGTCGACGACGGGCGAGCTCGCCGCGTTGCTGCGCGCGTTCGTCGACGGACGGGATTCGCCGTGCCTGCTCGACGGCGCGGTGACGGCGGCCGCGCGAGCGGCGGGCCTCGACGCGGCGCAGCTCGCGCAGGCGGCGCGCTGGCTCGCCGGCGAGCGCGTCGACTGGCCGCCCGCCGGCGGGACGCCGATGCGCGTGCATTTGCCAGCCTATCCGTTCGCCGGGCGGCGCTGCGGCGCGGCCGGATGGGCGCGCGCCGAGGCCGGCGCGTCGCGCGACTGCGCGGCGGCGGGGCCGTGCGAGCCGCCCGCGGGCGTCGCGGCCGCCGCGATGACCGTGGCGGCCGCGACGCCCCGCGTGGACGCGACGCCGTCCGCCGCGGCCGACCGCGCGCGCGGCGCGGCGCGGCCGGCCGAGTGGCTCGCGGCGCGCGTCGCCGCGCGGCTCGGCGTGCCGGCCGCGCGCGTCGACCGGCGCCGCAGCCTGCTGGATCTCGGACTCACGTCGCAGGACCTCGTGAGCCTCGCGGGCCAGTTGCGGGACGCGACGGGCGAAGCGCTGCTGCCGAGCGTGCTGTTCGACTATCCGACGATCGAACGGCTCGCCGCTCATCTGGCCGACACCTGTCCCGCCGCGTTCGGCGCGGCCGAGCTCGCCGAGCTCACCGAGACCGCCGAGACCACCGAGCCCGCCGAGACCGGCCGCGCCGCGGCGGGCGACGCGGCGAGCGGCCCCGCGCCGGGCGTGATCGCCCTGCTGGAACGACTCGAGGGCGGCGGCCTGAGCCTCGAGGAGACGATTTACTTGATCGAGAACACCAAATGAACGCCATCATCAGTGATGTGATTCGTGCCTACCGCGAAGGGAAGCTGACGACCGCCGATCTGGCGAGCGAGCTTCGCCGGGGCGCGGGCGACGGCGCGGGTTTGCCGCTTTCGGAGGGGCAGCGCGGGATCTGGGCGCTGCATGCGCTGCACGAGGATCGCGGCGCCTATAACGTGCCGCTTTGCTTCGCCGTGCGCGATCTGCGGGCGGACGCGTTTCGCCGCGCGCTGCGCTTCGTCGCGCGGCAGTATCCGTCGCTGTGCGCGGCGATCCGCGTGATCGACGGCGAGCCGAGGCGGGTGCAGCCGGCCGGCGCGACGCTCGAGCCGATCGAGGCGACGCTCGCCGACACGCTCGGCCCCGACGCCGACGAGGCCGCGATCCTCGCGTGGCTGCGCGAGCAGGCGAGGCAGCCGTTCTCGCTCGAGGACGGCCCGCTTTGCCGCGTGCATCTGCTCGATCTCGCCGGCTGGCGCGCGCGCGACGCGGCGGCCGCGAGCCGGTTCGGCGCGGCGCACACGATCGTGTCGCTGCACGTGCACCACCTGGTGCTCGACGGGCAGTCGCTGCTGCTGCTGATCGGCACGCTGCTCGACGCATACCGCGCGCTCGTCGACGGCGTCGAGCCCGCGCCGCGCGCGCCGGCCGCCACGCACGACGATTTCGTCGCCGAGGAGCGCGCGCTTCTCGACAGCGACGAGGGCGCGCGCCGCATCGCGTACTGGCGGCGGCAGCTCGACGCGCTGCCGCCCGCGCTCGAGCTGCCCGCGTCGGCGCCGGCCGCGGCCGAGCGCGCGGCGGGCGACGCATGGCATGCGGTGCCGCTCGACGCGGCGAGGTCGGCGCGCGTCGCGGCGTTCGTCCGGTCGAACCATCTCGGCGCCGCCGCGTTCTTCCTCGGCATGTTCAAGCTGCTGCTGCATCGCTATACCGGCGAGCCCGACATCGTCGTCGGCATGCCGGCCGACGCGCGGCCGTCGCAGCGTTACCGCGACGCGCTCGGCTTCTTCGTCAACATGCTGCCGCTGCGCACGCGCTTGGCCGGCGAGACCGCCGTCGTGGCGATGCTCGAGCGCGTGCAGCGCGAGCTCGTCGACGCCATGGCGATGCAGTATCCGTTCGGCGCGCTGGTTCGCGAGCTCGGCCTGCAGGGCGCGGAGGACGGCGCGCCGATGTACCGGATCGCGTTCATGTATCAGGATTTTCTCGCGCGCCTGCGCTTCGGCGACGACGTCGAACCGATCGGCGAGATTCGTCAGGCGGGCGAGTATGAGCTCGTGCTCGAGGTGATCGAAGGAGCGGCGCCCGGCGGCCCCGCGCGTTTCGCGCTGAACTGGAAGTACGACGGCGCGCGGTATCGCGCGGCCGCCGTGGAGGCGATGGCGCGCCACTATCTGACGCTGCTCGACGGCGTGCTCGCGGCGCCCGCCGCGCGGGTGGCCGATTGCCCGATGCTGCCCGCGGCCGAGCGCGAACGGCTGCTCGCGCTTGGCCGCGGCCCGCGCGCCGACCATGCGCGCGAGCGGCGCGTGCATGACCTGATCGATGCGCGCGCGCAGCAGGCCCCGCACGCGATCGCGGTGTCCTGCGGCGGCCGCTCGCTCGACTATGCGCGACTGAAGGCCGACAGCGACGCGCTCGCGCAGCGCCTGCGCGCGTGCGGCATCGCCGCGGGCGACTTCGTCGCGGTGCGGCTCGACCGCTCGACGGCGCTCGTCGTCGGCCTGCTCGCGGTGCTGAAGGCGGGCGCGGCATACGTGCCGCTCGATCCCGACTATCCGGACGACTGGGCGGCGCAAATGCTCGGCGATTGCCGCCCGGCCGCGATCCTGACCCGCGCCGCGCTCGCGGCGGGCGCGCACGCGCTCGCGCGGCGCGTCGCGGCCGACGGCCCGCCCGCCGTCATCGCGCTCGACGACGCCGCCGACGCCGATACCCACGCCGCCGACGGCGCACGCGCGGCCGCGATCGCCGCCGCGCGGCAGGCCGCGGCGAGCCGCGCGCACGCCGCGCGGGCGGCCGATCTCGCCTACGTGATCTACACGTCGGGCAGCACGGGCGCGCCGAAGGGCGTGATGGTCACGCATCGCGCGCTGACCAACTTCCTCGCGTCGATGGCGCGCCGCCCGGGCCTGCACGCGCGCGACACGCTGCTCGCCGTCACCACGTACTGTTTCGATATCGCGGCCCTCGAGCTGTTCCTGCCGCTCGTGCAGGGCGCGCACTGCGTGATCTGCGACAGCGCGTCGGCGCGCGACGGCGGCCGGCTGCGCGAGCTGATCGACGCGGCGCGCCCGACGGTGATGCAGGCGACGCCGTCCACGTGGGAGATGCTGCTGCATGCCGGCTGGCGCAACGCGCGGCGCATGCGCGTGCTGTGCGGCGGCGACACGCTGCCGGACGCCGTCAAGGCCCGGCTGCTCGAGGACGGCGGCGAAGTCTGGAACCTGTACGGCCCGACGGAGACGACGATCTGGTCGATGGTCGCGCCGGTGACGTCGGAACGGCCGACCTCGATCGGCGCGCCGATCGACAACACGCGAATCCGGATCGTCGATGCGTACGGCAATCCGGTGCCGATCGGCGTGCCGGGCGAGCTGTGCATCGCGGGCGACGGGCTCGCCGCGGGCTACCTGAACCGGCCCGACGAAACGGCGGCGCGGTTCGTCGATGCGCTGCCCGACGTGGACGGCCAGGCGCGCGAGCGCCATTACCGCACCGGCGACCTCGCGCGCTGGCGCGAGGACGGCGAAGTCGAGCATCTCGGGCGCATGGATTTCCAGGTGAAGATTCGCGGCCATCGCGTCGAAGTGCACGACATCGAGCGGCATCTCGCGCGGCATCCGGCGATCCGGGCGGCCGCGGTGGTCGCGCGGCGGCACGCGGGCGGCGATCAGCTCGTCGCCTACTACGTGCGCGGCGACGCCGCCGGGCACGGCGGCGCGGACGACGCGCCGGCGCTGGCGGCCGAGCTGCGCGGCCATCTGGCCGGCGCGCTGCCGGACTACATGATTCCCGCGCTGTTCCTGCCGATCGACGCGCTGCCGATGACGCACAACGGCAAGCTGAACCGCAAGGCGCTCGCGAGCCGCGGCATCCGGCTGCGCGTCGCGTCGTCGGGCGAGCGCCGCGCCGCCGCGCGCGCCGGCCGCCGCCGATATCGAGGCCCGCCTGCTCGCGATCTGCCGCGAGGTGCTGAAGATCGACGACATCGATCGCGCGGACGGCTTTTTCGAGGTGGGCGGCAATTCGCTGTCGGTGGCGCTGATCGCCTCGCGCGTCGGCGCCGAGTTCGGCCTCGCGCGGCTCGGCGCCGGCGCGTTCTTCCGCTATCCGACGGTCGCCGCGCTGGCCGCCCATCTGGGCGCGCGGCTGCGCGGCGACGCGGGCGCGGCCGAGGGCGCGGACGGCGCCGACGCGCGCGCATCCCGCCCCGCGCAGCCGCGGGCGGCCGGGCCCGCGGCGCGACTGCCCGCAGCGCTCGACGACGCGATCGCGATCATCGGCATCTCGTGCCAGTTTCCCGGCGCGCAAGACCATCGCGCGTTCTGGCGCAATCTGCGCGACGGGAAATCGGGCGCGCGGTTCTATTCGGAAGACGAACTGCGCGCGGCCGGCGTGCCGGACACGCTGATCCGCGACCGGCACTACGTGCCGATGCAGCAGACGATCGAAGGCAAGGACCTGTTCGACCGGCACTTCTTCCGGCTGACGATGAAGGATGCGCAACTGATGGACCCGCAATTCCGTCTGTTGCTGCAGCACGCGTGGAAGGCGATCGAGGACGCCGGCTGCACGCGCGAGCGGATCGCCGACGCCGGCGTATACATGTCGGCGTCGAACAGCTACTACCAGGCGATGCTGCGCGCGGCCGGCACGATCGACGCGTCCGACGAGTATCAGGCGTGGCTGCTCGCGCAGGGCGGCACGATTCCGACGCGCATCTCGTACGAGCTCGGCCTGACGGGGCCCAGCCTCTTCATCCATTCGAACTGCTCGTCCGGGCTCGTGTCGCTTTCCGTCGCGGCGAAGTCGCTGCTGCAGCGGGAAAGCCGCTGCGCGCTCGTCGGCGCGGCGACGGTGCTGCCGGATGCGGACATCGGCTACGTGTACCAGCCGGGGCTCAACCTGTCGAGCGACGGCCGCTGCCGGACCTTCGACGAAAACGCCGACGGGCTCACCTCCGGCGAAGGCGTCGCCGTGCTGCTCGTCAAGCGCGCGCGCGACGCGATCGACGACGGCGACCCGATCTACGCGCTGCTGCGCGGCATCGCCGTGAACAACGACGGCGCGGACAAGGTCGGCTTCTACGCGCCGAGCGTCGGCGGCCAGGCCGACGTGATCCGCAAGGTGCTCGATGCGACCGGCATCCATCCCGAGACGATCGGCTACGTCGAGGCGCACGGCACCGGCACGAAGCTCGGCGATCCGGTGGAGGTGGCGGCGCTCACCGACGCGTATCGCCGCCATACCGCGCGCACCGGATTCTGCGCGATCGGCTCGGTGAAGCCGAACATCGGCCACCTGGATACCGTCGCCGGGCTGTCGGGGTGCATCAAGGTCGCGCTGAGCCTGCGGCACGGCGAGATCGCGCCGTCGATCAACTACGAGAAGCCGAACCGCGAGATCGATTTCGCGCACTCGCCGTTCTACGTCGTCGACCGATTGACGCGCTGGCCCGCGCGCGAGCCGGGGGCGCCGCGCCGCGCGGCGCTCAGCTCGTTCGGCATCGGCGGCACCAACGCGCATTTGATCCTCGAGGCGTTCGAGCGCGACGAGCCGCCCGCCGGGATGCGCGCGCCGGCCGCCCACGCGGCGCGCGTGATCGCGCTGTCGGCGCGCACCGAAGAGCGCGTGCGCGCGCAGGCGAGCCAGTTGCTCGCGTTCCTCGAGCAGGAAGCCGGCGCGCTGCCGGACTTCGACGGTTTCGCGTTCACGCTGCAGGTGGGCCGCGAGGCGATGCGCGAGCGCGTCGCGTTCGTCGCCGACGGCTACGACGCGCTCGCCGCCGCGCTCGCGCGTTTCCTGCGCGGCGAGCCGGACGCGGCCGCGTGTTTCACCGGCGCGCGCGGGGGCGATTCGACGCTCGCGGCGTTGCTCGACGATACCGGCGATACCGGCGATACGGCCGCGCACGGGTTGATCGCCGCGTGGTGCGAGCAAGGCAAGGTCGCGAAGATCGCGGCGCTCTGGGCGCACGGTGTGAACGTCGATTGGCGCCGGCTTTACGGCGCGCGCGCGCCGGTGCGTGTGAGTCTGCCCACCTATCCGTTCGCGCCGGAGCGTTGCGAGGGCGTCGCGCGCCGCCGCGCCGCCGCGCCGGCGCCGCGCCGCGCGGGCGTCGAGACGGCCGCGGCGCGGCTGCATCCGCTCGTTCACGACGACCGCTCGGACGGGGCGCGCCGGCGGTTCGCCGCGACGTATTCCGGCGAGGAATTCTTCCTGGCCGATCATCTGATCCGCGGCAAGCGGATCCTGCCCGGCGTCGCGTATCTCGAGATGGCGCGCATGGCGGCCGTCCGGGCGCATGGCGACGGCGCGCTGAGCCTGCACGACGTGGTCTGGATGACGCCCATCGTCGTCGACGGGCCGTGCGAGGTCGAGCTGAGCCTGGAGGCCGCCGAGCGTGCCGAGGCCGAGGGGGCCGCCGAGGCGGCCGCCGGCGTGCGCACGATGCGGTTCAACGTGACCTCGGGCGGCGGCGCCGGCGCGCGCCGCACGAACAGCCAGGGGACGATTCGCCTCGCGCCCGGCGCGGCCGCGCCCGCCGCCGCGCGCGTCGATGTCGCGGCGCTCCTCGCGCGCTGCACGCGCGAGATCGGGGCGCAGCGGTTCTACACGTTCCTCGACAGCGGCGGCGGCCATTACGGGCCGACGTTCCGGAGCGTCGCGGCGCTGCATCAGGGCGAGCGCGAGGTGCTCGCGCGGCTCGCGCTGCCGGAGTCCGTCGCGCACGCCGATGCGTTCGTGCTGCATCCGAGCATGATGGACGCCGCGTTCCAGATCGCCGACAGCCTGATCCTGCAACCGCGCGCGAACGGCGGCTGTCTGCCGTTCTTCGTGAAGGAGCTCGTCGTGCGACGCCGGCCGGGCCGCGACGCGTGGGTCCACGTTCGCCTCGCCGGCGGCGATGCGACGCTTGCCCGCTACGACATCGATCTGATCGATCCCGACGGCACCGTCTGCGTGTCGATGCGCGAATTCAGCGCGCGCGCGGAGACGGCGGGCGGCAGCGGCCGGCCGAACACGTACCGCGCCGCCGAATGGCGCGCCGCGGAGCGCGACGGGAACGAGCTGAGCGAGCTGAACGAGCTGAACGAGGGGAACGAGGGGAACGAGGGGAACGAGCGGCGTCGCGCCGCGCCGCGGGTGGCGGTGCTCGACGCATCGCCGCGTCTTGCGCACGCGCTGCGCGGCATCGGCGTCGACGCGCTCTGGCTGCCGGCCGACGCGGCGCACGCGGCGCGCGGGCCGGCGCTGCGGGATCTCGACGCGGCGCTGCACGCCGGCGCGGCGCGCGATCTGCTCGTGCTCGCCGACGAACGGCGCGAGCTCGACGACGACGCGTTGCGCCCGTGGCTCGACGGCGCGCCGCACGCCGGGGGCGCGCGGCGGGCGCTCGTGTCGATCGCGGGGCTGGCCGATGCCGACGCGCGCGCCGTGGCGGACATCGTCGAGCGCGAGCGGCATGGCCGCGCCGCCGACGTCCGCTACGACGCCGGCGGCGCGCGCAGCGTGCGCGGCTTCGCCGACGCGGCCGTCGCGCGCTGGCTGCTCGACACGGACGCGCTGCGCTCGGGCGGCGTGTACTGGATCGCCGGCGCGAACGGCCCGCTCGGCGCGAGCCTTGCCTGCCACCTCGCGACCGTGGAGCGCGCGACCGTGGTGCTGACCGACGCGCACGCGATCGATGCGGCCCGGCTCGCCTGCCTCGACGGGTATCGCGCCGGCGGCGCGCGCCTCGAGTTCATCGAAGGCGACGCCGCGCGAGACGGCGCGGCGCTCGCGCAGCGGATCCGCGCGCGTCACGGGCGCATCGACGGCGTGCTGCACTGTGCGCAACACGCGTCGGCGCCGACGCTCGCGGCGCTGGCCGCGCTCGACCGCGCGACGCGCGCCGACGCGCTCGATTGCTTCGTCGCCTGCGAGGCGCGGGATGCCGATCCGGATCACGATCCGGCGGCCGCGCTCGTGGCGCGATTCGTCGAGCGGCGCCACGCGCGCGTGCAAGCGGGACTCGGCGGGGGGCGGACGGTGGCGATCGCGGCGCACGCGGCGCTGCCGTGGCCGGACGACGCGCCGCTGCTGCGCGCGGGCGGTATCGCGAGCCAGCCCGCGCTGGCGATCGTGCAGGCGCTGCATCATGCGTTGCGCTCGGACGAGGCGATGCTCGCCGTCGGCTGGGGGGCGTCGGCCGGCGGCGTCGATGCGGGCGCGTCGAAGGCGGCGAACGCATCGAACGCATCGAACGCATCGAACGCATCAAACGCATCAAACGCGTCGAACACATCGAACACATCGAACGCGCCGAGCGTCGCCGCGGATCTTGCCGCGCCCGCCGAGCCGAACGCGCGGATTCCCGCGCGCGCGCGGGCCACGCCGGACACGATCGCGGCATGCCTGAAGGCCGTGATCGCCGACGTGATCCGGGCGGACGTCGACGAAATCGACGCGCGCCAGCACTTCGGCGAATACGGACTCGACTCGCTGTCGCTGACGTCGGTCAGCAACCGGCTCAATGACGCATACCGCCTCGATGCTTCGCCGGCGGGCGCGCTGAATCCGACGCTGTTCTTCGAATACCCGAGCGTCGAGCGGATGGCGGCTTATCTCGCCGAGCATCACGCCGCGCGCTTCGCCGACGCGTCGGCCGCACCCGGCGCCGACGGGGCGGCCGAGTGCGCGCCGCGGCCCGAGGCCGCGCTCAACGCCGAGGTCGAACCTGGGAACGGGGCCGCGCCCGCGCCCGAGCCCGAGGTCGGGTTCAGGGCCGGGTTCGAGCCGGTCGCGCCGCCGATGCCGCGCATCGAGCCCACCGCATCGACGCCGCCGGACCAACCGGCGCCGCAACCCGGCGGTGCATGGCACGCCGGGCGCGGCGCGTGCCCGGCGGCCGACGACGTCGCGATCATCGGCATCAGCGGCCGCTTTCCCGGCGCGCGCGACGTGGCCGAATTCGGCCGCAATCTGTTCGACGGCCGGGACTGCATCGGCGAGATTCCCGCGGACCGCTGGGACTGGCGCGCGTACCTCGGCGATCCGCAGCACGAGGCCGGCAAGACGAACAGCAAGTGGGGCGGCTTCATCGACGGCATCGCGGAATTCGATCCGCTGTTCTTCAGCCTCTCGCCGAAGGAGGCCTATCTGCTCGATCCCGCGCACCGGCTGCTGCTGATGCACGCGTGGTGGGCGATCGAGGACGCCGGCTACAACCCCGCCGCGCTCGCCGGCAGCCGGACCGCGCTGTTCGCGGGCATCGCGCAGAGCGGCTACGCGGATTTGCGCAGGCAAGCCGGCGAGGGGATCGAGGGCAACTCGTTCCTCGGGGTCGTGCCGTCGATCGCGCTGAACCGGATCAGCCACCTGCTCGATCTGCACGGCCCGAGCGAGCCGGTCGAGACGGCCTGTTCGTCGTCGCTCGTCGCGATGCACCGCGCGCTCGTCAGCCTGCGCTGCGGCGACGCCGACATGGCGCTCGTCGGCGGCGTGCAGACGATCCTGTCGCCGCACGCGCATATCGGGTTCGGCAAGGCGGGCATGCTCGCGACCGACGGCCGCTGCAAGGCGTTCTCGAGCCGCGCCGACGGCTTCGTGCGCGGCGAGGGCATCGGCATGCTGTTCCTGAAGCGGCTCGGCGACGCGCGGCGCGACGGCGACGCGATCTACGGCGTGATCCGCGGCAGCGCGGTCAATCACGACGGCCGGTCGAGCTCGCTCACCGCGCCGAACCCGGCCGCGCAGCGCGACGTGATCGTGCAGGCGCACATGCGAGCCGGCGTCGACCCGCGCAGCATCGGTTACATCGAGGCGCACGGCACCGGCACGAAGCTCGGCGATCCGATCGAGATCAACGCGCTCACGCAGGCGCTCGACACGCTGCTGCGCGCGCAGCGCGAGGAAGGCGCCGCCTACGTTCCCGGCGCGTGCGCGATCGGCTCCGTGAAGAGCAACATCGGCCATCTGGAGCTGGCCGCCGGCGTGTCCGGCGTGATCAAGGTGCTGCTGCAGATGGCGAACGGGCGGCTCGCGAAGAGCCTGCATTGCGACGAGCTCAATCCGTACATCACGCTCGACGGCGGGCCGTTGCGCGTCGTCGGCGCGAACGCCGCGTGGCCGCGTCCCGTCGATCGCGACGGCCGCGAGCAGCCGCGCCGCGCGGGCGTGAGCTCGTTCGGCATCGGCGGCGTGAACGCGCACGTCGTGCTCGAGGAGTATCCCGAGGCCGACGCGCGCGCGCGCGACGACGGGCAGCCGGCCGCCGTGCCGCTGTCCGCGCGGGATTCGCAGCGGCTCGCCGATTACGCGAGCGCATTGCTCGCGTTCGTGCGCGAGCGGCGCGAGGCGGCCGCGCATGCGCCGCCGCCGCGGCTGTCGGATCTCGCCTATACGCTGCAGGTGGGCCGCGAGGCGATGCGCGAGCGTGTCGGCTTCGTCGTCACGTCGCTCGCGCAACTCGAGGCGCGGCTTGCCGCGTTCGTCGCGGGCGAGCCGGCGGGCGACGGCGTCTACCGCGGCAGCGTCCGCCCGGCGCGCGGTGAACGCGCGGCCGACGCGGACGGCCTTGACAGGCTCGTCGACATCTGGCTCGCGAGCCGCAAGCATGAGGCGCTGCTCGGTGCGTGGGTGAAGGGCGCGGCGATCGACTGGGCGAGACTTCACGCGGGCGGCGCGCCGCGCCGCGTCCATCTGCCCGGCTATCCGTTCGCGCGCGAGCGCTACTGGATCGCCGAGCCCGCGCCGGCGACGGGCGCGCCCGGCGAGCCCGCGCCGCCGCGCATGCCGACGCAGCCGCACGGGCCGACGTCCGACGGCCGCGCCGAATCGCGCCATCCGTTGCGGCGCGACGCCGCCGACGGCCGGTTCCTGCTCGATCTCGACGGCGACGAGGCCTTTCTCGCCGACCATCGGGTGGACGGACGCCGCGTGCTGCCGGGCGTCGCGCACCTGGAGATCGCGTACGAGGCCGCGCGGCGCACGTTCGGCCCGGCCGATGCGATCCGGATCCGGAACCTCGGCTGGATCAGGCCGATCGTCGCCGACGGCGCGCTGCGCATCGGCGTCGAACTGAGCATGACCGGCGCCGCCGAAGGCGCGTTCCGCCTCTACACGACGGACCCGCAACATGGGCGGCTCACGCACAGCGAAGGCGCGATCGGTCGCGCCGACGTCGCGCAGTCGGCGCGCGCGCTCGATCTCGGCGCGCTGCGCGACGCGTTCGCGACGGCCGAGCGCGTCGATCCGGCCGTCTGGTACGACGGCTTCTCGCGGGCCGGCATCGATTACGGCCCGAGCCACCGCTGCCTCGAAACATGCGCCGTCGGCCCGGCCGGCGTGCTCGCGCGGGTGCGCCTGCCGGCCGCCGAGGCGCGCGCGGCGCGGCCGTTCACCTTGCATCCGGGCCTGATGGACGCGGTGCTGCAGGCGGCGATCGGCCTGCGCAAGCGCGCGGGCGGCGCGCCGCGCGGCACGCCGTATCTGCCGTTCGCGCTCGACGCGGTCGAGATTCTCGGCGGCTGCGGCGAGGCGGCGTGGGCATGGCTGCGCCCGTCGCCGCGCGACGCGGCCGACGCTTCGGCGTCGCGCGGCGACGCGGGCAAGCCGGCCGCCGAGCGCATCGATATCGATGTGTGCGACGACGCGGGCCGGATCAGCGTGACGCTTCGCGGGCTCACGTCGCGCCCGCTCGCGCGCCGGACGGCGCCGGCTCCCGAGGCCGGGAACCCGGCCGGTGAAGTCGGCGAGGTGGCCGACGCCACCGATGCCGACGCCGCTGAAGTCCGCGAAATCTCCGACGTCTCCGACGTTTCCGACGTTTCCGACGTTTCCGACGTTTCCGACGTCGCGCCGCTCGCCGACGGCGACGTCGGCCTGCTCGCGCGAACCGCGGTGTGGAGCGCGCTGACGCCGGCGCAGTGGCTCGCGGATCCGGCGTCGCGCCCGCGCGCCGGCGCGCGCGTGTTCGTGCTCGGCGGCACCGCCGCGCAGCGGCGCGAGATCGCGCGGATTCATCCCGGCTGCGAACCGCTTGAGGCGAATGCGGCCGACGACGGCGGCGACGGCGCGGACCAACAGGCGCACGTCGACGCGCTGCGGCGGCGGCTCGCCGAGGGCGCGCCGATCGACCAGCTCGTCTGGATCGCGCCGCCGGAGCCGGCCGCCGACGCGCGCGCCGGGCTGCGCGGCGACGCGATCGTCGCCGCGCAGGAGCACGGGGTGCTGCAACTGTTCCGGATCGTCAAGCTGCTGCTCGCGGCGGGCTACGGCGGCAAGCCGCTCGACTGGACGATCGTCACGCGCGAAACGCACGCGACGAGCGGCATCGACGAGCCGTCGCCGACGCACGCGGGCGTGCATGGGTTCGTCGGCTCGATGGCGAAGGAGTACCGGAACTGGCGTGTCCGCCTGCTCGACATGCCCGCGCGCGAGGCGTGGCCGATCGACGCGATGTTCTCGACGCGCTTCGATCCGCGCGGCGATGCGCTCGCCTATCGGCGCGGCCGCTGGCTCGCCCGCGAGCTGGCCGCGATCGACGCGTTGCCCGACGGCGGCTGCCATGTGAAGGCGGGCGGCGTCTACGTGGTGATCGGCGGCGCGGGCGGGATCGGCGAAGTCTGGAGCCGCTGGATGATGGAGCGCTATCAGGCGCGGATCGTCTGGATCGGGCGCCGCGACGAGGACGAGCAAATCCGCCGCAAGCGCGAGCGGCTCGCGCGCTACGGCACGCCGCCCGTCTACCTGCGCGCGGACGCGAGCGAGCGCGCGTCGCTCGCGGCGGCGCGCGAGCGGATCGCCGCGCTGCGCTGGGACGGCCGCGCGCTGCCGACGAGCGGCGTCGTGCATTCCGCGATCGTGCTGGCGGACGCGAGCCTCGCGACGATGGACGAGGCGCGCTTTCTGGCCGCGTGGCGATCGAAGGCGGATGTCGGCGTGCGCGTCGCCGAGGTCTTCGGCGGCGATCCGCTCGATTTCATGCTGTTCTTCTCGTCGATCACGTCGTTCGGCAAGACGGCCGGACAGGCGAACTACGCGGCGGGTTGCGCGTTCAAGGATGCGTTCGCCGCGCATCTCGGCCGCACGCTGCCGTATCCCGTCAAGGTGATGAACTGGGGCTACTGGGGCAGCGTCGGCGTGGTCAGCGACGAAACCTATCGCCGGCGCATGGCGAGCGCGGGCTTCGGCTCGATCGAGCCCGACGAGGGCATGTCGGCGCTGGAGCGGCTGCTCGCCAGCCGCGTCGGCCAGATCGCGGTGCTCAAGACGCTGCGGCCGAACCTCGTCGGCGACTCGCGCGCGGACCGGATCCGGCATTACCCCGGCCGCGACTGGCCGGACGCGGCGCCCGCGCCGGCGACGGCCGCGCTGCAGGCGGCGCTCGCGGCGCGCGCCGGGCGCTGGCACGCGCAGGCGTCGGCGCTCGCGCTCGGCAATCCCGAGCTGGAGACGCTGATTGCGCGCGGCCTGCTCGCGGGCGTCCTTCCGTATCTCGACGCGCCGGGCTCGGTCGACGCGCGCCATGCGCGGTGGTTCGACGAAAGCCGGGCGATGCTGCACGGGTTCGGCTATCTCGCGCGCGACGGCGCGGGCGACGCGCCTTCCTGGTCGCTCACCGACGCCGGCCGCGCGGCGGCGCCGCACGTCTGGCAAGACTGGGAGCGGCACGCGCTCGCGTGGCACGACGACGAGCGGCGCGTGCCGATGCGGCTCGCGCACGTCTGCCTGCGCGCGCTGCCCGAGCTTCTCGGCGGCAAGCGGCGCGCGACCGACGTGATGTTCCCGGGCTCCAGCATGGCGCTCGTCGAGGGGCTGTACAAGAGCAATCGCAAGGCCGATCTGTTCAACGACGTCGTGCACGACGCGGTGCTGTCGTATGCGCGCGCGCTCGGGCGCGCGCTCGACATCGTCGAGGTGGGCGCGGGCACGGGCGGAACGACGGACGGCCTGCTGCGCAAGCTCGTCGAGCAAGGGATCGCGGTGCGCGAATACCGGTATACGGATCTGTCGCACGCTTTTCTGCTGCATGCGCGCGAGCATTACGCGCCGCGCGCGCCGTTCCTGACGACCGGGATCTTCGACGTCGACAAGCCGATCGCCGCGCAGCGCGTGCCGGGCGGCCGCTATGACGTCGCGGTCGCGACCAACGTGCTGCACGCGACGCGCGACGTCCGGCGCGCGCTGCGCAACGTGAAGGCGACGCTGCGCGCGGGCGGCCTGCTGATCCTGAACGAACTGAGCGTCAAGTCGCTGTTCAGCCATGTGACGTTCGGGCTGCTGGACGGCTGGTGGATGTACGAGGACGCCGATTTGCGGATACCCGGCTCGCCCGGCATCGATTCGTCGACGTGGCGGCGCGTGCTGGCGGAAGAGGGCTTCGAGTATGTGTTCTTCCCCGCGCAAGGGCTGCATGCACACGGCCAGCAAGTCATCGTCGCGCAGAGCGACGGCGTGGTCCGGCAGCCGCGCGCGGCCGCCGCGCCGGGGGCCGGCGCGGCCGCGTCGCCTTCGGGCGGCACGCAAGCGGCGGTGCCGGCGCGCCGGGCGGCCGCGGCATCCGGCGCGCCGCGCGTGGAGGCGATTCCGCCGGCGGCCGTTGCGCCCGCGGCCTTCGATGCCGCCACCGCGGCTCCTCCCGGCACCGCTGCCGCTGCCGCGACCGCGGTGCCGGCGGACGGCCGATCCGCGCTCGCCCACGCAAGTTCGCCGGCCGCCTCGCCGCCGCAGCCGGGCGACGCGCCCGCGCCCGAACGAATGCATGCGTATTTGCGCGACAAGCTCTCGCAAGTGCTGAAGCTGCCGCCGGAGCGCATCGAGCCAGATGCATCGTTCGCGAGCTACGGCGTCGATTCGATCATGGCGATGGCGTTGATCGCGGCGCTCGAAAAGGAGCTGGGCAGCTTGCCGAAGACGCTGTTCTTCGAGCACGAAACGATCGAGGAACTGGGCGCGTATCTGCTGGAGCGTTGCGAGCCGATGCCTTCGGGCGTGGAGCCGGCGACGGTGGGGGCGGACGATCGCGCCGCGTATTCCGGCGCGAGGCCGCACGCCTGGCCCGCGTCGCCCACGGAGCCCACCGTGCCCACCGAGCCCACCGCGTCGCCCGCCTCATCCGCCCCGCCGGCCGCCTCGCCGCCGCAGCCGGGCGACGCGCACGCGCCCGAACGAATGCATGCGTATCTGCGCGACAAGCTCTCGCAAGTGCTGAAGCTGCCGCCGGAGCGCATCGAGCCAGATGCATCGTTCGCGAGCTACGGCGTCGATTCGATCATGGCGATGGCGTTGATCACGGCGCTCGAAAAGGAGCTGGGCAGCTTGCCGAAAACGCTGTTCTTCGAGCACGAATCGATCGAGGAACTGGGCGAGTACCTGCTGGAGCGGCAAGGACAAGAGAGGGCGTGCCATGCAAGCAACGTTTAACCCCGACGAGGTCGCGCTTGCCGGCGACGCCCGGCGCACGGACGGCGATGCCGATCGCGCGGCCGCGTCGCCGCACGGGTTTCGCTTCGTCGAGAAGGCGCGTATCGCCGACGAGCCCGGCCTGTCGGCGCGGCTCGCCGCGCGCAAGGGCGACGCGCATCAGGACGGCGTGTTTCTCGACCTGTGGCCGTCGATCTTCCTGTCGGACGAACACGGCGACCACATCCACGTGCTGCGGGATCGCGGCCTGCTGTTCGTCACGCGCTTCGTCGGCGCGCCGCAGCGCGAGGCCGCGCTGCTGAGCGCGCTGCTCGATCGCGCGCGCGGCGAGGGCCGCGCGCTCTGCTACCTGGACATGTCGAACCGGCGCAAGCCCGACATCGAGCGCGAGTGCGGGCTGCTGTCGACGCCGCTCGGCGTCGTGCAGACGATCGACGACATTCGCCGCTTCACGCTCGACGGGCCGCGGATGCGCAAGCTGCGTTACCTCGTGTCGAAGTTCGGGCGCGACCCGTCGTGCCGCGTCGTCGAATACACGGAGCCGGACCCCGCCGTCGACGGCGAGATCCGCGCGGTGATGGCGGCCTGGAGCCGCGAGAAAGGCGTCGTCAACAAGGTCGATGCGATTCTCGCGGACATGCGCGTCGGCAATCTGCTCAAGCGCTACCGCGTCTACCTGACCTATCTCGGCGACCGGCTCCAGAACGTCGTCGTGCTGAGCCACATCGGCGACGGCTATATCACCGATCAAGAGTATTTCGTGCCGGACATGCCGCTCGGCGGGACCGAGTATGCATACGCGACGATCATCGAACGGCTTGCCGCCGAGGGGCACCGCAAATTCAGTCTCGGGTTGACGTGGGGCCTGTTCGAGCCCGAGGCGGGCTTCAGCGACGCCGAGGGCTGGGCGCTCGTCAACCGCACGGAAGGGCAGCTCGCGCAGATCTTCCGGCGCGGCGTGCAGAACTATCAGTACAAGAACAAGTACTGCCCGGCGGAATATCCGCTGTACCTGTACCGAAGCGCCGACAGCCGGCCGCAGATCATCAAGCAGTGCATGGGGCAGTTCTTTCGCAACGGGGTGCCGTACGACGAAATCGCGCGCCAGATCGAGGCGGACGACGCGCGGGCCTTGGCGGCGGCCGGCGCCGCGCCGCCGCGCGCGACGCACGGCGGCGACGAGGCCGAAGCGCGTTCGGCCCTCGGCGGCGCGCCCGACGATGCATCCTTCGACGCACCCGACGAAGCGCCCATCGAGGTATCCGACCACGCACCCGGCAGCACGCCGCCCCCGCGCGCCGCGCGCGACGAGCGCGGCGGCGAGCGCGACGACGGCAAGGGCGGCCAAGCCGGCCAAGCCGACAGAAGCGGCAAGCACGACCCAGCCGACGCCCACGGCCGTGCCGCGTCCGGCACGCCGGACGCGGCGCGAGCGCCGGCGCCCGCCGACATTCCCGACGCGTTCTTCGATGCGACGCAGGCCGATCCGAACGCGATCCGGCTCGACCTCGTCAGCGATTCGTGGGCCCATCTCGGCTACCCGTTCATTCGCGAACGGGCGCGCCGGCTGCTTGCCGGCCTCGCGTCGCCGCACGCCGATCCGGCCGCGCCGTGCGGCCTTTTCGGCGTCGATCACTGCGTGCTGACGACTTCCGGGCGCAATGCGGAGCGGGTGTTCTTCAATCTGTTTCCGGCCAAGCGCAAGACGATCCTGCAAAACATCCCGTTCTTCTCGACCCGGCACAACGCGGCGAAAGCGGGATTCGCCTCGGTCGAGATTCCCGATCCGCGGATCTTCGATCCGGATTGCCGCGAAATATTCCGCGGCGGCATCGATTTCGCGCGCCTGCGCGAGCAACTGGAGGCGCGGCCGGACGGCGTCGCGATGGTGCTGATCGAGCTGTGCAACAACGCGAGCGGCGGCTATCCGGTGCCGCTCGCGCAGATCGCCGACGTATCCGCGCTGTGCCGCGCGCGCGGCGTGCCGTTCGTGATGGACGTCACGCGCATCGTCAGGAACGCGGAGCTGATCCGGCGTCACGAGCCCGGCTGCGCGAACGTCGGGCTCTGGGACACCGTCGCCCGGATCGTCGCCCATGCGGACGTCGTATTCGGCAGCCTCTGCAAGGATTTCGGCGTGAGCGCGGGCGGCATCGTCGCGGCGAACGACGGGCGGCTGATCGGCAAGGCGCGGCGCTACGCGGAAATCGAGGGCGCGCTGCTCGACCACGTGCAGACGCAGGTGGTGTGCGCGTCGCTCGGCGAGCGCGACGCGCTCGAGCGGGGCGTCGCGGCGCAGCTCGATGTCGCGCGGCGCGTGAGCGACGCGCTCGATGCGCGGCGGATTCCGGCGCTGCTGCCCGTGGTCGGGCATTGCGCGCTGGTGCGCGCGGCCGACATGCCGGGCTATGCCGGCCGCCGGTATCCGCGCGAATCGCTGCTGCGCGCGCTGCTCGAGCGGCACGGCGTGCGCGCCGGCATCCATCTCGCGGGCAGCGGCGCGGAGCGCGTCATCGACCGGTGCATCCGCATCGCGCTGCCGATCGGCCTGGACGACGCGCGGCTCGCATCCGGGCTCGCCGACGCGCTGGCCGGAACCGCGCCGGGCGCAACGGATGCGCCCGCCGCGCTGCCCGACCTGCTGCATGCGCGCGCCCCCGGTGCCGCGGACACGGCCGACACCGTCGATACGGTCGATACCGTCGATACGGCTGATACGGCTGATACGGCCGCGCAAGCCGGCGTCCGTCGCGGCGAGGCGCACGCGTCACGCGCGCCGATGCGGGCGAGCGACGACGATGCGATCGCGATCGTCGGCATGGCGGGCCGCTACCCCGGCGCCGACGATCTGTCCGCGTTCTGGCGCAACCTCGTCGACGGCGTGAACGCGATCACGGAAATCCCGGCCGAGCGCTGGGACTGGCGCGCGCATTACCACCCCGATCCCGAGCAGGCGGCGCGGCTGCGCAAGTCATACGGCAAGTGGGGCGGCTTTCTCGGCGAGTTCGACTGTTTCGATCCGCTGCTCTTCTGGATGGCGCCGCGCCGCATCGCGATGATCGATCCGCAGGAGCGGCTGTTCCTCGAGGAGTGCTGGAAGGCGCTCGAGGATGCGGGCTACCCGCCGTCCCGCCTCGGCGACGCGCTGCGCGAGCGCACGGGCGTGTTCGGCGGCCTGTCGAAGCACGGCTTCAGCCTGTATGCGTCGCAGTATGCGGGCACCCAGCCGCATACGTCGCCCGCGTCGATGGTCGGCCGCGTGTCGCACTTCTTCGATCTGAAGGGCCCGAGCGTGGCGATCGACAACCATTGCGCGTCGTCGCTCGTCGCCGTTCACGAGGCCTGCGAATACCTGCGGCGGGGCGACGGCGATCTCGCGATCGCGGGCGGCGTCAGCCTGTGCCTGCACCCGTCGAGCTATGTGCAGCTCTCGCTCGTGCGGATGCTCTCGCGCGACGCGCACTGCGCGGCGTTCGACGAGGGCGGCGCGGGCTACGTGCCGGGCGAGGGGGTGGGCGTCGTCGTGCTCAAGCGGCTCGCGCAGGCGCGCGCGCACGGCGATCCGATCCACGCGGTGATCCGCTCCGGCGCGGTCAATCACAACGGCCGCATGCGCTACTACGGCCAGCCCGATCAGGCGGGCCAGCAGGCCGCCATCCGGGCCGCGCTCGCGCGCGCGCGGATCGATCCGCGCTCGATCAGCTACATCGAGGCGGCCGCGAGCGGCGTCGAGACGACGGACGCGGTCGAGATGGCCGCGCTGACCGAGGTGTTCGGCGATCGGGCGGGCGCCGCGGGCGCCTACACGATCGGCACGGTCAAGCCGGCGATCGGGCACGGCGAGGCCGCGTCGGGCATGTCGCAACTGATGCGCGTCGCGCTGTCGCTCAAGCACGCGACGCTCACGCCGACCCGGCTGCCACGGCGGCCGAGCCCGCTGATCGATTTCGATCGGCTGCCGTTCCGGCTCGCGGCCGAGGCGGCGCCGTGGGCGCCGGTGAGCGTCGACGGCCGGCCGGTGCCGCGGCGCGCCGGGGTCACCGCGATCGGCAACGGCGTCAACGCGCATCTGGTGCTCGAGGAATGGCCGGGCGCGCCCGCCGACGATTCCGCCGCCGCGCCGCGCGAGCCGCAGGTGTTCGTGCTGTCCGCGCAGGACGGCGAGCGGCTCGCGGCGTACGTCGAGCGATGGATCGCGTTCCTCGCGAACGGCGCGACGCCCGATTTCGGGCGGATGCTGCGCACGCTGCAGATCGCGCGCGAGCCGATGCCCGCGCGGCTCGCGCTCGTCGCCTCCGATCGCGACGACTTGCTGCGCGCGTTGCGCGCGTGGCGCGACGGCGGCGGCGCGTCGTCGCGCGTGCATCGCGGCGACGCCCGCCGGCGCGCCGGGCAGGCCGCGCTGGCGGAGCGGGCGTGCGATCCGCGCGCGTGCGCGCCCGACGAGGCGGCCGCGGCCTGGGTGCAAGGGCGCACGGTGAGCTGGGAGGCGCTTCACCGAGGCGGGCCGTGGCGGCGCGTCGGCGGTCTGCCGGCCTATCCGTTCGCGCGCGAGCGGTACTGGATCGCGGACGCGGCATCCGGCGCGCCGGCAGGCAGGGAGGAAGCATCGGCGCGGCCCGATTGACGGGCCGCGTGCCGACAGGTTGCCCGCCGGATTTCCCGACGGGTTCATTGACGAAGATTCGACAACAGGCTGGAGAAATACGATGAGCAACAATCAGGTCAGGAAATACGACGTCGTCATCATCGGGACGGGCATCGGCGGCACGACGCTCGGCGCGATCCTCGCGCGGCACGGGCTGCGGGTCGCGATGATCGATTCCGGCACGCATCCGCGCTTTGCCGTCGGCGAATCGACGATCGCCACGACCACGCTGACGCTCGAGCTGATGGCGATGCGCTTCGACGTGCCGGAGCTCAAGCACATCACGTCGATCGCCGAAGTGAGCGAGAACGTGATGCCGTCGTGCGGCGTGAAGCGCAACTTCGGCTTCGTGTATCACCGCGAGCACACCGAGCAGAATCCGCAGGAGGTCAATCAGGCGCTCGTCGTCAACGAGGTGCACTATTTCCGGCAGGACATCGACGCGTACATGCTGCACGTGGCCATTCGCTACGGCTGCGACGCGTATCAGAACACCGTCGTCGACGATATCCGGATCGACGCCGGCGGCGTGACGGTGACGACGCGCGGCGGCCTCACGTTCGAGGCGGATTTCGTCGCCGACGGCGCGGGGTACCGCTCGGTGCTGGCCGACAAGCTCGGCCTGCGCGAGACGCCGTGCCGCGCGAAGACGCATGCGCGCGGCCTGTTCACGCACATGATCGGCGTGAAGCCGTTCGACGCCTGCCGCGAGGTGCCCAAGGCGCTGCAGCAGCCGGTGCCGTGGCATCAGGGGACGCTGCACCACCTGTTCGACGGCGGCTGGATGTGGGTGATTCCGTTCAACAACACGCCGGAATCGAAGAACCCGCTCGTGAGCGTCGGCCTGATGCTCGATCCGCGCAAGCATCCGAAGCCGGACGTGCGGCCCGAGCAGGAATTCGCCGATTTCATCGCGAAGCATCCGGACATGGCGCGGCAGTTCGCCGATGCGCGCGCGGTGCGCGAATGGGTGTCCTCGGGCCGCATCCAGTACAGCGCGAGCGCATGCACGGGCGACCGGTTCTGCCTGCTCTCGCATGCGACGGGCTTCATCGATCCGCTGTTCTCGCGCGGCCTGTTCAACACGATGCAGACGACCAACGCGCTCGCGGGGCTGCTGATCGAAGCCGCAAAGGACCGCGATTTCAGCAAGGCGCGCTTCGCGCCGGTCGAGAAGCTCCAGCAGGGCCTGATCGATTTCAACGATCGGCTCGTCAACTGCTCGTACCTCTCGTGGGGCCACTATCCGCTCTGGAACGCGTGGTTCCGCCTGTGGCTGCTCACCGGCAACTACGGCCAGCTTCACCTGCAGCGCGTGATGATGAAGTACCGGCAAACCGGCGACGCGCGCTGGCTCGAGCCGGCCGACGCGCTGTTGCCGGGCGCGTTCACCACGCTCGAGCCGATCATGCGGCTGTTCGAGGCGGCGGCGGTGTGCGTCGAGCGGTACGGCGCAGGCGAGCTCTCGGGCGAGGCGGCCGAGCGGGCGATCTACGCGCTGCTCGAGGAGAACGCCGCGCTGCTGCCGCCGTTCTTCGATTTCGTTTCGCCCGCCGAGCGGATCACCTGGCCGAGCACGCCCGAGAAGATCGCCGCGCTGCTGCTCGAGTGGGTCGAGCGGCTGCCCGAGGACGTGCGGGCGGAATACTTCGACTACGACGTGCGGGCGCTGCTCCAGCAGCCGGTCGTCAAGGACACGATCACCGCGGACGTCGCGTGAGGCCGCGCCGCGCGCCGGCGCCGCGCGGCGTCGGCCGCCGCCGCCGCGTGCGCATCCCCCATCACTTCATGGAGTTCCATCGATGACATCCGAGATTTCCGGCAAACGGCGCTGGTATGCGCTCGTGGTTCTGTGTCTGGGCGTGCTGATGATCGTGCTCGACACGACCATCGTGAACGTCGCGCTGCCGTCGATCGCGGCCGAGCTGCGTTTTTCCGAGAACGCGCTCGTCTGGGTCGTCAACGCCTACATGCTGACGTTCGGCGGCTGCCTGCTGCTCGGCGGCAGGCTCGGCGACCTGTACGGGCACCGGCGCCTCTTCCTGGCCGGCGTGACGGTGTTCACGGCCGCGTCGCTCGCCTGCGGACTCGCGCAGACGCAGCTCATGCTGATCGCCGCGCGCGCCGCGCAGGGCATCGGCGGCGCGGTCGTCTCCTCGGTCGCGCTGTCGCTCATCATGACGCTGTTCGTCGAGCCGGGCGACTGGGCGAAGGCGATGGGCGTCTACGGCTTCGTCTATGCGGGCGGCGGCAGCCTCGGCGTGCTGCTCGGCGGGCTCCTGACGAGCGCGTTGAGCTGGCACTGGGTCTTTCTCGTCAACCTGCCGCTCGGCGCCGTGGTCTATCTGCTGTCGTCGGCGCTGCTGCCGAAGGCGCGCGCGCAGGCAACGCGCGCGCCGCTCGACATCGCCGGCGCCGTGACCACCGCGCTGATGTTGGCCGTCTACGCGGTGGTGAACGGCAACGCGGCCGGCTGGCTGTCCGCGCGCACGCTGAGCTGGCTCGGCGGCGCGGCGGCGCTGTTCGCCGCGTTCGTCGCGATCGAGGCGCGCGTCGCGCATCCGCTGATGCCGCTCGCGCTCTGCATGAAGCGCAACGTCGCGATCGCGAACCTGATCGGCATCCTGTGGGCCGCCGCGATGTTCGCGTGGTTCTTCCTCGCCGCGCTGTATCTGCAGCGCGTGCTCGGCTACGGGCCGTTGCAGATCGGCCTCGCGTTCCTGCCGGCGAACCTGATCATGGGCGTGTTCTCGCTCATCGTCTCCGCGCTGCTCGTGGTGCGCTTCGGGATCCGCGTGCCGATCGCGGCCGGACTGCTCGCGGCGGCGGCCGGCCTGATGCTGTTCGCGCGGGCGCCCGTCGGCGGGGACTTCGTCGCCGACGTGCTGCCGGGCATGATCCTGCTGGGCACCGGCGCGGGCATCGCGTTCAACCCGGTCCTGCTCGCGGCGATGAGCGGCGTCGATCCGGCGGACTCGGGGCTCGCCTCGGGCATCGTCAACACGTCGTTCATGATGGGCGGCGCGCTCGGCCTCGCGGTGCTCGCGAGCGTCGCGACGGCGCGCACCGATGCGCTGCTCGCCGCGCGCACGGCCGTGCCCGCCGCGATGGCGGGCGGCTACCATGCGGCGTTCATGCTCGGCGCGGCGTTCGCGATCGTCGCCGCGCTGATCGGGATGCGGCTGCGGGCCGCCCCGAATCCGGCGGCGATGCAGGGGCTGCAAGGCGCGACGCAGTAGCGCGGTCCCGTCGCGCGGCGAGCTTGGTCGGTGTGTTCGACCGGCGAGTTCGATTGGTGTGTTCGACCGGCAAGTGTGATCGACGAATTTGAGCGGCGAGTTCGATCGGCATGTTCGGTCGGTGTGTTCGACCGACAAGTGTGATCGACGAATTTGATCGGTGTGTTCGACCGGCGAGTTCGATCGATGCGTTCGTTCGGCGGGGGCTGCCCGTCGGCCCGCATCATCCGGGCGGCGATCGGCGCCCGGGCGGTTTTGGGGCAGCTTGCCGCGCCCGCCGGCGTCGCGCCGTGCCCGCGTGACCCGGCCATGAACCAGCCATGAACCAGCCATGAACCGGCGATGAACCGGCGATGAACCGGCTCGGGCGCGGGCACCGCGCTTCGGCGAAGGTCGCGCGCGCCGCCCGCCGCGTTCGTCGTCGCGCGCGCGGCTCGGCGATGACGCGGGCGTTCTGCCGTGCGGTATACCGCGAGTTTCACCGCATCGGCTGATTCGGGACATGCCCGTGCCGACGACGGGCGCGGGACCGGCGCCCGCCGGGCATGCCGAGCGCGGCGCGCGCCGGACGAGGCGACGCGTGAATCAGTCTCGCGCGGCCTCGCGCGCGGCCGCCGCCGCGCCGCCGCGCCGCTCAGCCCGTCTTGCGCGCCGGTGCGAAGCGGCGCTTGACGAACGCGGCGGGATGCGCGCGACGGAAGCGTTCGCGTTTGTGCTCGTCGTCGAAGTGGCGCAGCGCCGGCTTCACGAGATCGCTGCGCGACACGATGCCGACGACGCGCATCGTGTCCGGATCGGCGACGACCGGCAGGCGTTCGAGCTGGTGCACGGCGAGCCGCGTCGCGACGAGGCGGCACGTTTCGTCGGCGAGCGAGAAGAGCGGGGCGCGGCGCGGCAGCACGTCGGCCACCCGCATGTCGGCCACCCGCATGTCGATCATCTGCACGTCGGCCGCTCGCATCTTCGCCGCTCGTGCGTCGTCGGCCTGCCCGTCCTTCGCCGCTCGCGCGTCGTCGGCCTGCCCGTCGCCGTCGTGCGCGGCGGGGCTCCCGTCGAGCGTCGCGCGATCGAGCATGCCGATCAGCACGCCGTCGCGCACGACCGGATACGCGCGGTGCGCCTGCGTCGCGCCGAAGTAGCGCGCGCGCACGACCTCGACGCTCAGGTCCGCGTCGATCGTCACCGCGCTGCGCGTCATTACTTCGTCGACGTAATGGCGCTCGAGCGGATCGACGCCGTATTCGCGATAGATGTGATAGCCGCGCCGCGCGATTTTCTCGGTCATGATCGAGCGCTTCATCGCGACAGTCGCGAAGCCGTGCGCGACGAGCGTCGCGGTGAGCAGCGGCAGCAGCGCGTTCGCGTCGTGCGTGAGGCCGAATGCGAACACGATCGCGGTGAGCGGCGCGCCGAGCGTGGCGCCGAGCGTCGCGGCCATGCACACGAGCGGCCACAGCGCGGGCTCGCCGCCCGGCAGCACGGGCCCGAGCAGCGTGCCGAGCCCCGCGCCCAGCATCAGCAGCGGCGCGAGCACGCCGCCCGAGGTGCCCGAGCCGAGCGCGATCACCCAGATCACCGCCTTGACGACGAGAATCGCGAGCGCGATCTGCAGCGCGATATGGCCGTGCAGCAGATCGCCGATCACGTCGTAGCCGACGCCGAGCGCGCGCGGCTCGATGAGCCCGCCGATCCCGACCGCGAGGCCGCCGATCGCGGGCCACCACATCCAGTGAACCGGCAGCTTGCCGAACCGGTCCTCGATCTTGTAGAGCGAGACCGACAGCCCGCACGCGAGCGCGCCCGACAGGAGCCCCGCCAGCGCGCACGAGCCGAGCGCGGCGGCCGTCGGAGCCGCGGTCTCGACCGGAAACAGCGGGCCGACGCCGAAGAACGCGGCGCGCGCGAAGCCCGCGACCGCGCACGCGAGCGCGACCGGCAGGAAGCTGCGCGGCCGCCATTCGAACAGCAGCAGTTCGACGGCGAGCAGCACGGCGGCCACCGGCGTGCCGAACACCGCGGTCATCCCGGCCGTCGCGCCCGCGACGAGCAGCGTCTTGCGCTCGGCCGCCGTCACCTTCACGAACTGCGCGATCAGCGAGCCGATCGCGCCGCCCGTCATGATGATCGGCCCTTCGGCGCCGAACGGCCCGCCGCTGCCGATCACGATGCCCGACGCGAGCGGCTTCAATACGGCGACCTTCGGCGACATCCGGCTCTTGCCGAACAGGATCGCCTCGATCGCCTCGGGAATGCCGTGGCCGCGGATCTTCTCGGAGCCGAAGCGCGCGATCAGCCCGACGACGATGCCGCCCGCGACGGGCACCGCGGCCGCCCACGGCCCGAGCGTGTTCAGCGCGGGCGAGTGCTCGGCGAACGAGAACCGCTGGAAGAAGAACAGGTTCGTGAACAGATGGATGAGGCTCAGCAGCGCGAACGCGGCGAACGTGCTGAGCACGCCGATCGCGAGCGCGAGGAGGGCGATGCGCGGCAGTCGCGCGTTCGACGCGAAATCGCGTTTGTGTGGGGCGGCGATGCTCATGATGTCGGGGGCAAGCGTTCGTGGTCTTATCGGTTCAGTAATCGATCTGCGGCACCTGGAATGCGCCGCGCAGCGATTTCAGCTCGGCGCGGTGCAGCTCGGCGAGCCGGGCGAGCACGCGCTCGCCGGCCGCCTGCAGATGCACCTTGACTTGCCGGCGGTCGGCGTCGCTCGGCCTGCGCCGCACGAGGCCGAGCGCTTCGCAGCGCGTCACCAGCGCGACGACGCCGTGATGCTGCGCCTGCAGCCGCTCGGCGAGCTCGCCCACCGTTGCCCAGTCGCGCTCCGGATAGCCCTTGATGTGCAGCAGCAGCAGGTATTGCAGCGGCGTGATGCCCTCGCTTTGCGCGGCCCGCTCGGAGAAGCGCTCGAAGCGCCGCATCTGATAGCGGAATTCGGAAAGCTGTTCGAAATCTGTCTTGCGCAGCTCGCGTGCCGGTTTCGTCATCGACGTTCCCACGTGATCGAAAAAGGCGAAAATATATCACATTGTGACGTATTTTCGCGGCATCGGGCATGCGCGGATCCAGGGTGTCGAGTCCCGCCTCGCCGGGGCGTCCGTTCGTTGCCTCGCCGCTTCGCCGCCGGTCACGCGGCGAGCCGCACCTGCGATTGCCGGTAGAGCCCGGCGATCAGGTCCGCCTGCGTGACGATGCCGGCGAGCTGGTGGTCCGCGTCGACCACCGGAATGTGGTGGTGGCCGTGATCGGCGAACAGCGGCACGAGCTCGGCGATCGGCGTCGTCGTGCGCACCGTGTGCACGCGCGTGCTCATCACCGCGCGCGCGACGAATGCCGGGCCGACGAGCGAGCGCGGCAGCCGCGCGGACAGGTTGCGCAGGAAGCCGGGCGTCGCGTAAGGCGCGGCCTTCGACAAGTCCGCGCGCGTGACGATGCCCACGACGCGCGCATCGGCGTCGACCACGGGCAGCGCCTTGATCCGGTGCCGCTCGAGCAGCGTCATCGCGGCGGGCAGCGGCGTGTCGGGCGCGATGCTGATCGGGCGGCGCGACATGATTTCCGCGCACGACAGCTCGTCGAACGTGCGCGCGTATGCACGCAGCTCGGTTTCGCGCAGCAGCGATTCGAGATCCTCGGGCGCGACGTCGAGCCATTCGCTGCGGTTCTTCAGCGCCGCCTCGAGATCGGCGCGCACAAAGCGCGCGTGCAGCGGCGCGGCCGCCGCGTGCGCGTTCGAGTCGGCGTGCGGCCGCGCGGCGCCGCCGTGCGGATAGCGGTGGCCGGTGAGCGCGTGATAGACGAGCGCCGCGCCGAGGAGCGCCGCCGATTGCAGCGCGATCGGCTCGGCGACGAAGCGAAAGCCGAGCGCATGCACGGCCGGGCCGCCGACGACGGCCGTCAGCGCGACCGCGCCCGACGGCGGATGCACGCAGCGCAGCGCGAACATCGCGCCGATCGCGCCCGCGATCGCGACCGACGCGGCGAGCACGGGATCGGCGATCCACTGCGCGCACGCGACGCCGACCGTCGCCGCGACGAGGTTGCCGCCGATCAGCGACCACGGCTGCGCGAGCGGGCTCGCCGGCACCGCGAACAGCAGCACCGCGGACGCGCCCATCGGCGCGACGAGCAGCGGCACGTCGCCCGGGAGGCCCGGCAGCGCGCGCATCGTCACGCCGACGCAGCCGATGCCGACGAGCGCGCCCGCGCACGAGCGCACGCGCTCGCGCCGGCTGAGCGTGACCGGAATCGGGACGAAGCGCCAAAGCCAGCGCACGAGGCCGCGGGCAAGGCGATGAGCGAACGCGAGGGACGAGGACAAGGTCGGACTGCCGTAACGTAAATGGAAGGTGGAAGGGTGCGCCGATCGGTCGCGCGACGAGCCGGAAATTATATGTCATTGTGATATAAATTGCCGACCCCGCCGATTGCGCGGTCGGCCGTTGGCGTTTCAGGATGCGGAAAATGTGCGCGCGCGAGCGCGCCGGCGCGCATCGGCGTACAATTCGCCCGATCTGATCTCGACGAATCACATAATTTGCCGCCCGCGATGCCCGCTCCCAGCCTGTCCCATGGCCCGCGCATCCGGTCGATCAGTCGTCCCCGGCCGCGCATCGCGGCGCTCGCCGCTTCCCGCCGGCCGTTGTTCCCCATTCATTCCCGAAGCCCATCCCATGGACATGCTCGATAACATGCGCCTGTTCGTGCGCGTCGTCGAAGCCGGCAGTTTCACCGCGGTCGCGAAGGAAATCGACGCGACCACGGCCCAGGTGTCGCGCGCCGTTTCGAATCTCGAAGCGCACGTGCAGACGCGCCTCCTGCACCGCACGACCCGTCACCTCGGGTTGACCGAGAGCGGCCAGCGCTACTTCGAGCGCGCGAAGTCGATCCTCGCGGAGATCGACTATGCGAACGCCGAGGCGCGCAACGCGCTGCTGCGGCCGAGCGGCAAGCTGCGCATCCATGCGATGACGGGGCTCGGGCAGAGCCACGTGGTGTCGTCGATCGTCCGCTATCAGGAAGACAATCCGGACGTGTCGGTCGAGCTCACGCTCGCGCAGCGCATGCCGAATCTCGTCGAGGAGGGCTACGACGTGTCGATCGTGTCGGCGTCGCATCTGCCCGATTCGGGCTATGTCGCGCAGACCTGCGGGACGAGCTGCAGCGTGCTCGTCGCGTCGCGCGAGTATCTCGCCCGGCACGGCACGCCGACCACGCCCGACGATCTCGCGAAGCACGTGTGCCTGCGGCTCGACACGCCGGCCTCGCCGGGCGGCGAGTGGCGGCTCGAGCGCGACGACGGCGACGAGACCGTCTACGCGCTGCCGCCCGCGCCGTTCCAGGCGAACGTGCCGGATGCGTTGTCGGTGGCGGTGCGCGCGGGCCGCGGGATCGGCTCGATCGCGCTGTACACGGCGCTCGACGACATCCGCGAAGGGCGGCTCGTGCGCGTGCTGCCGAACTACCGGCTCGATACGCTGAGCGTGTACGCGGTCTATGCGACGCGCCGCTATCTCGACGCGAAGATCCGCACGTTCCTCGACCATCTGCGCACGACGCTCGCGCCCGCGCTCGAAAACGATCTGAAGGAGCTCAACCGGCTGAACGGCGGCGTGGGGAAGAAGGCGCTGCGCGAGGTCGCGTAGCGGCGGCGGGCGCGACGCCGCGGATGGCGTGGCGTCGCGTGTCGCGTGTCGGTTCGCGCGCCGCAGGGCGGGCGTGACGCGTCGCGCGATACGAAGCGGTTCGGCCGACGCGAACGACACGAACGAAAGGCATCGTCATGCGGCGTCGCGATTGATTTGCCGCCCGTGCGCGCCGGCGCGGCGGTTCGCCTGCGGAAACGTCGGCCGGCAAGCCGCACCGGCGGGCGTGCGAGCGATTCGATCGAACCAACCGGCGCGCGCAGCGGCAACCCCGCAGAGCGAACCGGAGACGAGCCGGGCGAAGCGAACCCGGCGAACGCGCCGTTGCGCGGGCCTGCGGCGCGGCCGACGTCTTCGCCGGTCGGCGAGGGGCTTGCGGACAACGCGAAGCGGCACGAAGCGGCATGAAGCGCCGCGCGTCGCGCTGCCCGATGTCGAAAGTCCGACGAGGACGGGCCGCGCGCGGCGCCGGCGGGCGGGAAGCGCAACACGGCGCGTGCGCCGGCGCGCCGGTTGCGTGGTCAGTGCGTGATCGACAGGAACAGATAGGCGGCGAACAGCGACAGATGCACGACGCCGTGCAGCACCGTCGTGCGTCCCAGGCTGAGCGTGAGCGTGCTGACGAGCAGCGTGAGCGACAGCAGCACCGTCTCCATTGCGCCGATGCCGAGCGTGAGCGGCGCGCCCGTCCAGATGAACACGGCGGCGACGGTCGGAATCGTCAGGCCGATGCTCGCGAGCGCCGAGCCGAGCGCGAGGTTCATGCTCGTCTGTAGCCGGTTCGCGCGCGCCGCGCCGACGGCGGCGAGCCCTTCCGGCAGCAGCACGAGCGCGGCGATCACGATGCCGACGGCCGCCTCGGGCGCGCCGAGCCGCAGCACCGTGCGCTCGACGGCGGGCGACAGCAGCTTCGCGAGCAGCACGACCGCGACGAGGCTCACGAACAGGAACGCGATGCTCGTGAGCGCGGTGCGGCCGCTCGGCGGCACCGCATGGACGGATTCGTCGGCGCTGCCGTCGATCAGGAAGTAATCGCGATGGCGAACCGTCTGCACGAACACGAACACGCCGTACAGCACGAGCGAGGACACGCCCGCGAACGCGAGCTGCGACGTCGACAGCCGTGGGCCCGGCGCGGCGCTCAGATAGTTCGGCATCACGAGCGAGAGCACCGACAGCGACGCGAGCACCGCGAGCGCCTTCGCCGCGCCGCGCCCCTGGAAGTCCTGCTCGCCGTGCCGCCAGCCGCCGACGAGCAGGCACAGCCCGACGATCCCGTTGCAGACGATCATCACCGCGGCGAACACGGTGTCGCGCGCGAGCCCCGCTTTCTCGGGGCCGGCCGACAGCATCACCGAGACGATCAGCGCGACCTCGATCACGGTGACGGCGATCGCGAGCACGAGCGTGCCGAACGGCTCGCCGACGCGGTGCGCGACGACTTCGGCGTGATGCACCGCGGAGAACACCGCGCCCGCGAGCGCGGCGGCGACGAATGCGATGGCGAAGCCTTCGGCCGGCACGACGCGCGACAGCGCGAGCACCAGCCAGGCGGCGAGCGGGGCGACGAGCGTCCAGCGCGGCAGGGCGGACGAAGAGATCGGCATGGAGTGTCCTTGGTCGTGGCAGGGCGCGAGCAGCGATTCTAACAGGCGGTCCGGCACCGAAATCCCGCGCGCCGCCGCGCGCGTCCGCGGGCAGCGGCCGGTGGACGCGCGCAAGCGCGCCGCCGCGCGGCCGTCGAGGCCCCGCCGATGGTCGCGGAAACGGTCAAGATTCTTTGCGGGCGGAGCGGGAGCGTTTTTATATCACACGGACTGGTCGGTTTGCGGTCCGCGACTCGATCGAGCAAGACGACATCGCGCGATCGGAGGCGCGCCCCCGATGACGCGACCGTCCTGCCCGGCCGGCGCGCTCGAAGCCGTCGAGACCGCGAGCCGCGACGAACGGCGGGTGCTGCAGCGCGCGCGCCTGAAGGGGGCGCTGCGCCGCGCGTCCGACCATGTCGCGCACTACCAGCCGCTGCTTCGATGCGGCGGGCGTGCATCCGGGGACGTCCTGAAGACGCTTGCCGATCGGGCGCGCGTGCGTGCGGTAACGCGCGTCGGGATCGGGCGCGCCGTTGCACGTCGCGAGTCATGCGCCGCCGGGTGCCAAATGCCGGATGCCGGATGCAAGGCACGAGCAGAAAGACACGAAGCACAACGCGCCGGGCCGCACGCGCGATCGCTTCGATCGGATCGACTCGCGGGCGCAGGCGCGCCGAGATCCGCACGCCGCCGCGTCGGGTGTGCGGCATCGGCGAAGCGCCCGCCGGCGAGCGGCGGATGAACGAGGACGGCCGGCGCGCGGCCGTGGCCGATGGGCGCGGGCGCGCATGCTCTACAATGGCGCGGCCGCGCGAGCGGCCTCCGATAACCCTTGTCCGTCCTTCCCGCTTCCCGATGATCGTCGACCGCCTGATCTCCGAAATCCTGTTCGGCTTCACCGGCCTCATGGGCATCATCAATCCGTTCGGCATCGCGTTCCTGTTCCTCGAGCGCACCGAGTCGCTGACCGAGGCGCAGCGCGCGGCGCTCGCGCGCAAGGTCGCGATCAACGCATTCATCGTGCTGCTCGCCGCGTTCTTCGTCGGCATCTCGCTCGAGGCGCTGCGCATCGGCGGCGGCCTCGCGGTCGCGGTGGCGGGCTGGCAGATGCTCAACGAGCCGGACGTGCCGACGGGCGGCGACACCGCCGCGCAGCCCGTCGAGCCGCGCAACGCGATGGCGCGCGCATTCTTCCCGCTGACGATTCCGCTGACCACCGGCCCCGGCTCGATCGCGACCGCGATCGCGCTGAACGCGAACCGCACGCACAAGCTCTCGGAGTTCGTGCTGTCGAGCATCGTGTCGGTCGCGGTATCGGCGCTCGCCGCGCTCGTGATCTGGCAGACGTACAGTCGCGCCGCGTTTCTCGCGCGCTATCTCGGCACCGAGGGCACGAAGGTCGCGATGCGCGTGTCGGCGTTCCTGCTGCTGTGCGTCGGCGTGCAGATCATGCTCACGGGCTTCTCCGAGTTCCTGCGGCCGATCGCCGATCAGGTGAAGTGAAGGCGGCTCGATGCCGCCCCTGGCGGGCGACGCGTCGCGCCGGCGCGAAACGCGCGCGCCGGGAGGGCGGCGCCCGCCGTGCCGGTCGTATCGATCCGTATCGATTTGTGTCGATGGCCTCGCGTACGAAGCGGGTGCGGCACGGGCGCATGCGAGAGACGCCGCGCGATCGGGCCGCCCGGCGCGCGGCGCGCCCGCGCGCGTCGGGCAAGCGCGCGGCGGCGTCATGCGCGCGATGGCGCGCGCGACAGGCGCCGGGCGGGCGGCCGCGATGCAGGCGGGCTTCGCCGCCGGCGCGAAACGCGCGTCGCGCGCGGCCCGGTTGCGCCGCGCACGCCGAGACGCGTCAGCGGGCCACCGCGAGCATCGGATACGTGAAGAGCCCGAAATGCGCGAGATTCAGGCCGACGTGCGCGAGCACGGCCGCCTGCAACCCGCCTGCGCGATAAGCGAGCCCGTAGCCGACGCCCGCGACGGTGGCGAGCGCGACCCATTGCCAGCCGCCCGCGGCGTGCGCGGCGCCGAACAGCAGCGCGGCCGCGACGAGCGCGACCGTGCCCGCGGCCGGCACGCGGTTCGCGAGCAGTCGGCTCAGCCCGCCTTGCAGATAGCCGCGGAACAGCGCTTCCTCGGCGAAGCAGACGAACAGCAGATTGTTCGCGAGCCACAGCCATGCGGATTCGGGCCACTTCGGCGCCCAGCCGACGAGGCCGACGCCGAGCGCGAACACGAGGCACACCGCGGACGTCGCGGCCGCCGCGACGATGCCCGCGCGCCATGCGCGCGCGCGATCGTCGATCGGCCGCAGCCACGGCAGCACCCACAGCAGCCAGAAGCCGACGAGCGGCTTGTCGAGATTCAGATACATCGTGAACGGCGCGGCGTCGGGCGTGAAGCGCACGGGGCCGATCACGCGCGGGTTGTGGAAGCCGGGCAGCCAGTGGAGCATCAGCGCGAGCGCGAGTGCGACGAACACCGCGTGCCCGGCGACGCGAACGGCCGCATGGCGCCGCGGCGCGACCGCGTACGCGGCGGCGGCGAGAAGCGCGATCGGCGCGAGCGCGACGGGCGCGATCAGGCCGCTCGCGAACGCGCCCGCGTAGCCGAGCGCGCCGAGGCCGACGCTTGCCGCGCGCAGCTTCGGAAACCAGACGGCCGCGAGCGCGGCGACGAAGAGGGCGGCCCACGGAGCCGCGAGCCAGAAGGTGTTGCCGGACATGAATAGAACCACGAATGATCTGATGAAAGGCCGCACATCATAACGCGTTTGCGGCGGCGGTCCGCCCGCGCGGGCCGCGCCGGCGTGCGGCCCGCGCGTCGGACGGCGCTCATGCCGCCCGTGCGGGGCCCGGGCGGGCGGCGCGCGCCGGGCACGCCCCAAGCGGACAGCCTCCGGAGGGAAAACGGCGAAGCGGGAGCGGCGAGGCGGCTCACGCGGCCGGTTTTTCTCCGACGACGAACTCGAACGACGCGACGCCGTCGACGCCGCCCGTCACGCGCTCGCCCGGCTGCAGCGCGGCGACGCCCGCCGGCGTGCCGGTGAAGATCAGGTCGCCCGCGCGCAGTTCGACCGCGCGCGACGCATACGCGATCACGTCGGGGATCGGCCAGATCATGTCGGCGAGATCGCCTTGCTGGCGCAAGGCGCCGTTCACGGCGAGCCAGATCCGGCCGCGCTGCGGATGGCCGATCGACGCGGCCGGATGCAGCGCCGTCACCGGGCCCGACGCGTCGAAGCCCTTCGCCCAGTCCCACGGCCTGCCGGCCTTCTTCGCCTCGGCCTGCAAGTCGCGCCGCGTCAGGTCGACGCCGACGCCATAGCCCCACACGTGATCGAGCGCCGCGTCGGCGGCGATCGCGCGCCCGCCGCGGCCGATCGCGATCACGAGTTCGATCTCGTGATGCAGCTCGGACGTGAGCGTCGGGTATGGCACCGTGCCGCTCGCGGGCACGATCGCGTCGGCCGGCTTCGTGAAGAAGAACGGCGGCTCGCGGTTCGGATCGGCGCCCATCTCGCGCGCGTGGTCCGCATAGTTGCGGCCGACGCAGAACACGCGGCGCACCGCAAAGCGCGCGGCGCAGCCGGCGATCTCGACGGACGGCACGGCGGGCGGCGCAAAAACGTAATCGGTCATCTTCGGGTCTCTGAAAAGGTGTCGAAAAGTGAAAGCGAAAGCGAAAGCGACGGCGCGTGCGGGCGGTGCGCTGCCCGGCCGCGCGCCGGGGCGGGCGCGGCGGCGCGCGCCGTCGACACGTCGACGATACCCGCGCCGCCCGCGCGCCGATGCGACGAATGTGGGGTCTTCATGGACAAAACTACGCGCGCGGCTTCGCGGCCGCGCGCGCCGGGCTCTTCGCGCCGGCCGCGCCGCGCGTTTCGCCGCGCCCGGGCGCGGCGCGCGGCCCGGCCGTATTGACCGAATCGAGCGCATCGGCCGGGCCGGGCGCGCCGTTCGCGTCGCGATACTCCTTCGGCGATACGCCGACGCACGCGCGAAAGCGCCGCGAGAAATAGCCCTCGTCGCGAAACCCGACCGCGTGCGCGATGTCGGCGATGCGCCGCGTCGTATGCGCGAGCAGCGATTGGGCAAGCGCGATCCGCCGCGCGGTGACGAGATCGGTGAACGTGCTGCCCGTCTCCTTGCGGATCAGGTGCGCGAGGTAGTTCGGCGACAGGCACGCCGCGCGCGCGGTGCCCGCGAGCGTGAGCGCGTCGTTCGTCAGGTTCGCGCGGACGTGGCGCAGCACGCGCGCGAACGCGTCGCGGCGGCCCGTGCGGTGCGCGCCGCTCTGGGCGAGCTTCGTGAGCGGCCCCGCGTATTGCGTGCAGACGAGCCCGATCAACTGCAGCAGATAGCCGCGCAGCAGCGGCACCGAGCCGAACGTGCGCGCGCGGTTGGCTTCTAGCATCCGCTGCGCGAGGCGGCGCGCGTCGTCGAATGCCGCGCCGGTCAGGATGAAGTCCAGATGCTCCTGGAAGCGAAACGGCGCGAGCTCGGGCGCGCGCTGTGCGCAGACATCCTCGAGATCGAGCGGATCGACGTCGAGATCGGCGCGCAGGAACGTTTGCGAGAAATTGATCACGACGAAGTGCGCGCCCGGCGGATGCGCGATCAGGTGCTCGCGGTACGGCAGCACGAACGCGAGCGCGCCGCGCGGGAACGCTCGCGTGAGCCCGCCGATGCGCTGCTCGGTGTCGCCGCCGAGGTTGAACTGGATCTGGAAGTACGCATGCCGGTGCGGCTCGGTGATCGCCCGGCGGGCGGCCTCGTCGCGAATGTAGAAATCGAGGCGATCGCTGCGCTCGGGCATGGCGTACGTGCGCGGCTTGACTGGGGAAGGCATGGGCGTTCGGTGATCGTGATGCGGGTCGCGCGGTCCGCCGCGCGCGGCGGCGCGACGGGCAATGGTCGAATTGTCGCTAAAAACGCGCGGGCAGGGGAGGGGCGGCGGCGCGAACGAGTTCGGCCGGCGCGCGCCCGCCATCGTCCGCTGCGCCCGTTCGGACGGGCGACGTTTTGCAGCGGCGTCCCGACGCCGGGAGCCGCCGCGGCGCGGTCTCCGGCCGGATGCGCGGGAGGGGTTGCGCGATATCGATCGGCATGGGGAAAATCGCTTGCTTGCCGCTTGCCGCTTGCCGCTTGCCGCTTGCCGCTTGCCGCTTGCCGCTTGCCGCTTGCCGCTTGCCGCTTGCCGCTTGCCGCTTGCCGCCTGCCGCTTATCGCTTATCGCCTGCCGTTCGTCGCGGGACGCCGGCCGCGCGACGCTCGCATCCGGGAGCGGGGAGACGCACGATCGCGCATCGTGCGCGGCGCGCGGGCACGCTCGCGGGCATACCGGCATACCGGCATGCCCGCGCCCGCCACAGCGTTTTCCACCACGTGAAAAGCGCGCGAACCCGCCTATCTTTGTGATGTCGCCGTGCGAAGCGCGGAATAAAACGCGCGCGGCATTCGTTTTCATCCACATGGGGCGCCGCCCGCCGCGGCGCGCGCGCGACGCCCGGCCCCCCGACCGATGCGCCGCCCGGAGGCGTAAATGGAATCGATACGGATGCTTTCAGCCGCATGCGCGCTGCTCGCGCTGATGCTGGCGGCGGGCTGCGCGTCCCCGGGCGACATGTCGCCGTCCGACCATGCGGCGCCGATGGGCGGCTACGGCCGCGGCGGCGGCAGCGGCGGTGGCGGCGGCTATTGAACGACGGCGCCGCGCGTGAGCTTCGAATCGGACGTCGTCGGCTGGCTGCCGCAGTTGCGCCGCTATGCGCGCGCGCTGACGGGCGACCCCGCGTGGGCCGACGATCTCGTACAGGACACCGTCGAGCGCGCGTTCTCGCGCATGCGCGCGTTCCGTCCCGACAGCAATCTGCGCGCGTGGCTGTTGACGATCCTGCGCCATCTGTACATCGATCAGTTGCGCGCGCGCCGCGAATTCGCCGTCGACGACGACGAAGGCCCGTGGCGCACGCTCGAGGCGCCCGCCGGCCAGATCGACGCGCTCGTGCTGCGCGACGTGCAGCGAATGCTGTACCGGCTGCCGCTCGAGCAGCGCGAAGTGCTGCTGCTCGTCTGCGTCGAGGAATTGAGCTATCAGGACGCGTCGGCGGTGCTCGGCGTGCCGGTCGGCACCGTGATGTCGCGGCTGTCGCGCGCGCGGGAGCGCATGCGCGCGCTGCTGACCGACGCGCCGCTGCGGCCGCCGCTGTCCCTTACCGCTGCGAGACATCATCGATGAGCGACGATCCCGATCTTTGCGTTGCACCGGAATCCGACGAGCCGGGGCTCCTCGCGCTGTCGGCGTTCGTCGACGGCGAACTGCCGGACGCGCAGAGCCGCGCGATGGCCAGGCGGCTCGCGTCCGATCCGCGCGCGGCCGGCATCGCCGCGCACTATCGCGCGCAGCGTGCGGCGCTGCGCGCGCTGTTCGCCGATCCTGTCGCGCCGCGCCACGGCCCGTGCGTCGCGTGGCCGGTGCGCACGCCGTGGTGGCGGCGCGCGGCGTTCGCGAGCGGCGCGCTGGCGGCGGGCGTCGCGCTCGGCTGGCTCGGCGGCGCGCTCGCGCCGCGGTTCGCGCCGTCCGCCGCGCTGCAATGGGTCGCGCCCGCGGCCGCGCAACGCGCGTTCGCGCGCGACGCCGATCTCGCCTACGCGCTCTACGCGCCCGATGCGCGGCACCCGGTCGAAATCGCCGTCGGCCGCGACGGCGCGCCGCTCGCGTGGCTGTCGGCGCGCGTCGGCCGCCGGATCGCCGCGCCGTCGCTCCGCGAGTACGGCTTCGCGCTGCTCGGCGCGCGGCTGCTGCCCGGCGCGGGCGGCCCCGCCGCGCAATTCATGTACGAAAACGCGGCAGGCGAGCGGCTCGCGCTGTACGTGAGCGCGTCCGCGCAGCGCGAGGCGGCGGTGCGGCCGTGGCGCGACGGCGGGCGGCACACCTTCTACTGGGTCAGCGAGCGCACCGCGTACGCGCTCTCCGGCCAGCTCGACGAAGGCCGGCTGCGCACGATCGCGGCCGACGTCTGCAGCGAGCTCGGCGGCCATCCGCAGCGGTGGCGATAGCGCGCGAGCCGAGGCGAGGCGCGACGCCGAGGCCGAGGCCGTCGACGAGTCGATCATACGAGTCGAGCATGGATGCCGCCGGTTCATTCGCAAGCTTCGCCGCGACGCTCGCGTGCGCACTTAGCGCGTGGCTTGCGCCGAGTGCGGGCATCGCGCAGACGGCGTGGCCACCCGACGCGCCGCGCGTGGCCGGTGCGTCGGGACCGCCGCGCACGCCGGGCCTGGCGCGCACGCCGGCTGCGGTGACGGATGCGCCGGGCGCCGCAACCGCCGGCGCGCTCGCCGCGTCGCCGCCCGCGGCGACGCGCTACCGGCTCGATCCGCGGCACTCCGGCGTCACGTTCCGCGTCGACAATTTCTGGCACGCGCACCTGACGATGCGCTTCGCACGGATGCGCGCGGAGCTGTCGGATGTCGGCGACGATCGGCTCGCGAGCCGCGTCGACGTGACGGTCGACGCGGCGAGCCTCGGCGCGAACGTGCCGTTCGTCGCCACGCTGGTAAAGGGCTCGGCGATGCTCGACGTCGCGCGTTACCCGGAGATCCGCTTCGTCGGCACGCGTTTCGAGCGCACCGGCGCGACGACGGGCGTTCTGACCGGCGAACTGACGATCCGCGCGATGACGCACCCGATCACGCTCGCCGTGCGCTTCGACGCCGGCCGGCAACTGGAACCGGACACGGGCGCGCGAGCGGAGCGCGAGGGCGACGAAAGCGGCGAAAGCGGCGAAAGCAACCCGGCTGAGCGGCGCGCGGGGCAGGGCCGTCGCGCAGCCGAGCTGCGCGACGGGCGCCCGCGCGATGCGGGGCCGGGCGTCGCCGATTCGCGCGACGCGATGCGGCGCGAGACGGACTCGGGCAGCGCTCACCGCGGCGCCGAGCCGCCCGAACGAATCGCGCGCGCCGCGCCCGATGCGGCGCGCCCGCTCGCTTTCGTCGCCGACGGTCACTTCAGCCGGACCGCGTTCGGTTTGTCACGCTGGCTGCCCGCCGTCGGCGACGACGTGCGGCTGCGCATCCGCGCCGAGTTTGTCAGGGCGCGCGCGGACCCGTGAGCCCGCGCGTCGGTTTTTCTTCATTCGAGGAGAGTCATCATGATCAGGAATGTGCTGATTGCGCTCGTCTGCGCGGCGCCTGTCGCGGCGCTCGCCGAGCCGCCGAAGGCGGCGGGCGGCATGGTCGTCGACGACGACGGCATGACGCTTTACACGTTCGACCGGGACACGATGCCCGGCAAGAGCGCATGCACGGGCGGCTGCACGGCGAACTGGCCGGCCGCGCTCGCCGACGCGTACGACAAGCCGGGCGGCGCTCTCGGCTTCATCGCCGCCGCGGGCGGCAAGCATCAGTGGACGTACAAGGGGCGTCCGCTGTATCGGTTCTCCGGTGACGCGAAGCCGGGGCAGCATACCGGCGACGGCTTCGGCGGCATGTGGCACGTCGCGCGGCCGTGACGGGCAAGGGCGGGGCGGCCGCGAACCCGCGCGCCGCGACGGCGATCGTCGTCGCGGCATCGGGTTCGATCAGCCCGGCGTCGCGCCGGACGGCGCTGTCGACGATGAAGACGACGGCGAATGCGACGGCGCGACGGCGCGACGGCGGCACGATGAAGGCACCCAAAGAGCCGATCGCGTCGGGAGGCGCCGTCCTGGCGGGCTCCGTCGAGTCGCCCGTTTGAGCCACGGGCGCGGGCCATTTGTTGCACGCAGCCGACGCCGCCGCAGTCGCGACTTTCCGCCTAAGCGCCGGATCGGCGAGCCGCGTTCGGCGCGTGCCGGCCGTGCCGGCGCGCCGCTTCGGCGAGGCGGCCGGGCCTCGCGCGCCACCCAAGCGTCGCGGCGCCCCACGGACCGTGCGGACGCATTCACCGTCCGGTTACAAATACGTATATAATAATCATTCTCATTTACAAAATAGCATTCCGGCGTGACGGTCCGGGGGGATCACGTCCATGCCGGCCAACACTTTGCGTCTGCAGCGGGAGATCGCTGCGCTCTATACCGGTCATCGCGGCTGGCTGCACGGCTGGCTGTCGAAGAAGCTCGGCTGCGGCGAGCGCGCGGCCGATCTGGTTCACGACACGTTCATCCGCCTGCTCGCACGCGACGAGCCGATCGACGCGGCCGAGCCGCGCGCGTTCCTGACGACCGTCGCGCAGCACGTGCTGTACAACCACTGGCGGCGCGAGCGGCTCGAGCGCGCGTATCTCGACGCGCTCGCGCAATGGCCGGAGGCGGTCGCGCCGTCGCCGGAGACACGCGCCGTCCTGTTCGAGACGCTCGTCGAGGTCGACCGGATGCTCGACGGGCTGCCCGCCGTCGTTCGCCGCGCGTTCCTGCTCGCGCAGCTCGACGGCATGACGCACGCGCAGATCGCGGCCGAGCTGCGCGTGTCGCTCGCGACCGTCAAGCGCTACCTGGTGAAAGCGGGCGCGCAGTGCTACTTCGCGATCGCCGCATGAGCGGCGCGAAGCCGGCGGGCGGCCCGCCCGCGGTGCCCGAGCGCGTCGCGCGGCGTGCGGTCCAATGGTGGGTCGAGCTCGGCGCCGCGCCCGCGAGCGACGCGACGCGCGCGCCTTGCGCGCTGGCGCGCCGAGCACCCGGCGCACGACGCGGCGTGGCGGCACATCGAGGCCGTCAACGGGCGGCTCGGCCATGTCGCGAGCGCGCTGAGCGCGCGGGCGGCCCGCGCCGCGCTGCTGCCGCCGCGCTCGCGCGGGCGGCGCGCGGCGCTCAAGGCGCTCGCGGTGCTGCTGTTCGCGGGCGGCGGCGCGTGGACGGGGCAGGCGTACCTGCCGTGGCGCGCGTGGGGCGCGGACGTGCGCACGGCGCTCGGCGAGCGGCGCACGATCACGCTCGCCGATGGCACGACGGTCGTCCTGAACACCGATACCGCGATCGACATCCGCTTCGACGACGCGACGCGCGGCGTGCGCCTGCTGCGCGGCGAAATCATGGTGACGAGCGGCCGCGACGCGGCGCGCGCGGTGCCCCGAGCGCTCGTGATCGCGACCGCGCACGGCGACGTGCGGCCGGTCGGCACGCGCTTCTCGGTGCGCGAGCGCGGCGATGCGACGCGCGTCGACGTGTTCGACGGCGCGGTGCGGATCGCGCCTCGGCGCGCGGTGGGCCGCGCGCCATTGATCACGGCGGGCCACGGCGCGGATTTCACGCGCGACGCGCTCGCCGGGCCGCCGCGTGTGCTCGGGGCGAGCGCCGGCGCATGGGTGGACGGCATCCTCGTCGCGTCGAACCTGCGGCTCGCCGATCTGCTCGCCGAAATCGACCGCTACCGCCCGGGCCGCGTGCGCTGCGACGCGGCGGTCGCGAACCTGCGCGTATCCGGCACGTACCCGCTCGACGACACCGACCGCATCCTCGACACGCTGCGCGAGACGCTGCCCGTCGATGTCGAGTACCTGAGCCGCTACTGGGTGACCGTCGTCGCGGCGCGCGATTGAGCGCGATTGCGCACGCGCGCCGCATGCCTCATCGAAATTTTTTCGCCGGGCCTGAGCTGTTTTCGATGCTCGCGTGACATGGGAAATGAAGGCTGCATTCCACCCATCGTCAACGAGTCATCGATCATGGATTCAATCTGCAATCGCCGCCCCCGCCGCGCGCACGCCGGCGTGTGCGCGGATACGGCGCACGCGCCGGCCGGTTTGCCCGAGGCGGCTCAGCCCGCCGCGCGGCTCGGCGCAGGCCGGCCGCGCGACGCGGCCGCGCCGCGATGCGCGCGGCAAGCCACATCGCACACATCGCACGCGTCGCACACGTTGCACGCGCCGTGCATGCCGCAATTCGCCCCGCGCCGCGTCGTCGCGCGCGTGGCCGCCGCCGCGCTGTTCTCCGCGTGCGCCGCGCCGGGCGTATCGGGCGCGGCCGAGCCGGCCGCCGCGACGCGCGGGTACGACATTCCGGCGGGCCCGCTCGACGCGGCGCTGACCCGCTTCGGCCGCGAGGCCGGCATCCTGCTGTCGTTCCCGGGCGAGCTGACCACGGGCCTGCGAAGCCCCGGGCTGCACGGCCGCGCGGATCCGGCCGCGGCGCTCGACCGGCTGCTGACGGGCACGGGGCTCGTCGCGCTCCGGCAGCCGAGCGGCGGCTACACGCTCGCCAGGCTGCCCGGGCCGGCCGCCGCCGGCGCCGATGCCGCGCTCGCGGCCGACACGACGCTGCCCACCGTCGCCGTGCGCGCGAGCGGCCCGCACGCGGACAGCTACCGGCCGCCGCGCGAGGCGGCGGGGCTGCGCAGCGACGCGCCGCTCGCCGAGGTGCCGCAAGCGGTCGCCATCGTCGCGCAGCAGGTGCTGCGCGACCAGCGCCCGCGCAATCTCGACGACGCGCTTGCGAACGTGAGCGGCATCACGCAGGGCAACACGCTCGGCAGCACGCAGGACACGGTGATGAAGCGCGGCTTCGGCGACAACCGCGACGGCTCGGTGATGCGCAACGGAATGCCGATCGTGCAGGGCCGCTCGCTGAACGCGACGACGGACAGCGTCGAAGTGCTGAAGGGCCCGGCCTCGCTGCTGTACGGAATCATGGACCCGGGCGGCGTGATCAACGTCGTCACGAAGCAGCCGCAGCTCGCGCGCCGCCACGCGATCTCGGCGCTCGGCTCGACGTACGGCGGCGGCAGGAACGGCGGCGAGCTCACGTTCGACTCGACGGGCGCGATCGGCGAGTCGCGCGTTGCATACCGGCTGATCGTCGATCAGACGAACGAACAGTATTGGCGCAACTACGGCGAGCACCGCGAGACGCTCGTCGCGCCTTCGCTCGCGTGGTACGGGCGCGATACGCAGGTGGTGCTGTCGTACGAGTACCGGCGCTTCCTGATGCCGTTCGATCGCGGCACCGCGCTCGATCCGCGCACGAACGCGCCGCTCGCGATCCCGGCGCGCCGCCGGCTCGACGAGCCGTTCAACGACATGCGCGGCGAATCGAATCTCGCGCAGCTCGCGATCGATCATCAGCTCGCGCCGGACTGGAAGGTGCACGTCGGCTACAGCTACAACCGGGAGACCTACGATGCGAACCAGATTCGCATCACGGCGGTCGATCCGCTCAAGGGCACGCTCACGCGCAGCAACGACGCGACGCACGGTTCGCGCAGCACCGACAGCTACGGCATCGCGTACGTCGACGGCCGCGTGACGCTCGCCGGGATGCGGCACGACGTGCAGTTCGGCGTCGACGGCGAATACCGGCAGGTCTACCGCGCGGACATGCTGCGCCAGCCGATCAAGACGCCGTTCAGCTATCTGAACCCGACGTACGGGCTCGTCCCGCCGTCGACGAGCGTATCGGCCTCCGACAGCGACCAGAGCGACACGCTGCACACCGCCTCGCTGTTCTTCCAGGACAGCATCCATCTGAGCGAGCGGTGGATGCTCGTCGGCGGCGCGCGCTGGGTCCGCTACAGCCAGCTTGCCGGGCGCGGCCGGCCGTTCCAGGTCAACACGAACCTGAGCGGCACGAAGTGGCTGCCGCGCGCGGGCATCGTCTACAAGTGGAACGACGCGCTGTCGCTGTACGGCAGCTACACGCAGTCGCTGAAGCCGACCTCGAAGATCGCGCCGATGGCGGGCGGCTACGTGATCGACGGCTCGACCGCGCCCGAGGAAGGCGCGTCGTGGGAGCTCGGCGCGAAGCTCGACATGCCGGGCGGCCTCGCCGGTACGCTCGCGTTCTTCGACATCGACAAGAAGCACGTGCTCGTCTCGCAATACGACGACGCGACGAACCAGACCGCGTGGCGCACGTCCGGCCGCGCGCGCTCGCGCGGGATCGAGCTCGACGTGTCGGGGCGGATCGGTGCGCGTTGGAACGTGATCGCGAGCTACGCGTACATCGACGCGAAGACGACCGAAGATCCGCTGTACGCGGACAACCGGCTGTGGAACGTCGCGCGGCACACGGCCTCGCTCGCGGCGGTCTACGACGTGGGCACGGTGCTCGGCGGCGACGACCTGCGCATCGGCGCGGCGGGGCGCTACGTCGGCGCGCGCCCGGGCGATTCGGCCAACAGCTTCACGCTGCCGGCGTACGCGACCGCCGACGCGTTCGCGACCTACGACACGCGGCTCGGCAAGCAGAAGCTGCAGTTCCAGCTCAACGTGAAGAATCTGTTCAACCGCACGTATTACCCGTCGAGCGTGAACCGGTTCTTCGTGTCGGTGGGCGACGCGCGGCAGGTGTCGCTGCTGACGACGCTGCAGTTCTGATCCGCGTCGCCGTTTTTCGTGGCGGATTTTCTTGGATCGACGCTGCGCGTCGTACGCCGTGCGGCGCACGGCGCGCAGCGCGCGGAGGCAAGCCGTGCGCTGCGACGCGTGCCGGCGGCGGGGCCGGCGGATCGGGCAGCAAGCTTCGGCCGAGTTCGCGGAACGCCGGACGGACATCGGCGCGCCGCGGGAAGCGGACATGGGGCCCGCGTCAGCCGCTTTGGCCCGCGTCGCGCGCGCGCCGTTCCCGCCCGACTCCCGAGCCGAGCGCGAGCACCGCGAACACGAGCGCGCCGCTCGCGACCTGCTGCCAGTAGAAATTCCAGCCGATCAGCAGCAGGCCGTTCGCGACGAAGCTCACGAGCAGCACGCCGAGCAGGGTGCCGGCGACGTTCGGCCGGCGCGCCTCGGACAGCGTCGCGCCGATGAACGTCGCGCCGATCGCGTTCAGCAGATACGCGTTGCCCGCTTGCGGCGCGTAAGACCGGACCGTCGACGACAGCACGAGCCCCGCGACGCCGTAGACGAGCGCGCTCGCGACGAACACGCCCGCGGCCAGCGCGCCGACGCGCAGCCCCGAGTGGCGCGCGACGCCCGGCTGCGCGCCGAGCGCGCGTGCTTGCCGGCCGAGCGTCAAGCACTCGAGCGCGACGTGCAGCGCGCCGGCGAGCGCGGCGACGATCCACAGCGGGGCGGCGACGCCGAGCCAGACGCCGTGCGCGAGCGCGTCGAACGCGGGCGGCGGTGCGGTGCTCAGCAGATAGATCGGCTGCCCGCCGTCCGTCGCGAGTTGCTGGATTGTCTGGCCGATGAACAGCGTGCCGAGCGTCGCCAGAAACGGCGCGATGCCCAGCCGCGTGACGAGCAGCGCATTGGCCGCGCCGAGCGCGAGCGCCGCGCCGAGGCCCGCGAGCGCCGCGCTCGCGCAGCCCGCGCGATGCGCGAGCGCGCAGACGAACGCGAGGCTCGCGACGTCGATCGCCGTGCCGAGCGACAGATCGATTGCGCCGATCGACAGCGCGAGCGTCATCCCGAGCGCGGCGATCGCGAGCAGCGCGAAGTTGTTGACGAGCACGCGCTCGACGTTCGCGAGCGTCGCGAAGCCGGGCGCCGCGACGGCGAAGAACGCGAGAACGGCCGCGAGCGCGCCGAGCGCGGCGAGGCGCGACAGACGGTCGGTTGCGTCACGCATCGAATGCTTCCTGCGAGCGGCGCCGGCGCAGCAGCGCGACGGCCGCGACGACGAACAGGATCAGCGCGCCCTCGACGCCGCTCACCCAATAGCTCGACACGCTGTTCAACTGGAAGCCGTTCGCGAGCAGGCCGACGAACAGCACGGCGACGAGCGTGCCGGGAATCGTCGGCACGAGCCGGCGCGAGAACACGACGCCGAGCAGCACCGCCGCGACGACGGGCAGCAGATAGTCGCCCGCGCCCGGCGCGCTGCCGCTCAGCAGCGCGCACGACGCGAGCGCGCCGACCGCGACGCCCGTCGCGCAAGTCGCGGCGAGCGCGAGCGCGTCGCCGTGGCCGCCGCGCGTGAGGGCGGCGAACACCGCCGCGCACAGGCCGAGATTCGCGGCGATCGATAGATCGAGCCCACCCTTGATCGCATCCGCGCCGCCGCCGATCATCACGATCGTCAGGCCGAACGCGAGCAGGCCGGTGACCGCGCTTTGCTGCAGCACGTTGCCGAGGTTCGCGAACGTGACGAACAGCGGGGAGCTGACGGAAAAGCCCGCGAACACGAGCGCGAGCGCAAGCCATGGGCCGCCGCGCAGCAGCACGCGGCGCGCGGGCGTCCAGCCGCGCGCGCCGGGCGAAGCCGGCGATCGCGACGCGCCGCGACGGCAGCCGGTACGCGAGGCGCATGCCGAGCAACCCGCCCGTGAGCGCGAACAGCACGTTGAGCGCGAGCGTCGCGGCGATCGTCTCGAACACGCCCGCGCCGAGGAACTGCGTCAGGATCGTCGGCAGGAAGAACGCGATCGCCGTGTATTCGAACGGGATGCACAGATTCATCGCGCTCGCGACGAGCGTGCGCGGCAGGTACGGCTGCCTGAACAGCACGCGAAAACTGACGGGCGGCTGCGACGGTGCCGCGCGCGGCGTGTCGTCGGCCGCATGCGCGCGGATCCCGTACGACTCGCGCAGGATGCGCGCGGCGTCGCGCAGCTTGCCTTGATTCGCGGCCCACAGCGGCGATTCGTTCATGTAGCGGCCGCGTACCGCGATGATCGCGAGCGCCGGCACCGCGCCGAAGATCAGCGACGCGCGCCACAGCCAGCGCGCGTGCTCGGCGGGCAGCGCGAAATACAGCCCGAACACGATCAGGAAGCACACGGACGACGCCGCGTACCACATCGGGCACCACGCGGCGAGCCGCGACGCCTTGTTGCCGCGCCCGCCGAATTTCGAGAACTCGGCCAGGAACGCCATCGCGACCGGCAGATCGATGCCGACGCCGAGCCCCATCACGAAGCGCGCGGCGATCAGCACCTCTACGTTCGGCGCGAGTCCGGCCACGATCGCGGCGACGACGAAGCAGAGCATGTCGGCCATGAACACGCGGTAGCGGCCGACCTTGTCGGTGAACCAGCCGCCGAGCAGGCTGCCGAGGATCGTGCCGATCATGATCGACGCGCTGACGAGCCCGCTCAGCGCCGGCGTCAGGCCGAACTCGCGGGTCACGTCCTCGATGCCGTACGACAGCGTGGTCAGATCGTACGCATCGAGGAACACGCCGCCGAGCGCGAGCAGGACGATCACGCGCGCGTGGTTCGCGCGCGCGCCCGATGCGTTGATGAGGCGCGAAACGTCGCTCGCGGTGCGGATCGGCGTCGAGATCGGCGCGTCGAGATCGAGTGTGCTCACGGGAAGCTCTTCGGTTGGGGCGGTTCGGACGGCAAGTCGCAGTTATACGAAGCGGGCCCGTAAAACACAAAGAAGCAGTTCGCGATTCGTTATGAGACGCGGCGCGATAAGCAATCGCGGGGCAGGGGCGAGCGACGCAAGAGGCGGGCCGGGCCGTGAAGCGACGGCGGCGCGGCGCTCGCCGCCGAGCCGCGAGCCGCGAGCCGCGAGCCGGCGGGCACGCGGTCGATGCGGCGCGATGCGCGGCGCGTGCGTCGCGCGCATTGTCGGGCGTCGCGCGCATGCGAACGCGCGCGAGGTGAGAAGTGCGAGATGCGAAGTGCGAGAGGCGAGAGGCGAGAGGCGAGGTGGGCGCATGCGCCCGCGGCGCCGCGGATGCGGCGTCACCGCGGCGGTTCAGCGCTGCAGGCGCGGAAAGATGCAAGGATGCGTCTTCACGTACAGCGTCTGGTTCACGCACGGACGCCCCGCGTAGTCGACGACCTCGTTCGCCGCGCGCCGCGCGCCGCTCGGCGGCGTGTTGCCGCCGCCGCGGTTCGGCGCGGCGATGGGCGGCCCCGCTTCGCCGGGTCGTGAATCCTGGCGAAGCGGGGCGCAGGCTGCCAGCGCGATGCCGAACGCAATGGCGATGATCGGCGCTTTCATGATTTTCCTCTTGTTCCGTCTCGTTCGATTCGACTTCGACGCAGTCCGCGTAACGGCCGCGTCGGTCGATGTGAGGCAAATGTTGCCGGCGCGGCGGTGCGCGAACATGAGCCGAACATGACAAAGATGTCGCCGAAGCGCGACGGGCGGCCTGCGATGCGTGCGCCGCGGGCGCTCGAGCATCGCGCACGGCGCACGGCGGAGTCCGAAGCAACGGAAAGGCGCGGAAGAACCGAAGTGTAGTGGTTCAATGCCCTTGGACGGTTCGAAAAGAAGGTAACGTGTCGTCTGGAGGGCCAAACCATGGTCAGGCGTGCGTTTTCCGGGGAATTCAAGGAAGAAGCGATACGACTCGTCGTAGAGCAGGGTTACCCCTTGACCTGCCCCCTTCGATAGGGCCAATGGGCTTCTAGCAAAGTCCCTTTAAACCAACTCCTGGAAAGCGGCAGGAGCGTCCGCGGTTGCCCGATGTTTCGCCGCAAACTCTGACGGCGCAAGGTAGTTCAGTGCGCTGTGCGGCCTTTGCTCGTTGTAGTCCTGACGCCATGCCGCGATGACTGCCCGAGCGTGCGCGAGCGTCGTGAACCAGTGCTCGTTAAGGCATTCGTCGCGGAACTTGCCGTTGAACGATTCGATGTACGCATTCTGCGTGGGCTTGCCCGCCTGAATCAACTTCAGCGTGACGCCGTTCGCATACGCCCACTGGTCAAGCGCGCGGCTCGTAAATTCGGGTCCCTGGTCTGTTCGCACCGCCTTGGGATAGCCACGGAAGCGAGCTGCACGGTCCAATGCCCGAGCGACATACAAACCTGAGATGCCATGGTCGACGACGATGTCGACAGCCTCTTTCGTGAAATCGTCGACGACGGTCAGGCACTTCACGCGCCGGCCGTTGGAAAGCGCATCCATCACGAAATCGATTGACCATACCTCGTTGGGTGCGCCCGGCAATGCCAGTTGCTCGCGCTCAATCATGACGCCGTGGCGCTTGCGACGGCGCCGCACAGCCAGCCCTGCCTCACGGTACAGGCGATAGATGCGCTTGTGATTGGCGTGCGTGCCTTCGCGTTCCACCAGGGCGTGCAGTCGGCGGTAGCCGAATCGACGACGTTCGTGCGCCAACTTCACCAGACGCGCCGCGAGCACCTCATTCTCGTGGTCCGGCTTCGCGTCGTAATGCAGCACGCTGCGAGAAAGCCCGACAAGCCGGCAGGCGCGGCGCTCGGAGATGTTGACCTTCTCCCGAATCGCCAACACTGCTTCGCGTTTGGCTTGCGGGCTCAGGGCTTTCCCTTGACGACAACCTTCAACGCTTCCATATCGAGCATTGCTTCGGCCAGCAGTTTCTTCAGTCGGGCATTCTCCACCTCGAGGCCCTTGAGCCGGCGGGCTTCCGAGACTTCCATGCCGCCGAACTTCGCGCGCCAGGTGTAGAACGACGCGTCACTGAACCCATGCTTCCTGCACAGTTCCTTGACCGGCATACCGGCCTCGGCTTCCTTCAGAAACCCGATGATTTGCTGTTCCGTAAAGCGCTTCTTCATGTTCGTCTTCTTCTCCGAAAACGAACTTTACTAGACTCCGGCTGGCCCTGTTTGTAGGGGGCAGGTCACTCGGCGCGCGTGAATTCTCGAGGTAAAGCGCGTCGCCAGAGAGGCTCTGCAAAATATACGGACGCAGCCAGACTACGAGACCGGGAATCGGATCAGCAAGCTGGGCTGCGTCATATTGGAAATAAGCGGCTCTCAGATAAATAAGCAAATTTACCAATGTAATATTTGTTGCGTCGTAACGATTGATTTCTTGAGTGAGACGGCTGGCAACAGCCCACACGTTTTCAGAATTGAAAATCTGCGCGGCCATCGCCCTGTCAATCGAGAATAGTCCGTAGTGGCACTCATAATCCGGGAGGTTTGCTATGTAATCAGCAAGCGCCGTACCGTGATATTGCGTCATTATTGACATGTCGCGGCAATCTGCTCCAGGCCGGGTGCGCCTGTCGGGTTTCGCTGATTGCTTCCGCCGCAACGGCTCCATCAGCGTTGCGCGGTCATACTTGCTGAGCGGCAGGTCGTATTTGGCTTGGTCTGGTGAAAGCGGGAGATTCTGCGGGATACGCGGCATACGTGCCTGCTTCGTATGCATGGGCTGCGGATTTGCCCAAGCGGAACTGTAAAGAACGACTCCAATGATAATAGAAGCGGCGACAATAAAGCGATTGACGACATTGTGGGAATTTTTCATATTTGCCCTTTGTTGTCGTGAATTTGATTGATGATCATGTATAGTCAATCCATTGAGAAATACAAGGTCGATTTATAAAGCCTCACAGAACGCAAGCGGTCGGCGCCATCGTTTTGGCTTCCTGAATGCTTACAATGCTTGCTGCTGTGATAGTGACCAAGCGGCTCGTTTGGATTGAGTTCAACTGTTCGCTTCATCGACGCCGGCGCCGCGCTTTTCGAGCGAGAAGGCCGAGTTGGACATCGACGCGATGCACGCATTCCTGCGCGTCGACGCGTACTGGTCGCGGGGCATTCCGCGTGACGGGGGCGAACGGGTGATCGCCGGATCGCTGTGCTTCGGCGCGTATCTCGATGCCGGGCTCGTCGGCTTCGCGCGTCTCGTCGCCGATCATGCGGCGTTCGCGTACCGGTGCGACGTATTCGTGCCGAACGAGCATCGCGGCAAGGGCGACGGCCGCGCGCTGATCGATCGCGTGTTCGCACAGGACGCGGTGCGCGCGCTGCGCCGCGTGGCGCGCGTCACGAGCGACGCGCACGCGTTGTACACGCGTTGTATCGCCCGGCCGGCTTCACGGCGCTCGCGCATCCGCCGCGCTGGATGGAGCTGCATCGGCCCGGCGTCTACGCGCAGCCGCCGGCCGGCGCGCCGAGGCGGGCCGGCCGCGCGCATCGCCGCGCCGCGCGCCGCGCGGGGCGCGACGCGCATACAATACGCGCTCGTCGATTTTCATGGAGCGCATCATGACCGAGCAGGAAGCCGAACGCATCGCGACGCATCGTCATTACAAGGGCGGGCTGTATCGCGTGATCGGCGTCGCGCGGCATTCGGAGACGGAGGAGCGTCTCGTCGTCTACGAACAGCTGTGGCCTAAGGAGCGCAGCCTCTGGGTGCGTCCCGAGGCGATGTTCGAGGAGACGCTCGCCGACGGCACGCCGCGTTTTCGCAAGCTCGCGGACTGAACGCGAACGGACGGGGCGGACGCGTCGGTGGGCCCGCGCGCCGGGCGCATCGGTCGCGCGCCGGGCGATGCGCGCGTGTGCGCTCGTTGCAGCCCGTGCGGTCGCGGCATGCGCTGCCCGGTTTTCGTCGCGCCGCATCCGCCACGCATTCCGCGCCGCGCGCGCACGCCCCGCACGCCCACATCGCATCGCTATCGCGGCTTGGCGACGCGATCCGCGCCGATTGCTCGCGCGATCTCCTTCGGCGCGTGGCCGGCCTCGACGACGGGCGTTTCGTGCCAGTCGGCGAGCTTGCGGATCGCGCGACCGACATCCGCCGCGAGCCCCGCGCCGAGCCGCACGCCCGGCTCGATGTGCACCGCCTTCAGCTCGAACACGCGCTGCGTGCGATGCGCCTTCGCGTCGACGCGGCCGACGAGCCGCCCGCGGTGCAGGATCGGCAGGCAGAAGTAGCCGTAGCGACGCTTGTGCGCGGGCGTGTAGCATTCGATCGTGTAGTCGAAATCGAACAGCGCCGATGCACGCCGCCGATCCCAGACGACCGGATCGAACGGCGACAGCAGCGTCGTGACCGTCGGGCGCAGCGCGCCGTCGCGCGCGGCGTCGACGAGCGGCGCGAGCTCGCGATGCACGAACGCGTCGGCGTGCCAGCCGTCGACCGCGACGGGCAGCAGCTCGCCCGCGTCCGCGAGCGCATGCAGTTCGTCGCGATACGAGCGCTTCGGCAGCCGGTAATAATCGGCGATCCAGTCCGCGCGGACGATGCCGAGCGCGCGACAGGTGTTGCCGACGAGGCGCGGCACCACCGCCGCGCGCGGCGGCAGGTCGCGCGCGTCGTCCCAGTCCGGCAGCACGCGTTCGGCGACGTCGTAGACGCGCTGGAAGTTGCGCCGCTCGGCGACCATCAATTGCCCGGTCGAGAACAGCACTTCGAGATGCCGCTTCTCGGGCTTCCAGTCCCACCAGCCGTTGCCCTTGCCGGCGCCGCGCGCGAAATCGGCGGAGCGCACGGGGCCGCGCGCGCGAACATGCGCGAGCAGCGCGTCGATTGCGTCGCGATGCTGCGCGTGCCATTCGGCCGCGTATTTCCAGCCCATGCCGACGGGGTTGAGCATCTTGTGGCGCATCAGGCCGAAGTCCTCGATCGGCAGGAAGCACGCTTCATGCGACCAGTACTCGAACAGTTTCGCGTCGGCGAGATGTTCGTCGAGCCATTGCGGCGCATATGCGCCGAGCCGGCTGAACAGCACGAGATACGGGCTGCGCGCGACGACATGGATCGTGTCGATCTGCAGTTGGCCCATCCGGCGGACGGCGGCGAGCACGTCGGCCTTGACCGCCTTGCGGCGAGGCGGCGTCAAGAGGCCCTGCGCGGCGAGATGCAGTGCGCGGGCCGAAGCGATCGAGAGCGGGGCGGACACGAGCGGCGGGGAATGGACGCACGAAACGGATGCGCCACTGTAGCGCGAATCGGCATGGCGCGCCGCGCGCCGCGAAGCATTGCCGCGCGGGCGTCTGACAATCATTGACAGAAGTCTCTCGGAAGTTTCCTTATAGTCTCATCGAAACCAGTACTCTGCTTCCGACGCACGATACCTCTATGGCACGCAGGGAGCGAGTCCGGACGCCTCACCCCCGTCGAGGCGGCCGGAGCAGTTCAAGCGGACATCCATGCGGCTTTCAGCCGGCCCCGAGTGGATGTCCGCCGATTTTTTTGGGGCGACGGATTTTCGGCGACTCAATTCCGGCTGACCATGCCCGGCGGCGGCGCGCAGCGCGCCCCGCACGCGGCTTCGCTTGCTTCGTTTTCCTGATCGCTTCGGCCGCGCGGCCTGCTTCAGCCGCGCTTGCCGCGCGCCACCTCGTCGCCCGCGTTCGGCGACAGCCGGCGCGTGATCGGAATCGATGCGAACGAGCATAGGCCGACCACGACGAACGCCGGCCAGAAGTCCGACCAGACCATCGCCGGATGTCCCTGCGCCCAATGCGACACGTGCAGCACGAGCGCCGCGACCGTCACGCCGAGGCCGAGCGACATCTGCTGGACGACGCTGCCGAGGCTCGTCGCGCGGCCCGCGTCGCGCGCCGCGATTTCCGCGTAGATCATCGAATTGAGGCTCGTGAACTGCAGCGCCGGAAAGATGCCGCCGACGAGCACGATGAGCCAGATCGCGAGCGTCGACATGCCGGGATGGAACACGCCGTACGCGGCGATCGCGAGCCCGGAGAACGCCGCGTTGTACATCAGCACCGTGCGAAAGCCGAAGCGCTTGAGCGTGCGCGGCGCGAGCATCCGCGTGAGCGCGCCGCCGACGGCCGACGCGCACGTGATCGCGCCGGAATGGAACGCGCTCATGCCGAGCCCTTCCTGCAGCGCGAGCGGCAGCAGAAACGGCACCGCGCCGAGGCCGATCCGGAACAGCGAGCCGCCGACGACGCTTGCGTGATAGGTCGGAATGCGCAGAAACCGCAGATCGAGCACCGGCCGCTCGACGCGCCGTGCATACAGCACGTAGCCGCCGAGGAGCGCCGCGCCCGTCGCGCCCATCGCGAGCGCCGCGCCGCGCGTGACGAGCGCGCCGTCGAGCAGCGTGAGCCCCATCAGCAGGAGCGCCGCGCCGGCGGCGGACAGCACGAAGCCGAACCCGTCGAGCGGGCCGGGATCGAGCTCGTGCGTGTTCGCGATGTGCCTGTTCGCGAGATAGATGCCGAGGATGCCGATCGGCACGTTGATGAAGAAGATCAGCCGCCAGTGCAGGTACGTCGTGATGAAGCCGCCGAGGAGCGGCCCGGCCGCCGGCCTGAAGAGCGCGGGCACGCTCAGGTAGTTCATCGCGCGCACGAGCTCCGTGCGCGGCACCGCGCGGAAGATGATGATGCGCCCGACGGGCACCATCATCGCGCCGCCGACGCCTTGCACGAAGCGCGCGAACGTGAAGAGCTCGAGATTGTTCGATGCCGCGCACAGCAGCGAGCCCGCGACGAAGATGCCGATCGCGGTGCGGAACACGGTGCGCGCGCCGAAGCGGTCCGCGAGCCACCCGCAGATCGGGATGAACACGCCGAGGCCGACGACGTAGCTCGTGATCGCGATGTTCAGCGTGACGGGGTTCTGCCCGAAGTCGCGCGCCATCGCGGGCAATGCCGTGACGATGATGTTGGCATCCACGCTCTCCATGAACAACGCGCAAGCGACGATCAGCGGTGCGATGAAAGCGTAGAGGGCGGACGGCATGGCAACGACGCGCGTAAAGACGCCATTATTGCATCGATTGTTGCGGCATGCTTGCGCGCGCAACGACGTGTTGCCGTCACGCGTTGCCGTTCGCGCGCCGCGTGCGATCGGGCCGCGGCGCGCGGTGCCGCGGCGGTGTCGTTGGGGCGGCGCGCGTCTGCGCCCGACGCGCGCGGGCGGCTCGCGTGCCCGACGCGTCGATCCGGGCGCGGTGTGCCGCGCCGATCTCCGGCGAGCCGCTCGCCCGCACGATGACGGCGGTCTTCCATCGCCGCGGATCGGCGCTGCGCGCCGGCGTGCACGCGATGCCGAAGAAGCATCGCGCGGCGCGTTCCGCCGGCTTGCGCGGGATCGGCACGAAGCGCCCGCGCCGCCGGCCGACGCGGCCTGCGGCTGGCCATCGATCGCGCAGCGCCGTGCCGGCGCGGCGCGCGGGCGCGGCCGCGCCGGCTTCCCCGGGGGCCGCGTGCCTCGTGCGCGCCGGCGCGTGCGCGACGCGCCGCATGCCGCGGCCCACGGTCATTTGCGCGAAGTGTGGGAAGAACCGCTTGCCTGAGCGCCGGTTTTCGTGCGAATCTGCCGCCGCGGCATACGACAGACAAACACGCCGCCACGCGTCGGGCCCGCGCGATCAGGAGACCGTATTGCCGTTCATCTCGAAAACGGGAGGAGGAGATATGGTCACGCCGCGGCATCGCCCGCTTCATGTTGAAAATCCGTTCTATCGTCGCCTGCTGAACGCGCCCGCGTGGGTCGCGCTCGTCGCCGCGGCCGGCATCGGCTGCACGAGCGCGACGCTCGCCCGCGCCGATTCGTCGCCGGCGCACGCGTCCACGGCCGCGGCCGTGGCGAGCGCCGCATCCGCGCCGGGCGCCGCGTCGATTCCGCCGCCGCCGAGCCAGCTCTACGGCGATCTCTTTGTTGCGGTGCAAACCGCGCAGATCTTCGCGGATCAGAAGACCTTCGTCGATTCGACGCCGAACGCCGATCCCGCGACGATCGTCCAGCTGTACCAGCAGCAGAAGGGCCAGCCGGGCTTCTCGCTGAAGGCGTTCGTCGCGCAATACTTCACGCCGCCGTCGGACGAATCGGTGACGCCGCCGCCGAACCAGACGCTGCGCGAGCACATCGACTGGCTATGGCCGAAGCTCACGCGCACCACCACGACGGCGCCGCCGTACAGCTCGCTGATTGCGCTGCCCAAACCGTACGTGGTGCCGGGCGGGCGCTTCCGCGAAGGCTACTACTGGGACACGTACTTCACGATGCTCGGCTTGCAGGAGGCGGGCCGGGAAGATCTCGTCGACAACATGCTCGACAACTTCGCGTACCTGATCGACACCGTCGGCCACGTGCCGAACGGCAACCGCAGCTATTACGTGAGCCGCTCGCAGCCGCCGTTCTTCGCGTACATGGTGACGCTCGCGGCGAAGGCCGAGGGCAATCGCGTCTATCAGAAGTACCTGCCCGCGCTGCGCAAGGAGTACGCGTACTGGATGCAGGGCGAGCGCACCACGCCGCGCGGCCAGGCGACGCGCAACGTCGTCGCGATGCCGGACGGCTCGGTGCTGAACCGCTACTGGGACGCGAGCGACACGCCGCGCGACGAGTCGTATCTCGAAGACGTGAAGACCGCGCAGCAGGCGAGCGGCCGGCCGGCGGCGGAAGTCTGGCGCGATCTGCGCGCGGCGGCGGAGAGCGGCTGGGATTTCAGCTCGCGCTGGTTCGGCGACAACCGCACGCTCGCGACGATCCGCACGACCGCGATCGTGCCCGTCGACTTGAACAGCCTGATGTTCAACCTCGAGACGACGATCGTGAAGGGCTGCGCGGTGACGCGCGATTTCGCGTGCGTCGCCGAGTTCGCCGGCCGCGCGGGCAAGCGCGCGGTTGCGATCAACCGCTATCTGTGGAACCGCAACGGCTATTACGGCGACTACGACTGGAAACTCGGCAAGCCGCGCGACAACCTGTCGGCGGCGGCGTTGTATCCGCTGTTCGCGGGCGTCGCGTGGCCGGAGCGCGCGAAGCAGACCGCGAAGAACGTGCAGAAAGCGCTGCTCAAGCCGGGCGGGCTCGCGACGACGACTTACGACACCGCGCAGCAGTGGGACGCACCTAACGGCTGGGCGCCGCTGCACTGGATCGCGCTCGTCGGGCTGCGGCACTATGGCGAGAAGTCGCTCGCGGACGATATCGGCACGCGTTTTCTTGCCGACGTGAAGGGCGTGTACGCGGCGCAGGGCAAGCTCGTCGAGAAGTACATCGTCGAAGGCACGGGCGGCGGCGGCGGCGGCGAGTATCCGCTGCAGGACGGCTTCGGCTGGACCAACGGCGTGACGCTCAAGCTGCTCGATCTGTACGGCGGCTGACGCGCGCGCATCGCGCCGCGCACGCGGGCGGCGCATGCCCGCCCGCGTGCGCGGCGTTGGCCGTTCGCGACGTTGCGTTATTGAGGCCGGGAATAAGCGTTATCACGAGAATCCAGTATGCCGGCGCGCCGCCGTTTCCTATACTCGCCTGGCGATGGGCGCACGCATGCACGCATCATGCGATGCGCCGTCGGAAACCGCGCAGCGCATGTATCGGACGCCGAGCCGATGCGGCGCCATGCGCTGAAAGGGAGGCGTCCACGATGACGCAAATCGCTCGTCGCGGTGCGGCGCGGCCCGATTCGCTTGCCGGCGCCGCGGTCGATCCGAGTCTCCGTTCGCGATAGCGGCGGGCGGGGAGTTTCCCGCACCGAGCGGCGCCCGCGTCGGCGCCGCGCGCTTGCCCCTTTTTCCGACATCGCACGTCGGCGTTCGTCGACGTCGCAGCACGTCGCGCGCGGCGCCGCCGCGCGCAACGGTCATCGTCGGCGATGCAACGCGGCGCTGGGAGGCGCGGATCGTGAACACATACCGGTTGGAGCGCGCGAGCGCATGGAGCGGTCTCGTATTTCTTCTGGTTTTCGGCTTGGGGTGGCTCGTCCTCGCGCGCTTTTTCCCGCCGATTTCGCCCGACGCGGCGGCGGCCGGCGTCGCCGCGATTTATCGCGCGCGCCGTCTCTCGCTGATGCTCGCGAGCGTGCTGATGATGTCGTCGATCGTATTCCTGATGCCGGTGTCCGCGCTCTTCGGGCTGCTCATTCAGAAGATCGAGCGGCGCGTGGGCATCCTGACGCTGATGATGGGATTCACGCTCACGACCAATCTCGTCGTGACGTTCTATACCGCGCTGTCATTCTCGCTCGCGGCGTTCCGCGCGCAGCGCAGCCCCGAGCTCGTGCAGTTCGCGAACGATCTCGGCTTCCTGCAGTTCATGGGCGGCATATCGATGTTCGTCATGGCGTGGTTCGTCAGCGCGTATGCGATTCTCGTCGAGAGCCCGCGCGAGAACCCGGTTCTGCCGCGCTGGGTGGGCTACGTGAGCCTGTGGATGGGCCTGCTCTATTTGCCCGAGCTGCTGATCTATTTCTTCAGGACGGGGCCGTTCGCGTGGGACGGTATCGTCGGCTTCTGGATACCCGCGGCGCTGTTCGTCGTGTATTTCCTGTTCTCGCCGGTCGTGCTCGTGCCGGCCGTCAGGCGGCATTTCCGATGAACGGGCGCGCGACGCGCGGCGGCGCGCGATGCGGCCCGGCGCGCCGTTCGATGCGGCGGGCGATATGAGCCGGATCGCGAGCCGGATCGCCGCGGCGTCGGCCGCGCCCGCCCGCGTGCCGGGCGAGGCCGAGCTGTGGATCTTCATTCTCGGCGACATGCTGGTGTTCGCCGTGTTCTTCACGATCCTGAGCGCGCATCACGTGCTGCATCCGGCGCTCTTCGATGCCGGGCGCAGGCAGTTGAATCTCGCGTTCGGCCTCGTCAACACGCTCGCGCTGCTGACCAGCTCGGCGTTCGTCGCGCTCGGGCTCGGCGAGGCGAAGGCCGCGCGCTTGGCCGCCGCGAAGCGGCGCTTCGTCGTCGCGGCGGCGCTCGGCGCGCTGTTCGTCGCGATCAAATGCGCCGAATACGCGCAGAAGATCGCCGCGGGCGCGAATCCGCTCGTCAACGACTTCTACATGTATTACTTCGTGTTCACGGGCGTGCATCTGCTGCACGTCGCCGTCGGCCTGATCGCGCTCGCGCTGATGATCCGGCGCTGCGTGCGGCCCGCGGCCGAGCCGCGCGACGTGGGTTTCCTCGAAGGGGCTGCGGTCTACTGGCACATGGTCGATGTGCTGTGGGTCGTGCTGTTCCTGCTGATCTATCTGATCTAGGCGATGGGGGCGCAAACGCGAATGACGATCGACTCGGCGCGCGCGCGGGCGCTGACCGTGAAAATCATGCGGGTCTGGGCGGCGCTCGTACTCGCGACGGTCGGCTCATGGACGGAGAGCCTGCGCGCGGCTTCGCCCGCGATCGTCGCGGCCGTCGTCGGCCTCGCGGCGCTGAAGGTTGCGCTGATCGTCTTCTGCTACATGGAAGTCGGGCGCGCGCCGCGATGGCTGAAGCTCGTCTGCGGCGCGTGGATCGGGATCGTGTTCGGCATCGTCGCGGCATGCCATCTGCTGCCGCGCGACGTGCTGCGGCTCATCGGCTGACGCGGCGCGCCGCGCCGGCATGCGCGCGCGCGCGATGACGCCGGGGCGCGGAGGCGGCGCACGACGCGCGACGGGCGCGCTGCGCCGTGCGTCAGATCAGCCCGCGCGCCGACGCGAAATAAGTCAGCTGAATCCGGTTCGCGACGCCGAAGCGTTTGCGCAGCTTGCGCAGATGGTAATCGACGTTGTGCGCGCTGGTGTCGAGCCGTCGGCCGATCTCCTTGTCGGAGGCGCCTTCGGCGATGCCGACGAGCAATTCGCGCTCGAACGGCGTGAGGCGCTCGGCCGCGCGCTCGCGCGCCGACGCGATCAACTGCGGCGCGGCGAAGCGGTGCACCGACAGGCCGAGCGACAGCACCTGCTCGAGCGTCGCCGACGAGATCCAGTCGCGCGAGCGGCGCGGCGCGGTGAAGCTCGCGAACGCGTGCACGCGCGTGCCCGGCACGGGCATCGAATACATCACGCCGCTGCACATGTCGTCGTCGTGCATCACGCGCAGGAAACCGTCGAGCGCGTCGCAGCCGCGCGCCGCGTGCTCGCGCGCGAGCTGCCGCAGGTCCCAGACGACGGGCATGCTCGATGCGCGCGTGCCGAGCATGCGCGGATCGACGTCGTGATGGCGGCGGCGCACGTAATCGCCGCGATACGCGGCCGGCGTGAACGCTTCGTGCAGATACAGGCATTCGGCGTCGTCGCGCGTGAACTCGAGGGCGAAATAGGCGAACGTCGCGAAGCCCATCAGCCGCAGCAGGCTTGTCGCGATGCGGCCGCATTCGGCGGTGCCGCGCGCGCTCGCGAGCATTTCCGCCACGCCCAGGCGCGGCGCGAAGCGCGGATCGGCGTCGGCCGCGCGTCGCGCATGGCCGCACCAGACGACGTCGATCGTCTGCGCGTCGCGCGCCGTGCCGCCCGGATTCGCGCGCGACGCGGGCCGCGCGCTCGCCGCGACGGCGGCGTCTTCCTGCACTGCAATGTCCGACATGACGAAAAACCTCGCGGCGGTGGTCCGGCGCCGTTCGATCGAACGGACGGACGCGGTGTGCGATCGCAACGTGCACGCTCGTGACGAACGCGTGTGCGGCCTGTGCGCTCGCGACGCGGGCGGCTCGCGCGTTCACGTGCGCGGCGCTTGCGCTTGTATCTTGCGCGCGGCGTCCGCGGCGTGAAGCGCGCCGTCGCGCGGGCCGGCGGCGGGGAACGCGTGCGTGCGTCCGCGAACGTGCGCGCCGCAGACGCGTTCGTCATCGACGCGCACGTTGCAAACGCGCACGTCGCAGACGCGCATGTCACCCACCCACACGCCGCAAACGCGCGTTCGCATCCGGCGCCGGGACGTCGCGCCCGGGTTGCGAGCGAAGGCATTGTACAAAGCGGCGCGCTTGCGCGTAATATCCCGTAATACTAACCGCGCACGGCAGCGAGACGAAAGCGCGGATCAAAGACCACTTGCTTGTCGGGGTTCCTGCGCCACCGCATCGCGAACACAAGAAGCCGCTTTCCCCTCCATGACAATTGCCGACAGCGCACCGCGCATCGAATGGTTCTCGCATGCCGAGCTCGCCGCATCACGCGGCGGATTCGCGCCGCGCGACACGCAGCCTTCCGTTTCCTCGTTCGCCGCGCCGCCCGACGGGCCGCGTCGCGCGACGTTCGACGTCGCGGACTGCGACGCGCGCCTGCGCGCGGCCGGCTTCACGACGCTCTGCTACGGCGCGTTCGAGCTGATCGGCCAGCAGATGCTCGCCGCGTATCTGCTGCGCGATTTCGCGCCCGCATCGTTCCTGCGCGCGTACGTCGAAGGCCGGCTGTTCGAGGTCGATCCGCGCTTCGCCGAATGGCGGCAGGGTGTTTCGCCGATCGCGTGGCGGCTCGACGAGCTCGACGCGCACGCGCGCCGCACGGGCGAGCGGCGCATGCACGCGCTCGTGAATTCGTTGCGTGCGCATGCAATGCACAGCGGCGTGATCTTCTGCTGGCCGGTGCCGCACCTCGATCTGCGCGTCGCGGTGAGCCTCGCGTCGGAAGCGCACGACGGCTCGCTCGACGATCGCGTGATCGGCTGCGCGCTCGCGCTGAGCCTCGACGTGCATCGCGCCGCGCAGCCGCACCTCGATGCGCGCGTGGGCGGGGCACGCACGTTCGTGCTCGAGCGCGACGAGGCGGCGGTGCTCGAGCGGCTCGTGCACGGGCTGTCCGATCAGGAGATCGCGAACGCGCTCAGCACGTCGCTGCATCGCGTCGGCGCGCAGATCCGCACGCTCGAGAAGCGCTTCAACGCGCGCAACCGCGCGCAGCTCGCCTATCTCGCGGCGCGGCGCCTGCGCGGCTGACGAAACGCGCATCGGATGCGAATGGGAGGATGCGGCGCAACAGACGTGCGCATCGTATACAAAACCGCTTACAGCCGAATTAATTTTTCACGGGAAAAAAATGGGCGCTGCAAGCCGGATTAATTAACGAATATTTTCTTCGTAATATGCGCCCAACCGACGGGCGCCGGTCGCCCGTCGAGCGATATCCTTTCACCATTCGAACGAGAAATTCGTCATGTGCGGAATCACCGGCTTCGTGGGCCCTGTCGCATGCGCGCCGCAGACGGCTCGCGCGACCCTCGCGCGAATGACGGACAGTCTCGCGCATCGCGGCCCGGACGATACCGGTTTGTGGATCGATCACGACGCGGGCGTCGCGCTCGGCCATCGGCGCCTGTCGATCGTCGACTTGTCCGAGCACGGGCATCAGCCGATGCTGTCCGCGTGCGGCCGTTATGCGATGACGTTCAACGGCGAGATCTACAACTTTCGCCAGTTGCGCAGCGAGCTCGAGCGCGAACATCGCGCGCCCGAATGGCGCGGTCATTCGGATAGCGAAGTGTTGCTCGCGGCGTTCTGCGCGTGGGGCGTCGATCGCGCGTTGCAAAAGGCGGTCGGCATGTTCGCGCTCGCGCTGTGGAACCGCGAATCGCGCGTGCTCACGCTCGCGCGCGATCGCATCGGCGAGAAGCCGCTCTATTACGGCCGCATCGGCGGCTCGTTCGTGTTCGGCTCCGAGCTGAAGGCGCTGCGGCGTTTTCCCGGCTTCGACGCGCATCCGATCGACCGCGACGCGCTGTGCCTGTATCTGCGCCACGCGAGCGTGCCCGCGCCGTACACGATCTACGAAGGCATCCGCAAGCTGCCGCCCGGCACGTACGCGCAGCTCGAGGACCTCGCCGAAGCGCCCGCGCCGCGCCGCTACTGGTCGCTCGAGCGCGCGATCGCCGCAGGCCGCGCGAATCCGTTCGACGGCGACGCGAACGCCGCCGTCGCGCAGCTCGATTACGTGTTGCGCGACGCGATCGCCGAGCAGTCGGTCGCCGACGTGCCGCTCGGCGCGTTCCTGTCGGGCGGCGTCGATTCGTCGGTGATCGTCGCGCTGATGCAGACGCAGACCGCGCAGCCGGTGCAGACCTTCACGATCGGCTTTCACGAGGCGGGCTACGACGAGGCCGGCTATGCGAAGGCGGTTGCGCGGCATTTGGGCACGTCGCACACCGAGCTCTACGTGAAGCCGGCCGACGTGCTCGCGACCGTCCCGCGCATGCCGTGCGTCTACGACGAGCCGTTCGCCGATTCGTCGCAGATTCCGACGCTGCTCGTTTCCGAGCTCACCCGCCGGCACGTGAAGGTGAGCCTGTCCGGCGACGGCGGTGACGAGCTGTTCGGCGGCTACACGCGCTATTTCCTGACGCCGCGCCTATGGGGGCGGCTGCGCCGCGTGCCGGCCGCGGTGCGGATGCGGATCGCGGCCGCGCTGCACGCGCTGCGGCCCGACCATGCGGATCAGATCGCCTCGCTCGTGCAGGGCGCGTGGAGCGCGTCCGCGCAGCGCGACGCGTCGCCGCGCGTCGGGGACCGCCTGCACAAGCTCGCGAACGTGATGACGGCGGACAGCCGCGCGTCGCTGTACCGGTTGCTGATGTCGTCGGTCCATCATCCGGAGCGCTTCACGCTCGCGGGGCACGAGCCGCAGACGCTGATCGACACGCCGGGCGCGTGGCCCGCCGGGCTGTCGTTCGCCGAGCAGGCCATGGCCGTCGATACGCTCACGTATCTGCCGACCGACATCCTGACGAAAGTCGACCGCGCGGCGATGGCGGTGAGCCTCGAGACGCGGATGCCGTTTCTCGATCACCGCGTCGTCGAGTTCGCGTGGCGGCTGCCGGAGGCGCTGCGCATCCCGGATGGGCAGGACAAGTGGTTGCTGCGCAAGCTGCTGTATCGCTACGTGCCGCGCCCGCTGATCGACCGGCCGAAACAGGGCTTCTGCGCGCCCGTCGGCGCGTGGCTGCGCGGCGAATTGAGCGACTGGGCGGCGGAGCTGCTGCGCCCCGCGCGCCTGCGCGACGAAGGCTACCTCGACGCGGCGCGCGTCGAGCGCCTGTGGCGGCAGCACCAGTCGGGCCGGATGAACTGGCAGCACCCGCTCTGGACGGTGCTGATGTTCCAGGCATGGCTCGAGCGGCAGCGCGCCGAGTAGGGCGGCCGGCCGCGCGAACGAAGGCTTGCGCGCGGGCGGCGCGCGCGGCGGTCAGTGATATTCGGCGACGCGCTCGAGGTGCGGCGCGACGGCCGGGCGCGCGATCGGCGCGATCGGGGCAAGCGGCTCGGCCGGCGCGTGCGCGTTGCCGGCGCGCGGCTGCTCGGCGTGCGTCGCGTGCTGCTCGTCGTGCGGCTCGACGCGCGTCGTCGCCGCGCCGAACAGCACGAGCCGGTAGCCGATCGAGTAGATCGGAATGATCCGCATGTTCTTGTCGAAATCGAGGCCGAGCTTCGAGCGTGCGCGACGACACCGCGAGCTCGCGCCCCCATACCGCTTCCTGGATCGCCTGGCGCGACACGACCTTGTTCATGTTGTCGAGCAGGAATTCGACGACGTCGAACTCACGCGGGGTCAGGCTGATCGCGTCGCCGTCGATCTCGATGATGCGTTGGACGAAGTTGATCTTGATGTTGTCGATGTACAGATACTTGCAATCCATGATGATCCTCGTGATTCGCAGGTGAATGGGCGAACGGTACGAGGAGCGTTACTGCAAGTGTCGGGCCAGGTTGGCGCGACGCAGCGGCGGACGGCGCGATAGGCCTTTTTTTATCGTTCAATGCCATGAATTTAAAGCGTTTTCAGGGTGTGGTCGGCGGTGTGCCGTGGCGCCGCGAATGTAACAATCTGAAACCGTTTGAAGTGTGTTACGTAGCACGGACGTTCGTGTTACGTCCGTGCGGACGGCGACGTAACGCGCGGGGGCGAGTGGGTGCAGGGCAGGGGACGGGCGCGGCCGCCGCGGGGCGGACGGGCGCAGGGCGTTTCTATTCGAGGCGGGATCGACGGCGGGAACAACGGGTCCGGAGCGGCCCGTTCGGGACGGCCCGTTCGGGACGACCCGTTCGGGACGGCCTCGTGGGCGGCCGGTCCGGGACGGTCCGTGTCTGGCGCGGCCGGTCGATGACGCGTGTTCGCGCTTATGCCGCTGCGCGCGGCTCGTTCGGGCGAGCGCTCCGGCGACGCACACCGGGTGCGGCGCGCCGGCGGTTTCGCGGGGCCGCCGGCCGGCAGGGCCGACGGCGGCCGACCGGCGGCGCGCGTCGCCGACCGCCGCCGCCGGTCGCCGCGCGCCCGTCAGGCCGTGGCCTCTCCCGCCGCCGGGAACGGCAGCGCGTAATGGCGCTTGCCCGTCGCCGCGAAGATCGCGTTCGCGACGGCCGGGCCGATCGGCGCGACGCCCGGCTCGCCGACGCCCGTCGGCGCCTCGCCCGACGGCACGATGTACACCTCGACCTTCGGCATCTCGGCGATCCGCAGCACGCGGTAGCCGTCGAAGTTGTTCTGCTCGACCTTGCCGTCCTTCAGCGTGATCGCGCCGTGCAGCACCGCGCCGAGCCCGAAGCCGATGCCGCCTTCCATCTGCGCGGCGATCACGTCCGGGTTGATCGCGGTGCCGCAATCGAGCGCGCAGACGACGCGCTCGACCTTCACGGCGCCGTGCTCGTCGACGGACACTTCGGCGACCTGCGCGACATAGCTCTTGAACGCCTCGGCGACGGCGATCCCGCGCCCGCGGCCCTTCGGCAGCGGCTTGCCCGGGTCCCAGCCGGCCTTCTCGGCGGCGAGCTCGAGCACGCCCTTCAGGCGCGGCGCGTGCGCGAGCAGGTCGCGGCGGAACAGGTACGGATCCTTGCCGGCCGCGTGCGCGGCCTCGTCGATGAACGCCTCGACCGCATACGCGGTGTGCGAGCTGCCGACCACGCGCCACCACAGCACGGGCACGGCGGATCGCGTCGTCGTCAGCTCGACCGATACGTTCGGGATCGCGTAAGGCAGGTTCGCCGCGCCCTCGACGGAGGTCTGGTCGATGCCGTTCTTCACCATCACCGCCTCGAACGGCGTGCCGGCGAGGATCGACTGGCCGACGATCCGGTGCCGCCAGCCGACGAGCTTGCCGTCCTTCGACAGCGCCGCGTCGAGCCTGTGGAAGTACATCGGCCGATAGAGGCCGCCGTGGATGTCGTCCTCGCGCGTCCATTGCAGCTTGACGGGCGTGCCGTTCGCGCCGAGCGCCTTCGCGATCGACACGGCCTCGACGACGTAGTCCGACCACGCGTTCGCGCGCCGGCCGAAGCTGCCGCCCGCATACAACGTGTGGATCTGGACCTGCGACGGATCGAGCCCCGCGACGCGCGCCGCGTTGCCCTGGTCGATCGTCTGGAACTGGTCGCCCGCCCAGATCTCGCAGCGATCGGCGCTCAGCTTGACGACCGCGTCGAGCGGCTCCATCGGCGCGTGCGCGGGGTACGGGAACTCGTACGACGCGCGGAGCCGCTTCGCCGCGCCGGCGAGCGCGTGCTCGGCATCGCCGTCGCGGCGCGCGGACGCGCCCGGGCGCTCGGCGAGCTGCCGGTACTCGCGCATGATCGCGTCGGAGCTGCGCTTCTCCGCGCCCGATTCGTCCCATTCGACCTTCAGCGCGTCGCGGCCTTGCTTCGCGGCCCAGAAACCCTTCGCGACGACCGCCACGCTGCGCTCGACCTGCACGACCGACACGACGCCCGGCACCGCCTTCGCCGCGCTCGCGTCGAACGATTTCACCTTGCCGCCGAAGACGGGCGGGCGCTGCAGCAGCGCGACGAGCATGCCGGGCATCGACACGTCGATCGTGAACTGCGCGGTGCCGTCGGATTTCGCGCGCGCGTCGACACGCGGCACCGGCTTGCCGATCAGCCGGAAATCGCTCGGCGACTTCAGCGCGACCTGCTCCGGCACGGGCAGCGCGGCCGCGGCGGTCGCGAGCGAGCCGTAGGTGGCCTCGCGCCGGCTCGCCGCGTGGCGCACGACGCCGTCGCCCGTCGTCAGCTCGGCGGCGGGCACGTTCCATTGCGCGGCGGCCGCGGACACGAGCATCGCACGCGCCTTCGCGCCCGCCTCGCGCAGTTGCATCCACGAGTTCGCCATCGCCGAGCTGCCGCCCGTGCCCTGCAGCTTGCCGAACTGCAGGTTCGCGTAGCGCGACGCGTCGGCGGGCGCGCTCTCGACGCGCACGTCGCGCCAGTTCGCGTCGAGCTCTTCGGCGACGATCGTCGCGATGCCGGTGTACGCGCCCTGGCCCATTTCGACGTGCTTCGCGATCACGGTCACGCTGTTGTCCGGCGCGACGCGCAGGAACGCGTTCGGCGCGAACGCGCCGGCCGCGTCGCCGGCGGGTGCGGCCGGCGCGGTCGCGCCGAGCGCCGGGCGGCTCGCGTCGAGCCACTCGAAGCCGATCGTGAGGCCGACGGCCGCGGCGGCGCCGGCGGCTTTCAGGAACGTGCGGCGGGACGCGCGCACGGCGTCCGGGAGATCGAGGTCGGTCGTCATCGTCAGGCCTTCAGGGTGGCGGCCGCTTCGTGAATCGCGGCGCGGATGCGGGTGTAGGTCGCGCAACGGCAGATGTTGTCGTTCATCGCGGCGTCGATGTCGGCGTCGGTCGGCGCCGGGTTCTGTTCGAGGAGCGCGGTCGCCGACATGATCTGGCCGGACTGGCAGTAGCCGCACTGCGGCACCTGCAGCTTGACCCACGCAGCCTGGACGGCCTTCGCGGGCCGGCTCGCGAGTCCTTCGATGGTCGTCACGCGCTTGCCGGCGACGGCCGCGAGCGGCAGCACGCACGAGCGCACCGCCTGGCCTTCGAGATGCACGGTGCACGCGCCGCACTGCGCGGCGCCGCAGCCGAACTTCGTGCCGTGCAGGCCCGCGTCCTCGCGGATCGCCCAGAGGAGCGGCATCGCGGGATCGGCGTCCAGCGTGAGGTTCTTGCCGTTCAGCACAAACGAGGTAGACATGGACAATCTCCGTGGGGGAATGCCCGGACTTGGCGCCGGGTGATAGCCGGCAGTGTGAGGGACGGACCGCCGTTGCGTTTACACAATCCTGCAAAAATATTGAACAATCCTGCAAATCCCGGGGGGCGGGCAGCCGACCCGTCGCCTGTCGTATCGCCCGCGTCCGCGCCTGCTACGATCACGATTCCGACGCCCGCTCATTGCCGATGGATCAGCGCCACACCCGACTCGAATCCGCCGCGCACGCGCCGCCCCGGCCCGATGCGCAAACGCTTGCGCCGCGCGAGGCCGCGCGCCGCGAGCTCGCCGCGCTGATCGAGCGCTTCGCGCCCGCCGACGGCGCGCACCCGAGCGCGATTCCCGCGCTGTCGTTCTTTCGCTGCTCGTCGCCCGTCGATCTCGGCTGCAGCGTCACGCGCGCCGCGTTCGTGTTCGCCGCGCAGGGCGCGAAGCGGGTAACGGTCGCGGGGCAGGCGTACGAATACGATCATCAGCAGTGCCTCGTCACGTCGGTCGATCTGCCGATGCTGTCGCAGGTCACGCGCGCGTCGGCCGGCGCGCCGTATCTGTGCGTGAAGGTCGCGCTCGACGTGCAGCGCATCGCCGAGCTCTCGGCCGAGATGCGGATGCCGCCGCCGGAGGCGGTGCCCACGGGCGAGGGAATCGTCGTCGGCGCGCTGTCCGAGCCGCTTTTCGACGCGGCGCTGCGGCTCGTGCGATTGCTCGATACTCCAGCCGACATCCCGATCCTCGCGCCGCTGATCGAAAAGGAGCTGCTGTACCGGCTGCTGACGAGCGGGCTGGGCGCGCGGCTGCGGCACATCGCGGTCGCGGGCAGCCAGACGTACCGGATCGCGCGTGCGATCGAATGGCTTCGTCATCACTACACGGAGCCGCTCAGGGTCGAGACGCTCGCGCAGCAGGTCAATATGAGCGTGTCGTCGCTGCATCATCACTTCAAGCACGTGACGACGCTCAGCCCGCTCCAGTATCAGAAGCAACTGCGGCTGCACGAGGCGCGCCGGCTGCTGCTCGGCCAGCACGGCGACGTCGGTTCGGTCGCGCTCAGGGTCGGATACGACAGCCCGTCGCAGTTCAGCCGCGAATACAGCCGGCTGTTCGGCGCGCCGCCGTTGCGCGACGTCGTGCAACGGCGGCGCAACGGGACGGGCGTTCAGGAGTGACGTGCGCGCGCGCGGCGCGTTGTCGCTGGAGGGTGACGGCAGACGCCGGTCTCGGTCAGGCCCGCGCGGCGCGCGACGAGGCACGCGCGTCTCATCCGCTTCGCGCCTGCGCGAAGGGATGCATCGGCGCACGCGCGCATCGGCACGTGTGCGCGCGTGCGGAACATGCCGATGTGGCGGCCGCGCCCGCGCAAGCACGGCAACGAATACGGACATCGACATGAACATGAATGCGGACGGCGAAACGGCCGTTGGCGTGGTGCGCGAGTTCTGGCGTTTGATGGGCACGAACGATTTTCATGCGGTCGCGGCCGTGCTCGCCGAGGACTTCGTGCTCGACTGGCCGCAATCGAACGAGCGCATTCGCGGCGCGCGAAACTTCGCGGTGCTCAATAGCGAGTACCCGGCGCACGGGCCGTGGACGTTTGCGATCGGCCGCCTCGTCGGCGGCGAAGGGCAGGCCGTGTCCGACGTGTCGGTCACCGACGGCGTGCAGCAGGCGCGGGCGATTTCATTCTTCACGGTGGTGCATCGGAAGATCACGCGCATCGTCGAGTTCTGGCCCGAGCCGTATGCGGCGCCCTACGATCGCTCGCATCTCGTCGAGCGGATCGATTAAGCGGGCGCACAGGGCGCGGCGAGTCGGGCCGATCGCGCCGGTCGAACCGGGCGGCGCGCGCGCTTGCGCGCTTGCGCGTCGCGCGCGTCCGCCGAAGTACGCGACATCCTCGACACGAGCGACGACGGGCGACGCGCGAGGTCCGGCGAGCTTGCCGGCGCATGCGACACGCGTCGCAAAAAACGATTGGCTGCCGGCCGGCGGTTACCGTGGACGAATCCCGGCGCGTGTCGCGCCGCACTCGCGTGGTGCACGCCGATGCCGACTGTACGGACTCCGATCTTTGCGCCGACGATACAAAACGGCGTTCGCCTGTTGCGCGAACGCCGTTGTCGAGATGATCCGCCGTGATGGTGGGAAGGTCCGCCGCCGATCGAGGCGCCGATGCGTCGCGCCCGGCGTCGTGCGGCCTGGCCGCACGGCCGCCGCGTTCAGCGCACGATGGTGAATTCGCGATGCTCGGGCTGGATCGACGCCGAGTCGACCGCTTGCAGGCGCCATGCGCCTTGCGGGTTCTTGCCGCCGAGGACTGCGTTGCCGTGCTCTTCGTCTTCGGACAAGCGCCGTACGTTCGAGAACGACAGCCCTTGCAGCCGGCACAGCGCTTCGCCGCTGTCGGCCGAGCACAGCGCAACCGCGCCTTCGACGTCCTTCACCTTGCCCCACGCCGGCAAATCGATGCCTTGATGCGCTTCGCGGGACCACAGTTGCTCGTCGGTGTCGAGCCACAGGACCGCGAATTGCTGCGCAGGAGCATCGCTGCCATTGATTCGAATGGTGAGGCGCATGCTTCGTCTCCTTTCGAAGGTTAGCCGGTGAGCTTTCTCAGTCTAGGTGGATTGACGCGGAACGCAAGCGGCGTTGCGCAAAGATTGACGTCCGTCGCATTGCCCGGCACTGGGCGGCGCGCGCGAAACGGTTGCGTATAGCGTGCCGTGTGCGCACTCGTCTGCGCAATCAGGTGTTTTCATGAGCGATGCGTGCATATGCACGTCATGTTGTTGCGCCCGCATCGTGTGATCGAGCGCGTCGATTTGCCGCGCGCCTGCGAGGCAGGCCGTTGCGCGCGCCACCAATGCAGTGCGCGCGATGCGTATTTGCAGCGGCCCGGAATAAGGTTTCCCGAATCGATCGGTTGGTCGCGGCAGGCCCCGTTGATAGATTGACCGCCTGTTCTTCAACGGAGACACGCATGTCCGCGATCTATGAGACGGCCGTCCAACCCGCGCGTGGCGCAACCGCGCGAGACGCGCATCTAATCGCGAGCGACGCCGAGGCGATCGACGCCGCGCGCGCGCTCGCCGCGCGGCTCGCCGAAGGCGCGGCCGAGCGCGATCGCGAGCGCCGGCTCCCCTATGAAGAAATCGACTGGTTCTCGCAATCGGGCCTCTGGGCGATCACCGTGCCGAAGGCGTATGGCGGCGCGGGCGTATCGCACGTGACGCTCACCGAGGTCGTGAAGATCGTCGCGGCCGCGGACCCGTCGCTCGGCCAATTGCCGCAGAACCACTTCGGTCTCGTCGACGTGATCGCGCTCACGGGCACCGACGAGCAGAAGCGCTTGTTCTTCGGCGAGATCCTGAAGGGCAAGCGGTTCGGCAACGGCTTCTCCGAGAAGGGTACGAAGAATGTGCTCGATCTGAAGACGAAAGTGATCCGCGACGGCGACGGCTATCGCGTCGACGGCACGAAGTTCTATTCGACGGGCGCGCTGTTCGCGCATTACGTGCCGGTGCTCGGCATCGACGACGCGCGTCGAGGCTGGCTCGCATACGTTCCGAAGGGCACGCCGGGGCTCGCGGTGATCGACGACTGGTCGGGCTTCGGTCAGCGGACGACCGCGAGCGGCACGGTGCGGCTCGACAACGTGCGCGTGCCGGCGTCGCACGTGTTCGCCGCGCACCGCGTGTCGGACCAGCCGACGCTGAACGGCCCGCTGTCGCAGATCCTCCAGGCGGCGATCGACGCGGGCATCGCGCATGCGGCGCTCGACGACACGCTGCGTTTCGTGCGCGAGCGCTCGCGGCCGTGGATCGACAGCGGCGTCGAGCGCGCGGCCGACGATCCGTTGACGATCCGCGAGACGGGCCGCCTCGTGATCCAGCTGCACGCGGCCGATGCGCTGCTCGAGCGCGCGGCGCGCACGCTCGATGCGCTCGCCGCGCAAAGCGAGCTCTCCGAGGACGACGTCGCGCGCGCATCGGTGGCGGTGGGCGAGGCGAAGGTGTTGACGACCGAGATCGCGCTGCTCGCGAGCGAGAAGCTGTTCGAGCTCGCCGGCACGCAGGCGACGCTCGCCGAGCACGGGCTCGACCGCCACTGGCGCAACGCGCGCACGCACACGCTGCACGACCCGGTGCGCTGGAAGTATCACCTCGTCGGCAACTACTATCTGAACGGCGTCGCGCCCGCGCGCCACGCATGGAACTGAGCCGATGAACGCGTTCATGCAACCGGCCGTCGCGCGCGCCGCGCGACGGATCGCGAACGATGCGCAGGCGCTCGGCGCGGCCCGCGCGTTCGCGGCGGCGATCGCACCCGACGCCGCCGCGCGCGATCGCGAGTGCCGCCTGCCGCGCGCGGAGCTCGACGCGTATTCGGCAACGGGCCTCTGGGGCATCGCGGTGCCGCGCGAATTCGGCGGCGCGGCGGTATCGGCGGCGACGCTCGCCGAGGTCACGGCGATCGTATCGGAAGCCGATCCCGCGATCGGGCAGATTCCGCAGAACCATTTCTTCATGCTCGAAGTGCTGCGCGTGAACGGCACGCGTGCGCAGCAGCGCTTCTACTTCGAGCGCGCGCTCGCCGGCGAGCGCTTCGGCAACGCGCTGTCCGAGCGCGGCACGAAGCACGCGCGCGACTACCGGGCGACGATCACGCCCGACGGCGCGGGCTTCCGGCTGAACGGCCGCAAGTTCTATTCGACGGGGGCGCTCTTCGCGCACTGGATTGCGGTCGTCGCGAAGGCGCCGGACGACCGGCTGCACGTCGCGTTCACGCCGGCGCACGCGCCGGGCCTCACGGTCGAAGACGACTGGAACGGCTTCGGCCAGCGCACCACGGGCAGCGGCACGACGCGGCTCGACGACGTGTATGTCGACGCATCGGCCGTCGTGCCGTACAGCGACGCGTTCGACGCGAAGCCGACGCCCGTCGGCCCGCTCGGGCAGTTGCTGCACGCGGGCGTCGATCTCGGCATCGCGCGCGCCGCGTTCGCCGACGCGTGCCGCTTCGTGCGCGAGCGCGCGCGGCCGTGGGTCGACAGCGGCGTTGCGCGCGCGAGCGACGATCCGCTCGCGCTCGAGATCTTCGGCAAGCTCGCGGTCGAGCTCGATGCGGCCGGCGCGCTGACCGAGCGAGCGGGCTTGCGCGTCGACGCGGCGATCGACGACGCGAACGAGCGCACGGTGGCGGCCGCGTCGATCGCGGTCGCGAAGGCGCGCGCGGCGACGACCGAGATCGCGCTCGCCGCGTCGTCGCGCCTGCTCGAACTCGCGGGCACGCAGGGCGCGCTCGCCGAGCACGCGCTCGATCGCCATTGGCGCAACGCGCGCACGCACACGCTGCACGATCCGGTGCGCTGGAAATACATCGCGATCGGCGACTACGCCGTGAACGACACGCTGCCGCCGCGCCACGGCGCGCTATAACGCCGCGCCGCATCGCCGCGCCGCCGCGCGCGTCCGCACGCATCGACCGTATCGACCGTATCGACCGTATCGAGAGAACGCTTCACCATGACCCGACAGATCCGTTTCAACGCCTTCGACATGAACTGCGTCGGCCATCAATCGCCCGGGCTCTGGGCGCATCCGCGCGACGAGTCGTGGCGCTATCGCGAGCTGAGCTACTGGACCGGGCTCGCGCGACTGCTCGAGCGCGGCAAGTTCGACGGCCTGTTCATCGCCGACGTGCTCGGCATCTACGACGTCTACCAGGGCAGCGGCGAAGCGGCGATCCGGCAGGGCGCGCAGGTGCCCGTCAACGATCCGATCCTGCTCGTGTCCGCGATGGCGGCCGCGACGCGGCATCTCGGCTTCGGCATCACGTGCTCGCTGTCGTATGAGCATCCCTATCCGTTCGCGCGGCGCATGTCGACGCTCGATCATCTGACGGGCGGGCGCGTCGGCTGGAACGTCGTCACGTCGTATCTCGACAGCGCCGCGCGCAACCTCGGGCTGCCGCGGCAGGCGAATCACGACGAGCGCTACGCGATCGCCGACGAGTATCTCGAGGTTTGCTACAAGCTGTGGGAAGGTTCGTGGGAGGACGGCGCGGTCGTGCGCGACGCCGCGCGCCGCGTGTTCGCCGAGCCGTCGAAGGTGCATCCGATCGACCATCGCGGCCGCTATTACGACGTGCCGGGCATCCATCTGTGCGAGCCTTCGCCGCAGCGCACGCCGGTGCTCTATCAGGCGGGCGCGTCCAGGCGCGGCAAGGACTTCGCCGCGCAGCACGCGGAGTGCATCTTCGTCGCCGCGCCGTCGCGCACGATCCTCAAGGCGTTCGTCGCCGACATCCGCGCGCGCGTGAAGCGGTTCGGCCGCGATCCGCGCGACGTGCTGATCTTCAACCTGCACACGGTGATCACGGGCCGCACGTCGGCCGACGCGCACGCGAAGCACGCCGACTATCGCCGCTACGCGAGCGACGAGGGCGCACTCGCGCTGATGTCCGGCTGGACCGGCATCGATCTGTCGAAATACGCGCTTGACGAGCCCCTCGAGCACGTCGAGAGCAACGCGATCCAGTCGGCCGTCGAGGCGCTGTCGAGCGCCGATCCGACGCGCAAGTGGACGGTGCGCGAGATCGCGCGCTGGGGCGGCATCGGCGGGCTCGGGCCGGTGTCGGTCGGCGACGCGCGCGAGATCGCCGACGATCTGCAATCGTGGGTCGACGAGACCGACGTGGACGGCTTCAACCTCGCATACGCGGTGACGCCGGAGACGTTCGTCGATGTCGTCGAGCTCGTCGTGCCCGAGCTGCAGCGGCGCGGCGCCTATCAGACCGACTACGCGCCGGGCACGCTGCGCGAGAAGCTGCATCGCGCGGGGCCGCGGCTCGCCGCGCCGCATCCGGCCGCGCGCTACCGCGTGGGCGGCGAGCCCGCGGCGGCCGGGCGGCTCGCGGCGCAGCAGTGACGGCGGCGAGGCGGGGCGCGCGCCCGGTCGGCGGCGTGCCGCCGCCGACGCACGTGCGCGCGAGGGCGGGCGTCGCGTCGGGGCGTGATGGCCGCCGGCGCGCGGGGCGGCGCGTGCGCGCCGATCGTCGAGACCGCTGAGTCCGGCGATTCCACCGATTTCACCGAATTCGCCGAATCCACCCGCGCGGCCGGCATCGTCTGACGGCCGAAACCGCGAAAAACACGAAAAACCGCGAGCGCCGCCGCGTCGCGCGGATTGCCGCACGCGTGGCGTCAAGCAGCGGCGCCGCGCGCGTCCTGCTCGCGGCCCGGCGCCTCGAGCGCGGGCAGCGTGATCGCGAAGCGCGCGCCGCCGAGCGGCGTGTCGTCGAGCCGCACATCGCCGCCGTGCGCGAGCGCGACGCTTCGCACGATCGTGAGGCCCAGGCCGAAGCCGCCCGTTTGCCGGTCGCGGCTCGAATCGAGCCGGTGGAACGGCTCGAACACGCGGTCGCGGTCGGCCGCCGCGATGCCGGGGCCGTCGTCGTCGACGCTCAGCACGAGCGCGCCCGCTTCGCCGAGCGACGCGCGCAGCGAGATCGTCGTCGACGCGTAACGCATGCCGTTGCGGATCAGGTTCAGCAGCGCGCGCGCGACGAGCTTCGCGTCGCACACGTGGCATGCGGGCGCGCCGCGCGCCGACACGTCGAGCGTGAGCCGGCGATCGGCGATCTCGTGCGCGACGCTCGCCGCGACGCTGTCGATCAGTTCCGCGACCATCACCTGCATCAGCGCGAGGTGCCGCTCGCCCTGTTCGAGCCGGCCGATCGTCAGCAGCTCGGTGACGAGTTCGTCGAGCTCGCGCACGTCGCGGCGCAGCGCCGCCTGGCGCTCGCGCATGCGCTCGGGCGCATCCGGCGAGCTCAGCAGCGCGAGGCCGAACTCGAGCCGCGCGAGCGGCGTCTTCAGCTCGTGCGAGATGCCGTGCATCATCTCGCGCTGCTGCTGGATCGACGCCTCGATGCGTTCGGCCATGTCGTTGAACTGCTGCGACAGCTCGTAGATGTTCGACTTGCGCGAGAGCTCGGCGCGCGTCGACAGCCGGCCGTCGCCGAACGCGCGCGCGGCCGCTTCGAGCTTGCGCAGGTCGCGCCAGTGGTAGTGGATCCACAGCGCGACGGCGAGCAGCGTCGCGAGCGCGACGGTCAGGTATGCGTAGATCTGGATGTCGAGGCTCGGCGGCTCGTCCGGGCGCGCGTGCAGCACCGTGCCGTCGACGAGCGGCATGAAATAGTCCTTGCCGTCGTAGCTGATCGCGATCTCGCCGCGGTCGAGATCGCGCTGCTGCTCGGCGCTCAGCAGCTTGCGCGCGTCGTCGATCGACATGAAGCCGAAGCCCTCGTTGCCGTGCTTCGCGAGCTCGCGCAGCGCGGGCTGCCGCGATGCGCCCGGATGGCGTTCGAGATAATCGTTCAGCACGAACGCGTAGGTGCTGAGCGTCTCGCGCGCGGCGCTCGATATCCGCTCGTAGAAGAAGCGGGTGAACGACGTATTGATGAAGAGGATCGCCGCCGACGCGCAGACGACCACGACGAGATACAGCCTGACGAGCGAGCGCAGCATTCAGTCGTCCCACGCGGATGGGCTGAACAGGTAGCCGCGGCCCCAGATCGTCTTGATCTTGTGCGGCTCGGACGACGCATCCTCGAAGCGGCGCCGCAGCTTCGAGATGCCCGAGTCGACCGAGCGGTCGATGCCGTCGAATTCGATGCCGCGCAGTTGCTTCAGGATGTCGTCGCGGCTCAGCACGGTGCCCGCCGCGCGCGCGAGGATCAGCAGCAGGTTGAACTCGGCCGTCTTCAGATCGACGGGCTCGCCGCGCCACGTGACCGTGCGGTTCGGCGGCGAGATCGCCAGCTCGCCGAACACGAGCGTCTCGCTCGCGGGCGCCTCGACGCTCGCGCCCGGCTGCACGCGGCGCAGCAGCGCGCGGGCGCGCGCGACGAGCACGCGCGGCTCGATCGGCTTCGTCACGTAGTCGTCGGCGTCCGTCTCGAGGCCGGCCACTTGATCGTAGACGTCCGAGCGCGCGGTGAGGATCAGCACCGGCACGTTCGAGAACGCGCGGATCCGGCGGTACACCTCCATGCCGTCGAGATGCGGCAGCATCAGATCGAGGATCACGAGCGCGGGCTGGTGCTCGCGCACGGCCCTGACGGCGAGGTCGCCGCGCCGGACCACCGTCACCGAGAATTCGTAGCTGTCGAGATACTCGCGGATCAACTGCGCGAGGCGGTCGTCGTCCTCGATCAGCAGCACCCGGTATTTGAGCGGCACTTCGTTCATGGTCTCCTCGGAAGGTGGTGCTGCGCGCGCGAGCGCGGGCGCGCGGGCAGGGCACGCGCATTCTAGCCGCGCGCGCCGCGCGCCGGGGGGCGGCGCAACATTCGCCGACAATCGGACACAAATCCGCACATATTCCCGAAACATTCGGGACAGATTCGCCGTGCCCCCGAACCTAGACTGCGGTCTCCCTGGCTCTTTCCCGACACCGTGCGCCCATCCCTTCATTGCCTCCGGTATTGCATGCCGTTCGCGGGTTTCGTGTCCATCACGGCCGCGCAGGCGGAAAATGTCTACACGCTGTCGCTCGGCGCGGGTTTCGCGCCGCGCTATGCCGGCAGCAGTCAGTATCGAGCCGTCGTCGCGCCGTCGTTTTCCGCCGAGTTCGACAACGGCATCTTCGTCGGCCCGCTCGGCGGCGTCGGCTATCGGCTGAAACTGCCGGGCCAGGCGTTCGTCGCGGCCGCGGTGAGCTATGACGACGGCCGCGCGGACGAGGACCGTTTCGACCGGCCGGGCTCGAACTATCTGAAGGGCATGGGCAACGTGCCGGGCTCGGTGATCGTCGCCGTGCAGGCGGGCGTCGTGCTGTACGGCGGCAGCGTGCTGAGCGTGAGCGTCGACACGCCCGTCACGCACACGTCGCGCGGCGTGTCCGGGCATGTCGATCTCGCGGTGCCGGTGTTCAACGCCGGGCGCCACGAAATCGTCCTGACGGGCTCGGTGCATGCGGCGTCCGGCCGCTACACGCAGACGTTCTACGGCGTGACCGACGCGCAGGCGGCCGCGACCCGCTTTGCGCCGTATTCGACGAAGGGCGGCATCGACAGCGCGTCGATGTCGGTCGCATGGACCTACACGTTCTCGAAGCATTGGTCGGTGGACACGACGCTCGGACTCACGCGTCTCGTCGGCCGCTACGGGAACAGTCCGATCGTGCAGCGCAAGACCCAATATTTCGGGCTGTCTGCGCTGACCTATCGTTTCTGATTCTGAAGAAGGAGGTGGCCATCGTGCTGATCTGGAAAACCGCGCTTTCGCTCACCTGGAAGGCGGGCCTCGTGTCGCCCGCGAGCGCGCCCGCCGCGGCCGCGCACGTCGACCGGGTCGTGCTCACCGGGGCAACAGGCTTCATCGGCGGCGCGGTGCTCGTGTCGCTCGTGAACGCCGGGCTGCTCGATCGCGTCGTCTGCATCGTGCGCGCGTGCGATCGCGCGCATGCGCTCGCGCGGCTGCGCGCGGCGGCGCTCAGGAGCGGGCTCGCGCCGTACTGGGCCGAGCGGCTGAGCGAGGCGAACGTGATCGCGGGCGAGCTTGGCGGCGCGCTCGCCGACGCGGACGCGGCGCACATCGCGCTCGCGTCGCACGTGATTCACTGCGCGGGCGTGGCTTCGCTCGCCGACGCGCGCATCGTCAACGAGACGAACGTCGGCGCGACGCTGCGCTTTGCGCGCCGCTTCGCGGGCAGCCGGCGGCTGCAGCGTTTCGTGCACGTCGGCGCGGCGTTCGCATGCGGGCTGCGGGCACGCGGCACGATTCGCGAGGACGATACGCTGGCGCGCGGGCGCGAGATCGATTTCGCGCCGTACACGCGCGGCAAGCGCGATGCGGAAGCGCAATTGCGCGCGCTCGGCCTGCCGCTCGTCGTCGTGCGGCCGTCGTGCGTCGTCGGGCACACGCTGCTCGGCACGCAGCCGTCGGCGAGCACGTTCTGGATGTTTCGCATCGTTCATGCGGCGCGCCGCTTCACCGCGCGGCCGATGGCGCGCATCGACGTGATCGCGGTGGACGATTGCGCGCGCGCGCTGATGCTGCTCGCGCTGAAGCCGTCGCTCGCGCACGATACGTACCACGTATCGGCGGGCGACGAAGCGCCCACCGTCACGCAGATCGTGCGCGCGATGGACGAGGCGGTGGGCCTCGACGACGAGCCCCGCTACGCGCTCTGCTCGCCGGCCGAGTTTCCTTCGATCGCGCGCGACGTGCTCGGCCGCCGCGACGCCCCGCGCGAGCGCGTGATCCGGCGCGCGTTGCAGTCTTACGCCGCGTTCGCCGAGCTCGATCACGTGTTCGACAACGCGCGCGTGCGCCGCGAGATCGACTTCGAGCCGCTGCCGTTCGTCGATTACGTGAACGAGTGCATGCGCACGTCGCGCGGCATCGACGTGCTCGCGCAGATGCCGCGGACGGCAGCCCGCTAGCGCCCGTTCGCGCCGACGGCGCGCGCGCGGCGGGCGCCGCGCGTCACGAGCCGCCGACGTCGATCAGTTTGTCGAGCGCCGCGTACACCTCGCCGAGCGCATCCGCGCCGAAGCGCTGCTCGATGAGCCGATACTGCTCGTCGATGCGCGGGCTGATCTGCGTGACGAGCTGACGACTTTGCGGCGTCAAGCTGACGATCAGCCTGCGCTGGTCCTCCTGCGCGCGCGTGCGGCGAATCAGGCCGTCGCGCTCCATTCTCTCCAGTACGCCCGTGAGGCTCGGGCTCAGGATGCAGCAGCGCTTCGCGATCTGCCCGGCTTCGAGCTCATGAGACGGTTCGCCGTCCAGCACGCGAATGATCCGCCATTGCTGCTCCGTCAGCGCAAATTCCTTCAGGATCGGCCGGAACCGGCCCATCAACGTTTCGCGGGCCTCGAGCAACAGCATGGCCAGATTGCGGTGATCGAACGTACGATTCATGAGGGTCCTGGAAGAGCAGTTGATCCATCAATCTTAGCAGGGCGAAAATCGTCGGTGACCGCCTTATCAGGGTTATCAGGGTTATTGCGGTTGTTCTTTTCGCGCGCTGTAGTTAATATGTTAAGTAATTGACCCGGCCGCGTGACGCGGCGGAGGATGAATCGCATGGAGCTGTCTCTCGTCGAACGCGGCGAGCGCGTCGCCACGGTGCCGATCGGCACGGTCTACGGCGCGCTGCTCAACGATCGCGGCGCGCTCGCCGCGCTGGGCGACGCGGTGCACGCGCCGCCGTACCACAAGCCGCCGCGCGCGTCCGTGCTGTATGTGAAGCCGGCCAACACGCACGCGGGCGACGGCGCGGCCGTGGTCGTGCCGGCGGGCGTCGACGCGCTCGAAATCGGCGCGACGCTCGGCGTCGTGTTCGCCCGCCGCACGACGCGCGTGCCGGCCGAACAGGCGTTTGATTTTGTTAAAGGTTTTACGCTTGCCAGCGACGTGTCGATTCCCCATCCTGATTATTACCGGCCGGCGGTGCGCTTCAAGTGCCGCGATGGCTTCTGCCCGCTCGGGCCGGCGATCGTTGCGCGCGCAAGCATCGGCGACGCGGACGCGCTCGCCGTGACGGTGCGCATCGACGGCGAGCGGCGCTACGAGGCGAGCACCGCGAACCTGATTCGCCCGGTGGCGCGGCTCATCGCCGACGTGTCGGCGTTCATGTCGTTCGACGCGGGCGACGTGCTGCTCGTCGGCGTCGGCCCGAACGCGCCGCGCGCGGCGGCGGGCAGCACGATCGAGATCGACGCGCCGGGCATCGGCACGCTGCGTCATACATTGGTGGCGGAGGACGCGCAATGAGGACCGCACGCGTAGTGTTCAACGGCGCACTGCATGCGGCCGAGCCGGCGGGCGACGCGCTCGTGCGGCTCGATACCGGGCGCGTGCTCGCCGAGACGGAAGTCTCGTGGCTGCCGCCCGTCGTGCCGCGCACGGCGTTCGCGCTCGGCCTGAACTACGCCGATCACGCGAAGGAGCTCGCGTTCAGCGCGCCGGCCGAGCCGCTCATCTTCCTGAAAGGTCCGAACACGTTCATCGGCCACCGCGCGCAAACGGTGCGACCCGCCGACGCGACGCACATGCACTATGAGTGCGAGCTCGCGGTCGTGATCGGCCGCGAGGCGCGGCGCGTCACGCGCGCGCGGGCGCTCGACCACGTGCTCGGCTATACGATCGGCAACGATTACGCGATCCGCGATTATCTGGAGAATTTTTACCGACCGAACCTGCGCGTGAAGAACCGCGACACGTGCACGCCGCTCGGCCCGTGGCTCGTGAGCCGCGACGAGGTCGGCGACGCGTCGGATCTCGCGCTGCGCACGACGGTCAACGGCGTCGAGACGCAGCGCGGCAACACGCGCGACATGATCTTCGACGTCGCGTCGCTGATCGAATACATCAGCGGATTCATGACGCTCTCGCCGGGCGACCTGATCCTGACCGGCACGCCCGAGGGGCTCGCCGACACGCAGCCGGGCGACGAGGTCGTGACCGAGATCGAGGGAATCGGCCGGCTCGTCAACACGATCGTCGGCGAAGCGGATTACTATCGCGCCGGCTGACGCCGCCGCACAAGGAGAGACGCATGGGCATCAAGCACTGGATCGGCGGCCGCGAGGTCGACAGCCCGGAAACGTTCACGACGTTCAATCCGGCGACGGGCCAGCCGATCGCCGAGGTCGCCTCGGGCGGCGCGCAGGAAATCGACGCGGCGGTGCGCGCCGCGAAGGACGCGTTTCCGAAATGGGCAGGCACGCCCGCGAAGGAGCGCGCGAAGCTGATGCGCCGGCTGGGAGAGCTGATCGAGCGCAACGTGCCGGCGCTCGCCGACCTGGAGACCCGCGACACCGGCCTGCCGATCTCGCAGACGAGAAAGCAACTGATTCCGCGCGCATCGGAGAACTTCCATTTCTTCGCCGAGGTGTGCACGCGGATGAACGGGCGCAGCTATCCGGTCGACGACCAGATGCTGAACTACACGCTATATCAGCCGGTGGGCGTGTGCGCGCTCGTGTCGCCGTGGAACGTGCCGTTCATGACCGCGACGTGGAAGACCGCGCCGTGCCTCGCGCTCGGCAACACCGCGGTGCTGAAGATGTCGGAGCTCTCGCCGCTCACGGCCGACCAGCTCGGCCGCCTCGCGCTCGAGGCGGGCATCCCGGCCGGCGTGCTCAACGTCGTGCAGGGCTACGGCGCGACGGCGGGCGACGCGCTCGTGCGGCATCCGGACGTGCGCGCGGTGTCGTTTACGGGCGGCACGGTGACGGGCAAGCGGATCATGGAGCGCGCGGGCCTGAAGAAATACTCGATGGAGCTGGGCGGCAAGTCGCCCGTGCTGATCTTCGACGACGCCGATTTCGACCGCGCGCTCGACGCGTCGCTCTTCACGATCTTCTCGATCAACGGCGAGCGCTGCACCGCGGGCTCGCGGATCTTCGTGCAGCGCACGATCTACGACAGGTTCGTCGCGGAGTTCGCGCGGCGCGCGAACAACCTGATCGTCGGCGATCCGGCCGACGAGAGCACGCAGGTGGGCTCGATGATCACGCGCGCGCACTGGGAAAAAGTGACGGGCTATGTCCGGCTCGGCGTCGAGGAGGGCGCGCGGCTCGTGGCCGGCGGCCCGGACAAGCCGGCGAATCTCCCCGCGCATCTCGCGAACGGCAATTTCGTGCGGCCGAGCGTGTTCGCCGACGTCGACAACCGGATGCGGATCGCGCAGGAAGAGATCTTCGGGCCGGTCGCGTGCCTGATTCCGTTCGACGGCGAGGAAGACGGGCTGCGTCTTGCCAACGACACGGCCTACGGTCTCGCGTCGTACCTGTGGACGCGCGACGTCGGCCGTGCGCACCGGCTCGCGCGCGGCATCGAGGCGGGCATGGTGTTCGTCAACAGCCAGAACGTGCGCGATCTGCGCCAGCCGTTCGGCGGCGTGAAGGAATCGGGCACCGGCCGCGAGGGCGGCGAATACAGCTTCGAGGTGTTCGCCGAGATCAAGAACGTGTGCCTCTCGATGGGCAGCCATCACATTCCCCGCTGGGGCGTGTGACGCCCGCCGACAACGAACGATACGCCGCGTGCCGGAGCCGTCGGCCGGCCGCGCGGCAGGAGACTCACGATGGGAAAGCTGTCACTCGCCGCGAAGATCACGCACGTGCCCTCGATGTACCTGTCCGAGCTGCCGGGCAGGCATCACGGCTGCCGCGCGGAGGCGATCCGCGGCCATCAGGCGATCGGCGAGCGCTGCCGCGCGCTCGGCGTCGATACGATCGTCGTCGCCGATACGCACTGGCTCGTCAACGCCGGCTATCACGTGAACTGCAACGGGCATTTCGCGGGCGTCTACACGAGCAACGAGCTGCCGCACTTCATCCGCGACATGCGCTACGAATACCCGGGCAATCCGGCGCTCGGCCATCTGATCGCGGCGAGCGCGAACGAGCGCGGGATCGGCACGCGCGCGCACGAGATCGACAGCCTCGAGCTCGAGTACGGCACGCTCGTGCCGATGCGCTACATGAACGCCGATCAGCGCTTCAAGGTCGTGTCGATCGCCGGCTGGTGCATGTGGCACGCGCTCGACGAGAGCCGCCGCTTCGGCGAGGCGCTCAGGCACGCGATCGACGCGAGCGACGCGAACGTCGCGTTCCTCGCGAGCGGCTCGCTGTCGCACCGCTTCAACGACAACGGCAGCCCCGAGGAGGCGATCCACATGATCAGCCGCGAGTTCTACAGGCAAGTCGACCTGCGCGTGGTCGAGCTGTGGAAGCAGGGCGATTTCGCGACGTTCTGCAAGATGCTGCCCGAGTACAACGCGCACTGCCACGGCGAGGGCGGCATGCACGACACCGCGATGCTGCTCGGCCTGCTCGGCTGGGATCGCTACGACAAGCCGGTCGAGATCGTGACCGACTACTTCGCGAGCTCGGGCACGGGGCAGATCAACGCGATCTTCCCGCTGCCGTGAGCGGCGCGGCGGTTCGCTTCGAGCGCCCGCGCAATCCTCGGAACAACGGAGAGCCCCATGCCTCACATCATCGTCGAATACACCGCGAACATTCGCGACGACGCGCGGATACCCGTGCTGCTCAAGTCGATCAACGAGACGCTGATCGCGCAGGGCGGCGTGTTTCCGACGGGCGGCATCCGCTCGCGCGCGATCGAGCTGCAGGACTACTGCGTCGCGGACGGCACCGCCGACGACGCGTTCGTGCACGTGACGCTGAAGATCGGCGCGGGCCGCGACGACGCGACGAAAAAGGCCGCGTGCGACGCGCTGTTCGATGCGATCAAGGCGCACTTCGAGGCGCTCTATGCGCGGCGCTATCTCGCGCTGTCGATGGAGCTCGCCGAGTTCAGCGAGACGGGCTCGTACAAGCACAACAACATCCACGCACGCTACAAGCGCGGCGCGTGAGCTCACCCCGACAACGAAGACCATGCTAGATTCCGCCACCATCCAGTTGCTCGCCCGCCGGTTGCACGTCGCGGAGCGCGAGCGCAGGCAGATCCGCCAGATCTCGCTCGATTACCCGGAAATCACGATCGACGACGCGTACGCGATCCAGCGCACGTGGGTCGACATGAAGCTCGCCGAAGGGCGCGTGCTGAAGGGGCACAAGATCGGCCTCACGTCGAAGGCGATGCAGTCGTCGTCGCAGATCGACGAGCCCGACTTCGGCGCGCTGCTCGACGACATGTTCTTCGAGGACGGCGCGACGATTCCGACGCGCCGCTTCATCGTGCCGCGCGTCGAGGTCGAGCTCGCGTTCGTGCTCGGCAAGCCGCTCAAGGGGCCGGACTGCACGGTGTTCGACGTGTACGACGCGGTCGACTACGTGGTGCCCGCGCTCGAGATCATCGATGCGCGCAGCCAGTCGATCGATCCGGACACGAAGCGCCCGCGCAAGGTGTTCGACACGATCGCCGACAACGCGGCGAACGCGGGCGTCGTGCTCGGCGGGCGGCCCGTGCGCCCGATGGACGTCGATCTGCGCTGGGTCGCGGCGATCATGTCGCGCAACGGCGTCGTCGAGGAAACGGGCGTCGCCGCCGGCGTGCTGAACCATCCGGCGAACGGCGTCGCGTGGCTCGCGAACCGGCTCGCCCGCTTCGACGTGTCGCTCGACGCGGGCGAGATCATCCTCGGCGGATCGTTCACGCGGCCGTGCGCGGCGAAGAGCGGCGATACGTTCAACGTCGATTACGGCCCGCTCGGCGCGATTCATTGCCATTTCGAATGACGGTGAGCGATGCGCATTCCTGAGAATACGTTCAAGGCCGCGCTTGCGCGCGGGCACGCGCAGATCGGGCTGTGGCTCGGACTCGCGAATCCCTATGCGGCCGAGGTCGTCGCGGGCGCGGGCTTCGACTGGCTGCTGATCGACGGCGAGCACGCGCCGAACACGGTGCCGACGATCCTCGCGCAACTGCAGGCGATCGCCGCGTATCCGTCGCATCCCGTCGTGCGCGTGCCGTGGAACGACGCGGTGGCCGTCAAGCAGGTGCTCGATCTCGGCGCGCAGACGCTGCTCGTGCCGATGGTGCAGAGCGCCGACGAGGCGCGCGCGGCGGTGGCGGCGACGCGTTATCCGCCGCACGGCGTGCGCGGCGTCGGCAGCGCGCTCGCGCGCGTCGCGCTGGAACCGCGTCGACGATTACCTGCGGCGCGCGAACGAGCGGATCGCGGTGCTCGTGCAGGTGGAGACGCGCGCGGGGCTCGACGCGATCGACGCGATCGCGCGCGTCGACGGGGTCGACGGCGTGTTCATCGGGCCGGCCGATCTCGCGGCCGATCTCGGGCATCTGGGCGAGCCCGCGCATCCGGACGTGCAGGCGGCGATCGATCGCGCGATCGCCGCGATCGCCGCGGCGGGCAAGGCGGCGGGCATCCTGTCGGCCGACCCGGCGGCCGCGCGGCGCTACCTCGAGGCGGGCGCGACGTTCGTCGCGGTCGGCGTCGACACGACGCTGCTCGCGCGCGGGCGACGGCCCTTACTGACGCCGCGCGCGGACCGCGCGCGGACCGCATGGAGCCGGCGCGCCGTCCCGCGCGTCGCCGGCGCGCGCGTTGACGTATTGCCCGGGCGTCGTGCCGAGCGTTCTCCTGAACATGTCGATGAACGCGCTCACGTTGTCGTAGCCCAGATCGAGCGCGACCGCCGTCACCGTCACGCCGTCCGCGAGCCGCTCGAGCGCGCGCAGCACGCGCGCCTGCTGCCGCCATTGCGTGAAGGTGAATCCCGTCTCCGACACGAAGCGGCGGCTCAGCGTGCGCGGGGCCATGCCGGCCCATGCGGCCCATTCGTCGGCGCGGCGGTTATCGGCGAGATCGCCCGCGAGCGCGTCGGCGATCCGCCTGAGGCGCGGATCGCGCGGGCGGGGCAGCCCGCGCGGCCCCGTCTGCGCGGCGGCGATTTCGTCGAGTATCACGTTCGCGATCCGCGCGCGCGCGGCATCGAGCGCGGCGCCGCGCCAGCTCGCCGCGCGGCGCACGGCTTCGCGCAGCAGCGTCGACATGACGATCGCGCGCGGCGCGCCCGGCAGCGCTGCGCACCGGTCTTCGGCGACGAAGACGCTCCAGCCGGCAAACGGGCCGAACGAGCGCAGCGAATGCACGCGGTGCGGCGGAATCCAGACCGCGTGAACCGCGGGCACGACCCAGTCTTCGTCGTCGAGCCCGATCGACACGAGCCCGCTCGACGTGCCGACGAGCTGGCCGCGCGCGTGGCTGTGCCGCGCGGTCGTGCGCTCGGTGCGCTGCGTCAATTCGACGGCGGCGACGAACGGGCCTTCGGAAGACGTGACGAGTTCGATGGGAAGAATGGGATCGAGCATGGCCTGAATACCGTATCGAATGGCCTTTATACCGGAGACGGGCAAAGCGCGCACGGCGACACTGCGTTCACGTCCGGTGGATACGGCGCGCGGGGCGCTGCGCGCCGCGCCGGTTTTCCTCTGATGCATCGAGCGATACCGCGCGCGGCGGGATGGTCCGCGCCGGCGGCGCAGCGCTTGCCGTGCGCATGGGCGCGCGCCGTGGCCGGCGCATCCGAGATCCGCGAGGCGCGGCGATCGCGCGAGCCCGCCGCGCCCGATGAGCAAGGAGCGTCGATGAAAGCTGCTGTCGTACACCGCGCGGGCGAGCGCCCGACTTATGCCGAATTCGAGCCGCCGCGCGCGTTGCCCGGCCATCGCCTGATCGACGTGAGCGCGTCCGCGTTGAGCCGGCTCGCGCAGGCGCGCGCGTCGGGCGCGCATTATTCGTCGACGGGCGGCTTTTCGTTCGTCGCGGGCGTCGACGGCGTGGGGCGTCTGGACGACGGACGGCGCGTGTACTTCTTCGGCCCGCCGGCGCCGTTCGGCGCGCTGGCCGAGCGTACCCTCGTGCCAGCAGCGCAGTGCATCCCGTTGCCCGATTCGATCGACGATGCGACGGCGGCGGCCATCGCGATTCCGGGCATGTCGTCGTGGGCGGCGTTGACCGAGCGCGCGCGGCTCGCCGCGGGCGAGACGGTGCTCGTGAACGGCGCGACGGGCGCGTCGGGGCGGCTCGCGGTGCGCATCGCGAAGCATCTCGGCGCCGCGAGCGTGATCGCGACGGGGCGCAACGCACACGCGCTCGATGCGCTGAGCTCCGCGGGCGCCGACGCGACGATCTCGCTTGCGCAGGATGACGAACAGGTGGCGCGCGCGTTCGAGGCGCACTTTCGCGCGGGCGTGGATGTCGTGCTCGATTATCTGTGGGGCGTGAGTGCGCGCGCGGCCCTGCTCGCCGCGGCGAAGGCGCCGCAGCAGGCGCGCCCGGTGCGCTTCGTGCAGATCGGCACGATCGGCGGTGCCGATCTGCCGTTGCCGGGCGCGGTGCTGCGCGCGAGCGCGATCACGCTGATGGGCAGCGGGCTCGGCAGCATCGCGCTGCCGCGCCTGCTGAACGCGGCGCGGGCGGTGCTCGGCGCGGCGTGCGAGGCCCGGCTGCGGATCGACACGCGAACCGTGCCGCTCGCGGACGTCGACGCGCATTGGGGCGACACGGGCAGCACGCTACGCCCGGTGTTCACGATGCGCGCGCCGGGATGATCGCGTGCGGGCGACGCGGCGGACGCCGTGCCGCCCCGCGTTCATCCCGTGCCGCCGCGCGCTCGTCGTGCGCTCGCGATCAGCGGCCGCGCTTAGAACCGCTGCTGCATCCCGACGGTCACGCCGAGCTGCGTATCCGCGTATCCGACCGAGTCGCGCGACACGCTGACGTTCTGCCGGTGCTTGGCGATCGCGAAGCCGCCCGCCGCGTACAGCACCGTGCGCTTGGACAGCGCGTATTGCGCGCGCAGCGACACGAGCGTCGGATCGGCGTCGGTGCCGCCCTTGATGTTCTGGTGGTAGAGCGCGCCCGTCAGCGAGAACGCCGGCGTGAAGTCGTACGAGCCGCCGAGCCAGTACATGTCGCTCAATTGCGTCGCCGCCGCCGTGTGATACGTGCGGCGGTAGTTGCGGTAGCCCGCCATCGTCTTCAGGCGGCCGAAGTCGTAGCTGACGCCCGCGTGAATGCCCTGCACGTAATTGACGGGGTCCGCCGGGGTCACGCTGTCGGCCGCGCCGTTCTGGCGGTCGAACGTGACGACCGCGGCAAACGGGCCGCTCTCGTAGCCGAGCGCGAAATCGTATTTCGAGCTCGTCTTCATGCTGCCCGGCACGTTGCCGAAGCCGTACATCGCGCCGAAGCGCAGGCCGCCGTACGCGCCGTCGTAGCGCACCGCGTTCGACGAGCGCGTGAAGAGGCCGTCCTTGCGGCCGCCCGTGGCCGTCGAGGACGTCGCCCACGAATAGTTCTGCGCGTAGCCCATCGGGTCGAACGGCAGCATGTAGTCGTACGTGGGCGTGAAGTTGCGCCCGAGCGTGAGCTCGCCCCACTGGCCCTTGAGGCCGACCGTCGCGCGCCGCGCGAAGATCGAGTCGGGGCCGTCGTCGAACGCGCCGTTCGCGAGATCGATCCCGCTTTCGAGCCGGAACACCGCCTTCAGCCCGCCGCCGAGATCCTCGACGCCGCGCAGACCCCAGCGCGAAGTGTTCTTGTTGCCCGATTTCATCCGGAACGCGCCGCCGCCGTCGGGCGCCGCGTGGTTCACGTATTCGATGCCCGCGTCCATGATCCCGTACAGCGTGACGCTCGATTGCGCGAGCGCGTGGCCGGACGCGAGGCCCGCGCACGCGGCGAGGCTCGCTGAGATCGCAGTCGTGCCGGCAAGGCGGCGATGCTTTTTCATTGTCGGTGTCTCCGATTGAATGGGTTGTTTTACGGACGCGCGCACGCGGCCGTCTGGCTGCATGCGCGCGCCGGGTGCGCCGGTGCGGGCCGGCGCGGGCTTGCTGCGGGTACTGCGGGTGAAGCAGGGGAGCACGCGGCGGAAGTCCGGCCGGGCGTGGCCATGCGTGTTCGTGGGGGCTGCGCTTCGCGATCGGCGCGACGCATGACGGAGCGCGGCACGCCGCACGCCGGGCCGCGAACGACGGCGCTCACGCATTCGGCAATGCACCTATCGCCCGATGCGTCGCGCGCGAGATCGAAGTCGCGCCGGACGGCGCTCTCCCGCAATGCGTCGCGGCATCGTGATCGCGTATCGCGCCGCGGCTTCGCACGGTGGCCTCGCGTGGGCGAAACGCGCCGCGTCAGGCAGACTCGCACCGCCGCCCGCCGCCCGCCGCCCGCCGCCCGCCTCGAGCTTCGCGTCTCGCGCCCTCGGTCAGCCCGCCTTCGCGAACGCCCAGCAATCGTTCGCCGGAAACTCCAGCCAGTGCCGGCCCGCCGCACGCGGCACCGTGCCGAACGCGCGCAGCCGCAGCGCGCCGCAATGGAACAGGTATTCCCAGCGATCGCCCAGATACATCGACGTCACGAGCTCGGCGGGCAGCCGGTTCTCGCCGGGGCCGTCCGCAACCTGCACGCGCTCGACGCGGATCACCGCGTGCGCGTCCTCGCCGCGGCGCAACGCGCCGCGCGCGAGCGCCGCGAGCCGCCAGCCGTCGCCCGCGAGCGTCACGCGCTCGCCGTCGATCGTGTCGACGCGCGCGTCGAGCCGGTTGTTGCTGCCCATGAACTCGGCCGTGTACAGCGTGCGCGGCGCGCCGTACAGCTCGGCGGGCGCGCCTTCCTGCTCGATGCGGCCGTCGCGCAGCAGCAGGATGCGGTCCGACATCGCCATCGCCTCGGCCTGATCGTGCGTCACGCACAGCGCTGACAAGCCGAGCGACACGATCAGCTCGCGCAGCCACGCACGCGCCTCCTCGCGCAGCTTCGCGTCGAGGTTCGACAGCGGCTCGTCGAGCAGGATCACGGGCGGGTTGTAGACGAGCGCGCGCGCGATCGCGACGCGCTGCTGCTGGCCGCCCGACAGCTGGTGCGGATAGCGCGCGGCGAGATGGCCGAGGCCGAGCTGCTCGAGCGCGGTCTGCACGCGGCGCTTGATCTCGTTCGATGCGACGCGGCGCAGCTTGAGCCCGTAGCCGACGTTCTCGGCGACCGTGCGGTGCGGCCACAGCGCGTACGACTGGAACACGAGGCCGAGCGAGCGCGCCTCGACGGGCAGGTCGATGCGGCCCGCGCCGTCGAAGAACGTGCGCCCGTCGAGCCGGATGCGCCCGCTCGACGGCGTCTCGAGCCCCGCGACCGCGCGCAGCAGCGTCGTCTTGCCGCTGCCCGACGCGCCGAGCAGGCACACGACCTCGCCCGCATTCAATTCGAACGACACGCCCTTGAGGATCGGGTTCGCGCCGTAGCTCAGATGCAGATCGTCGACGATGAGCTTATCCATGCAGTTTCACTCCGAAGCGCAATGCGACGGCGAGTCCCGCGCCGACCATTGCGATGTTGATGACGGACAGCGCGGCGACCTGATCGACCGCACCCGTGGCCCACAGCGACACGAGCAGCGCGCCGATCACCTCGGTGCCGGGCGACAGCAGATAGACGGCCGTCGAGTACTCGCGCTCGAAGATCATGAAGATCAGCAGCCACGCGGCGAGCAGGCCGAAGCGCACGAGCGGCAGCGTCACGTCGAGCGACACGCGCGCGCGTCGCGCCGACGCTGCGGCCCGCTTCCTCGAGCTCGGGGCCCACCTGCAGCAGCGCGCTCTGGATCACGCGCATGCCGTACGCGAGCCACACCACCGTGTACGCGATCCAGATGCTCCACATCGAGCTCTTCAGCTCGCGCAGGCCCGGCACGAACAGGAAGATCCACAGGAACGCGAGGCCGGCGAGCAGGCCCGGCACCGCGCGCGGCAGCAGCACGATGTAGTCGAGCAGGCGCGCGGCCCAGTCGTGGCGGCGGTGGCCCGCGAACGCGACGAGCGAATAGAAGGCGATCGCGAGCGCGCCGCCGATCACGCCGATGCCGAGCGTGTTGACGATCGCGCGCACGAGGTTGTCCTGCTCGAACAGCTCGACGAAGTTCGCGACGGTCAGCACCTCGGCGAGCGGCACGCCTTCGCCCCAGTGGGTGACGAACGCGCGCAGCACGATGCCGGAGATCGGCACGATCACGGTGAGCGCGAGCCACGCGGCGACGATCGCGAGCGCGACCCAGCGCCACGCGCGCAGCGGCAGCACGGTCGCGCGGCCCGCCTTGCCCTTGACGGTCACGTAGCGGTTCGCCGATTTCAGCAGGTGGCGCTGCAGCAGCACGAGCGGGAACGTGATCGCGATGATGCACACCGCGACGGCCGCCATCAGGTGATACGACGGCACGCCGAGCTTGTTGGTCAGCTTGTACAGGTACGTGGCGAGCACGAGGTGGCCCTCCGGGTCGCCCAGCACGAGCGGCAGCCCGAACACCTCGAAGCCGAGGAAGAACACGAGCACGCCGGAGAACAGCAGCGCGGGCAGCGTCATCGGCAGGCTCACGTCGAGCGCGACGCGAAACGGCCGCGCGCCCGCGACGCGCGCCGCTTCCTCGACGTCCGAGCCGAGGTTGCGCAGCGCGGCCGATGCGTACAGATACACGTGCGGCACGTGCGTGAGGCCGACGATGATCGTGATCGCGAGGACCGAATAGACGTTCCACGGCACGGACGCGACGCCGAACAGCGCCTTGAACCACACCGAGTAGAAGCCGACCGGGCCCGCCGCGACGACGTAGCCGAACGCGAGCACCATCGGCGACACGAACACCGGCGTGAGCACGAGCGGCTCGAGCCAGCGGCGGCCGGGCAGATCGGTGCGCACCATCAGGAACGCGAGGATGCCGCCGAGCGGAATCGAGATGAACAGCATCCCGCCCGCGATGACGAACGAGTTCTTCACGGCGGACCAGAAATCGGGATCGTCGAAGATGAAGCGAAAGCCCTCGACGCCGAGCGTCTTGTTCGCGTCGAAGAACGGCGCGGACAGCAGGCTCTGGAACACGATGAACGCGATCGGCAGCGCGACGGAGATCGTCAGGACGGCGACGACGATCCAGCGCAGCATGCCCGCGAGCGGCCAGAGCCCGCCCGCGTTCGGCGCGGGCTGAGCGCCGCCGCCGAGCGCGCCGAGCGTGGGCGCGCAGGGGCGGCCGGAACCGGTTGTAAGCATGAGTTCGCCCTTGCGGCCCGCGGGCCGCGTCAGTGATGGGAAAAATGAAGGCAAGGGGGCTCGCGCGGCGGCCGCCGCGCGAGCCGTCACGCGCGCGGGCTCAGCGCTTGAGCGCCTGCTGCCACTGCTTGAGGAACGCGAGGCGCTTGGACTGATCGAGATAGACGAGCAGGCCCGAGCCGATCTGAATCGGCTTGAGCGAATCGCCGAGTTCCTTGGCGAGGCTCGTCATCGACGTTTCGCCCGATACGTCCGCGCGGATCGAATACAGGTTCGCCTGGTTCGCGATCAGCGTCTGGCCGCGCCGGGACAGCAGATAGTCGACCCACAGCTTCGCCGCGTTCGGATGCTGCGCCTGCTTCGAGATCGCGACGAGGCGGCTCACGACGAGCGTGTAGTCCTTCGGCAGCACGTAGCCGATCGACTTGTCCTTCTTCGCCTTCGCGTACGCATATGAGCCGATGATGTTGTAGCCGACGAGGTTCTCGCCCGACGAGATGCGCTCCATCATCGCGCCCGTGCTCGACTGCAGCTTCGGGCCCGTCGCGCCGATCGCGCGCACGAGTTCCCAGGTGACCTTTTCGTTTACGTGCGCGTCCTGCGTCAGATAGTTGAAGCCGACGCCGGATTTCTCGATGTCGTAAGTCGTCACCTTGCCCTTGAACCTCTCGGGCTGCGACTGCAGCAGCCTGATCAGGTCGGCGCGCGTCTTCGGCACGTCGCGCTCGGCAATCAGCCGCTTGTTGTAGACGATCGCGAGCGGCTCGTAGGTCGTGCCGTACGCCTGCTTCTGGTATTGCGCCCACTGCGGCATGTGCGGCGTCTCGGGCGAATCGTACGCGGCCGTCAGCCCGTCGTTGACGAGCTTCACCTGCAGGTCCATCGCCGAGTTCCACAGCACGTCGGCGCTCGCGCTTTTCGCGGCGCTTTCACTGACGTAGCGGTTGTAAAGCTCGGTGCTGTTCATGTCGTTGTATTCGACCTTCACGCCGTACAGGCTTTCGAAATCCTTGATGAGCGGGCGCACGAGCGAGGTGTCGGTGGTCGAGTAGACGACGAGCTTGCCTTCCTGCTTCGCCGCGTCGATCACGTGTTGGTAGTTACCCGGATAGCCGGCCGGGACCTGTGCGCAGACAGTGCTTGCGGCGACGAAAAGAACGGCGGCGATGCCGGCCGGTGCGTGATGCATGTCTTCCTCCAGTTGCGTCTTGTTCGGTTCGAGTGACGCGGATGGTAAGCGGTGCGCACTTTCAGCGTGCTTTCATTTTTCGTCACGATCGCTTTCTTTTGATTATGGATTTCCCGAGGTTTCGTTCAATGCGCGTGCTGCTCGTCGAAGACAACCCGATCCTCGCGCAGTCGCTCGCCGACGCGCTTTCGTCCGCGCGTTTCGCGGTCGACCACATGGCGGACGGCGAGGCCGCCGATCACGTGCTGCACACGCAGGACTACGCGCTCGTGATTCTCGACCTCGGGCTGCCGAAGCTCGACGGCCTCGACGTGCTGCGGCGGCTGCGCGCGCGGCGCAACCCGGTGCCGGTGCTGATCCTCACCGCGCACGGCTCGGTCGAGGACCGCGTGCGCGGGCTCGATCTCGGCGCGGACGACTACCTCGCGAAGCCGTTCGAGCTGACCGAGCTCGAGGCGCGCGCTCGCGCGCTGATCCGGCGCAGCCTCGGGCACGAGCACGGGCGCGTCGAGTGCGGGCCGCTCGCGTTCGACAGCGTCGACCGGAGTTTTCGTCTGAACAATGACGCGCTCGCGCTGACGCCGCGCGAGCGCTCGGTGCTCGAGGTGCTGATCCTGCGCAACGGCCGCGCGATCAACAAGGAGACGCTGTCGGAGAAGATCTTCGGGCTCGACGAATCGGTGAACGCGGACGCGATCGAGATCTACGTGCACCGGCTGCGCAAGAAGCTCGAGGGCAGCGGCGTCGCGATCGTCACGCTGCGCGGGCTCGGCTACCTGCTCGAGGCGCAGCCGTCGTGACGCGGCTCAATCTGCGCGCGCAGGTCGCGTTATGGTTGCTGCTGCCGTTCCTCGGGCTGCTCGCGCTCGATTCGTGGCTCACGTACCAGCGCGCGATGAACGCCGCGCACGTCGCGTTCGATCGCACGCTCGCGTCGTCGCTGAAGTCGATCCGCGAGGGCGTGCGGCTCGTCGGCGGCGAGGTCGAGGTCGATCTGCCGTATCTCGCGCTCGAGATGTTCGAGTCGAACGACGGCGGCAAGATCTACTACCTGATTCGCGGCGACGACGGCCGCGCGGTCACCGGCTACCGCGATCTGCCGATGCCGGGCGCGGGCGCGCCGCTCTATGCGACGTCGTTCTACGACGCCGTGTATCGCGGCGAGCAGTTGCGCATGGCCGCGCTGCGGCTGCCCGTGCACGACGTGCCGAGCGCGCGGACGCGCGTCGTGTGGGTGATGGTCGGCGAGACGATCGAGGCGCGGCAGGCGCTCGCGCGCGAGATCCTGGTTGGCTCGCTGCTGCAGGAGGGCCTGCTCGTCGTGCTCGCGCTCGGCATCGTGTGGCTCGGCGTCGGGCGCGGGCTGCGGCCGCTGAACCGGCTGTCCGCGAAGGTCGCCGCGCGCGCGGAGGACGACCCGACGCCGCTCGAGACGCTCGGGCTGCCGAGCGAGGTCGCGCCGCTCGTCGAATCGATCAACCAGTACGTCGCGCGCACGCAGCGCATGCAGGTCGCGCGGCGGCGCTTCTTCGCCGACGCCGCGCATCAGCTGAAGACGCCGCTCGCGGCCGCGCAGGCGGGCGTCGAGCTTGCGCTGCGGCCCGCCGAGCGCGAGCGCGTGAGCGTGCATCTGCGGCGCGTGAACGGCGCGGTGCGGCAGGCGGCGAAGATCGTCCAGCAGTTGCTGTCGCTGTCGCGGCTCGAATCGGACGTCGCGCCGGCGATCGAGCGCAAGCCGGTCGCGCTCGCGAAGCTCGCGCGCAGCGTGACGCTCGACTGGTCGGGCGTCGCCCGCGCGCGCGGCATCGATCTCGGCTTCGAGCAGCGCGCGAGCGTCGACGTGATGGGGCGCGCGGATCTGCTGGGCGAGCTCGTCGGCAACTTGATCGACAACGCGATCCGCTATGCGGGCGACGGCGCGGTGATCACCGTGCGTGTCGCGCGCGAAGGCGCGCTCGCGCGGCTCGAGGTGATCGACGACGGGCCGGGGATCGCACCCGGCGAGCGCGACGCGGTGTTCGAGCGCTTCTACCGGAGTCACGCGACGCTCGCGGTCGAGGGCACGGGGCTCGGGCTGTCGATCGTGCGCGAGATCGCGCGCGTGCATCGGGGCGCGGTCGAATTGGATGATGCGGCGCTCGCGGGCGGGGCAGCGGGCGATGCGGGCGACAGAGCCGGTGAGAGGCGTGAAAGAGGCGAGGCGGACCGGCGCGGCGACAGTGACGGCGAGCGCTCGGCTGAACGGCCGGCGCGCGGGCGCGGGCTCGTCGTGCGCGTGACGCTGCCGGCGCTCGCGGTGTGAACGCCCGGAGAAACGGGCGGCGGAACGGAACGGGTGGCGGGACGGGCGGCGAGGGCGGCGATGACACGGCCGGGTCGACAGTTTCAAGCCGGTGCGGGGGCGTGCTGCGGCGGTGTGGGGGGCAGGGCTGTCGTGTGAGGGGCGTTCGTTGTGGTGCGCCGGCTGGGGGCGATGTCGGCTGCTCGACGTGCGCGCTGGCGGTTGGGGGCGGTGACTGTCGATCGTGCGCGGCGTCGAGCGGCTGCGGCGGCGGTGAAGGTGCTGCGAAGAGTGGTCGTGCGATGGCGCGTTCGTCGCGATGATGGCGTCGGCCAAGGTCGATGCCGGGTGATCGAGGTGCGGGCCGGCGGTGCGGGCGGCGGCCGTCGGCCGTGCGTGGGGTCGAGCGGGCGCGGCGGAGCCGACGTTTCAACGAGGGTTCGTCGCGCGATGGCCGGTTCGCGATGCGGGCGTTCGTCCGTTTTGGCCACATGGGCGCGCGGCATCGTCGACGGCGGTTGTGGCGCGCGCACCGGCTCTGGCGAACGCGCCGGCGGCGGGGTGTCAATGACGGCAGCGTCGCGCGGTGCGAGTGGCGGCGCAAGCGGTGTGTCGGACATACGCGCGCGTCACGCGCGATTGGCGCGAGTCACTCGCCGAACGCGATCTCCGCATCGACCGATTGCCCGACTTCCAGGAACGCGCCGTCGCCGTTCAAGACGATCGCATTCTTGCCGAACGTCAGCGCGCCGCCGAACTGCTTGCTGCCGCGATAGAGGCTCATCGTGTCGGTCGGCTCGTTCGGCCACGCCGGGTCCGGCGCGCCCGTGCGCTGGTCGATCGTCGGCACCGGGCAGCGCGTGCACAGCTTGACGAGGCTCAGGCGCACGCCGCCGCCGCCCGTCTGCACGTCGAGGTAGTCGACGTAGTCTTCCTCGTATGCGTCGAGGCCCACCAGCACGACGTTCGGGCGGAAGCGGTTCATCGGTACCGCGCTCGCGCCCTTGCGGCGCAGCCGCACGTTCAGGTCGTCGAGCGACGACTGGCCGACGACGAGGAGCGGAAAGCCGTCCGCGAATTGCGCGTACGACGTGAACGGGCCCGTCCACTTCGCGCCCACCACGCGCCGCGCGTCGGGCGCGAAGCGCGCGAGCCGCGCGGGCGCGCCGAGGAACTCGCTGAACCAGCGCGCCGCATGCGCGCCGGTGTCGAGCGCGCTCACGGTGTCGCGCCAGACGGTTGCGGCGAGCCGCTCGGCCCCCGCGAGCGCCGACGCCGCGAGCGGCGTGCGCAACTCGGGCATGCCTGCCGCGGTGACGACGAGCTCGCGCTCGCCGATCGCCGTGCGCACGAGCGCGAGTCGCGGGTGCGTGCGCTGCGTGAGCATCGCGCCTGTCGGATCGGTGACCATCCAGTTGCGATCGTATTCGAGGCCCGTGACGAGCAATTGCGCGCGAACCGTCGCGATGCCCGCGCAGGACTTGATCGGATAGACGAAAAGTTCGCTGATGACTGGCATGGCGCGCTCGGGCCCGGGGACCGGTACGGATTAAAAAAACTGCGGCGGAACCGTGATTCTGCCAGATTGGCCACGTTCGCAACCGCCTGCGACCGAGCGCGCCCACTAGGCCTGCGCCGGGGCGACGCGAGATCGACCGACGCGGCGCCCGCCGACGGGGCGCGATTGCGCGTTCGAACCGCCGGCTGCGCGCGCGTCGAGCAGTGTTCGCCGAGGTTCGTGTTACCGGCAGCCAGCCGCCATCGTCGCTCGCTGTTTTACGCCATCGGGCGCGGTTGTGACGAGCGGATAGCGGCGATCGCGCGTCGGATGGTGGCGCGGTCCGTCACGCGCGGCGCGCGGGCGGGAAGCCGGGGTCGAACGCGGGCGGGCGGCGCATCGCGCGCACGATGAGGGTTTGATGTGAGGGCTATGCAGGTTCGATACGGGTTTTATGTGGATCTTATGTGTGTTCGATGTGTTTCCGATGTGCTCACAATGTGTTTTGTATATGGATCAAATGCTTGTTTAACGTGAGCTGAACGTGAATTCGATGTGAATTCAATGTGGTCTGGATGCGAGCATGGCCCGGCGCACCATGCCTGGACGGGGGGGAAACCGCGATCGAACGTCGGCCGCGCGTCGGGTATGCGGTGACGCCGGATGGCGGCGCGCCGATCGATATCGCGTTCGTCGGCGCCGCCACAAGCGCGAACGCCGTGAAACGGCACATTCGGGCGAGCGGCATGCGCGGTGCGAGCGCAGCTTCGTGGCGTACTTGCGCGCATATCGTGCGCGTCACCACGTAGCGACGTAGCGACGCGCGGACCGGCGTAACCGGCGTAACCGGCGGCGTTCGTTGCGGCGCGATCTGCGTATGCAGGTGCCGGCGGGCATGCCGGCTCACGTGCTCGAAGGAGGCATGCTCGCGTGGCGTGCCGCGGGGTGGTCGGCCGAGCAAGGCGAATGCGGCCGGCCTCGCCGCGCGTCGATCGCCGCCGCCGCGTGTACGGGCGCCCGGGCAACGCGGCCGAAGCGATGCCGGCGACGGCTGCGTCGATCAATTCAGGCGCGGCGGCGCTTACCGTTTCGGCGTGCCTTGAACGCGTGTCGCCGGTGCGAAGTGCGGTGGCGCGGGTGAACGTATGGTGCGGATGTTGCACGAATGTCCGCGGAACGCGCGGTGCGATGAAAAGAGGCGTGGGCGCTCCGCGCCTCGACGTCCGACGCCGCATGGACGGCTTCGGACGCGATGCTTCGCGAGTCGAGGCTGATCGGAAATCGTCCGGCCGCGTTTTGCAAGCACGGCGAAGCAACGACCACAAGCTCCGACAATGGGTTCGACGCCGGTGATTCGCGCTTCGTTCGAAGTTCAAGGTCGAAGGACCACGGTCTGAAGTCCGAGGTGCGGAACCGCAAGCCACACGCCCGAGTGCATGAATTGAAAAACCGGGATTCGATGCCGAGCCCGAGCCGTGGCAAGGCAGGCAAGGCAAACGAAGCGCCGACATTGAAGTCGCCATGCTCCCGATACCCGCCGCTCCAGGCGCGATCCGTCCACATCGCAGCGTTGTGCCGCGCATCCAGGTTTCTTGAAAAATCGCATCTGCCCGCCCGCGGAACGGCGCGATCCGCCGCGTCGAATCGTCACACGAAAGCAAACTGGAAGCGGTTTGGAAGGACTGTGGGAATGTAAATTCGGGTAAATCCCGGGTGAAGGAAACCGGTTCCAGTAATCCGCGTGCGTACCCGCGAAACCCTTGGCATTGCGATATTAGAACTAACTAGTTAGTGAATTCCAGCGTTGCGCGTAGCCGACGGATCTTTATTCTTCGTTTTGCAACACGGGCGAATCGGTGAGAATGGCGGCCGCATGGCAGGACCATGCCGCGTGACACACCACACAAAAATTTGGTTCATCGCGGAATCCCGGGGAACGCGGCGCGGATCTTGAGGAAGAAGTATTGCTCGTCGCGGTACCCGTAAGCTCGGCGCTTGATGACCTTGATCGTGTTGTTGATGCCTTCGACGACGCTGGTATTGAGCGGATGGCGGCAGCGGGCCACGATTCCGTGCCAGTAACCCTGCAAGCGCTGGGCGAACTTTTGCAAGGCGGCGATCCCGCTTTGCTGAGCCTGTTCGAACCATTGCCCCCAAGCCTTTTCCGCGCAGGCCGGCTTGCGGTAGAACCAGAGCCGTTTGAGCTCGTCGCGCAGCACATAGACGCATAACAGCGACTGATTGGCCGCCAGCAGTTCCTTCAGATGCACGGCCTGTTCTGGCTTCAGGTTATGACGGTTGCGCAGCAGCAACCAGCGACTGGGCTTCAGAACCTTGCGGGCCGGCTTGTCATGTCGCAGTTGGTTGGCCTGATCCACCCGTACCCGATCGATCACCTCGCGACCGTACTTGGCCACGACGTGGTACAGGTCAAAGACGATTTCCGCCTGCGGGCACTGTTCCTTGATCTCCAGCTCATAGGCCGTGGTCATGTCGATTGCGACCGCTTCGATGCGCTCGGCCACGCCTTCGGGGAGTTGTTCGAAGAAGGCGCGCGCCGTCTCGCGTGACCGTCCGGGCCCAACCCAGAGGACCTGTCGGCCGATCGGATCAACCACCACCGTGGCGTAGCGATGGCCTTTATGGAGCGCGAACTCGTCCATCGCCAGATAACGGATCGTCGACCAGTCCGGTTCGGCCACGCGCGCGCGCAAGCGCATCTTGTCGATCGATTTGACCGTGTGCCAGCCCAGTTCGTAGAAGGCCGCCACGGCCTGTACGCTGGCGGCCTGCAGCAACTTCTCGCAGGCCTTGGCAAACCGCTGCGTCACCCGCTGGTAGCGGCCCAGCCAGTCCAGCTTCTCCAGCCGCGCTGCGCCGCAGCGTTCGCACCAGACTCGGCGTCGAGGCACGTGCAGCACCACCCGGTACTCGAACAACGGCAGATCACGTACCCGCCGTACGGTCGTTTCATGAATCTGCTGGCAACGCGCACCGCATTGCTCGCAGTACATGATCTGACTGACCGGCTTCAGGTAGAGCGACAGCGTGCGGCTATCGCCCTGCGGCCACTCCACCCGCTCCAGCCGATAGCCTGTCCAGCAACCTAGTGCCTGAAGTGCCTTGCGATCGAGCAATTCCGCCTCCTGACATCCATAAAATCAGGCGTCAGGTTATACGCAATCGTTCTCCAAGGCTCCACGGTTTTCTGCGATGAACCAAAAATTTTTCTTGAGGACGGAGAATCAATGAAAAAGCGCACTGCGGTCGCGATGACGGCCGCCGGACTGGCGGCTGTCGCCACCGCGCACGCTCAGAGCAGCGTGACGCTTTACGGCATCGTCGATAACGGCATCGCGTATCAAAGCAGCAGCACGTCGCTCGGCTCGACGACGGGCGGCCGCTCGGCGGTGAAGATGTCGACGGGCGTGTGGGCGGGCAGCCGCTTCGGCCTGAAGGGCAGCGAGGATCTCGGTGGCGGCTCGAAGGCCATCTTCCAGCTCGAATCGGGCTTCAGCACGGCCAACGGCACGTCGCAGTTCGCGGGCGGCATCTTCACGCGCCAGGCGTGGGTCGGCCTGACCAACCCGACGTACGGCACGCTGACGGCGGGCCGCCAGTACACCGCGTACTACACGCTGCTGTCGCCGTATAGCCCGACGACCTGGCTCACCGGCTATTTCGGCGCGCATCCGGGTGACATCGATTCGCTCGATACCAGCTACCGCACGAACAATTCGCTCGTCTACCTGTCGCCGAAGTTCTACGGCTTCACGTTCGGCGGCTCGTATGCGTTCGGCGGACAGCCGGGCAGCGTGAACGCCGGCTCCACGTGGAGCGCGGGCATCCAGTACATGAACGGTCCGCTCGGCATCGCGGCGGCGTTCCAGCGCGTGAACAACTCGACGTCGGGCGGCGGCGACTGGGGCGCGAATTCGACGACGTCGAACGGCGGCGCGCAGACGGCCGTGTCGGCGATCAACAACGGCTACAAGACCGCGCAGGCGCAGCAGCGCGTCGCGGTGACGGCCGGCTATCAGTTCTCGTCCGCATGGGACATCTCGGTGTCGTACTCGAACGTGCAGTACATCCCGGGCGTGAACTCGGCGTTCCGCAACACGGCGATCTTCAACACGGCGGGCGCGGTGCTGCACTTCAAGCCGTCGGCTCAGTGGGACTTCGCGGGCGGCTACGCGTACACGCGCGCGACCCAGTCGAACGGCATCACGAGCGCCGCGCAGTACCATCAGTTCACGCTGTCGCAGTACTACAGCCTGTCGAAGCGCACGGGCCTGTACGCGGTCGAAGCGTATCAGCGCGCGAACGGCAAGACGCTCGCGGGCGGCAAGATCATCGACGCGACCGCGTCGATCGGCGACGGCTTCAACACGTCGCCGTCGTCGTCGCGCAGCCAGGTGGGCGTCGGCGTCGGCCTGATCCACCGTTTCTGAGCCCGGCTTTTCGCGCGACGCACGCGTCGCGCGGGACGTCGAACGAACAGCCGGCCTTCGGGCCGGCTGTTCAGACTGCTGACGAACCCCACGTTTTTGTGAGCGTGGGGTTTTGTCTTTCTGGGATCAGGATTGCGGGTTCGCCGCGAGCGGGTAGTCGAAGCTGCAGCGCAAACCGCTCACCAGACGCAGCAGCATGCGCACGAAGCGCCAATCGGGACCCGCTGGCCCCTTTTTCCGCTTCCGCGCCAGCAGCATCGCAATCTTCTTGATGTTCTGTGCCGCCGCGGCCAGCAAGCACTGCTCGGCCACCTTGCGTAGCCCACGCATACGGGCATAACGGTGCCCATGCAGCTGCTTGGCATCGGCGAAGCTGCGCTCCACCGTCTGCTTGCGCCGCGCGTAAATGCGTTGGCCCCATTCGGTCAAGCGCCGCGCGTCCACCCGCTCCTTGGCGCGCTCCCACACGTGGCGCGTTACCACCTTCACCGCGATCGCACTGTTCGTGCACTGCGATCGTACCGGGCAGCGCCCGCAGATCTGCGCATTGGATTTGTATTCCCGATAGCCGAGCCGATTGGTCGTGCTGTACGGCAGGGCCTGCCCCTGCGGGCACACGTATTCGTTGCGATACGCGTCGTACTTGAACTGCCGTTTGTAGAACATGCCCGGCTTGTGGTTCGGCGTGCGATAGCCCATCACCCCGGCAATCCCTCGCTCCTCCAGCCCCTGGCACACCGCCGGCGTGAAGTAGCCCGCATCCAGCCCCACCGCCTCGACCTTGAACTCAAAGCGCTCGCGCTGGCGATCCAGCCGATCCAGATACGGCTGGCTGTCATGCACCGAGGCCGGCGTCACATGCGTATCGGTGATGATCGCGTGCTTGGCATCCACCGTGCGGTGGTCCAGATAGAAGAACCCCTTCGGCTTGTCGTCCCGCACCATGTAGCCGCTGTCCGGATCGGTCCGGCTGAGCTTGGTGTCCTTGCTAGACGGCGGCTCATCGTCGTCGCGATCCAGCGGCTTCCTGCCATGCGCGGCCCGGTCCGCATCCACTGCCGCGTTCAATGCCTCCGTGTAGGCGGCCGGCGTCTGCTCCAGCTTCACCACATCGAACTTGCCTTTGTTCGCGTTCGCCTTCAGGTGCGTGCTGTCCGTGTACAGCACCCGACCGTCGACCAGCCCGCGCTTGATCGCCTGCCGCACGATCTCGTCGAAGATCTCCTGATACACCGTCGTGTCCGTGAAGCGTCGGCGGCGATTCTGCGAGAACGTTGACGCATCCGGCACCTTGTCGGTCAGCCGGAACCGGGCGAACCAGCGATAGGCGACGTTGACCTGGACCTCACGCATCAGTTGCCGCTCGCTGCGCACCCCGAACAGGTAGCCGATGAACAACAGCTTGAACATCACCACGGGATCGAGCGCCGGCCGCCCGTTGTCCGCGCAATACAGATGCGCCACCTTCGCGCGGATGAACTCGAAATCCACCGCCGCATCGATCTGGCGCAGCAGGTGGTCCTTCGGCACGAGTTCCTCGAGCGTCACCATCTCGAGTTCGTGCTGCGTGGGCATGGGCGTCTTCAGCATCACGCCATTAAAAAACAAAAAACCCCCACTTGGCGAGGGTTTGTCAGCAATCTGGGCGCACTACGTGCGCTGCATCCGCAGCGTGCAGCCCGCGGGGCCGTACTTCCTCGGCGGGCATTCGCTCGGCGGCAAGATCGCCTATGAAGTCGCACGCCGGCTGCATGCGCAGGGCGACGCGATCGGCCTCGTCGCGATGTTCGATTCCGCCGCGCCGCCGTATTCGTTCGTCGCGCATCAGGACGATTTCGCGATCGCCAGCATGATTCTCGGCGTCTTCGCGTACTACGCGGGCAAGATGGAGATGATGGCCGGCATCGACGACGCGCGCTTGCGCGACGCGCCGCGCGAGCGGTTGCTCGCGTTCATGGGCGAGCGGCTCGCGCAGTTCGGCGTGATTCAGTCGCAAAGCGATACGAGCGCGATTCGCGGGCTCTTCAACGTGTATCGCGCGGCGGCCGATTTTTCCGCGCGCTATGCGCCGCCGCACGAGCACCTGCCGCTGCCGATACTGCTCGTCAAGGCGACCGAGCCGATGCCCGACGGCATCAAGCTGCCCGAAATCCGCGAGACGCCGGCGTGGGGCTGGGAAAACTTCACGCGGCTGCCGGTGCGCACGTGCGAAGTCGCGGGCAACCATTACAGTTGCCTGATGGACGGCTACGTCGAGCGCATCGCCGATGCGCTGCGCGATGCGCTGGCGTCGGCGCGGCAAGCGATCGAGGCGTGACGCGATGGATCTCCACGAACGCACGCTCGACGCGCCGGGCGCACCGGCGGCCGCGGCGCACGGCGCCGGCTCGCGTCTGTCGCGCGAGGTCTGGATCATTCTGCTCACGCTCGCCGTGGATGCCGTCGGGCTCGGCGTCGCGACTCCCGTGCTGCCCGATCTGCTGCGCGCGGTGGGCGAGCGGCCCGCGCACGTGCCCGTGATGCTCGGCAGCCTGATCACGTGCTTCTACTTCATGCAGTTCGTGTTCGGCCCGATCGTCGGCGCGCTGAGCGATGCGTGGGGGCGCCGCCCGATATTGCTGATCGCGCTCGGCGGCGGCGCGCTCAGCTATGCGATCGGCGCGACCGCGCGCAGCTACGGCGGGCTGCTCGCGGCGCACATGCTCGCCGGCATCGCGGCGTCGAGCGCGGCCGTCGCGACCGCGTATCTGGCCGACGTGACGCCGCCCGCGCTGCGCGCGCGCCGCTTCGCGCTCGCGAGCAGCGTGCTCGGCCTGGGCTTGATCGCGGGCCCCGCGTTCGGCGGCGTGCTGGGCGCGCTCGGGCCGCGCGTGCCGTTCGTCGCGGCGGGCGCGATCGCCGCGCTCAACTTCGTGAGCGCCGCGTGCTTCCTGCGCGAAAGCCTGCCGGCGCGGCGGCGCGTGCCCGTCTCATGGGCGCGGGCGAACCTGTTCGGCAGCCTGCGGCTCGTGCGCGAGGACCGCGTGTTTCGCGATCTGCTCGCCGCCGTGTGCCTCGGCATGCTTGCCTACGGCATTTATCTGTCGTGCTTCGTGCTCGCCAACGCCGCGCGCCTCGGCTGGGGGCCGCGCGAGAACGGCCTGGCGCTCGCGGGCCTCGGGCTCGGCATCACGCTCACGCAGACGCTGCTGCTGCCGCGCTTGGTCGCACGGCTCGGCGAGCATCGCACCGCGCTCGTCGGCTTCGGCGCGTTCGTGCTCGCGTATGGCCTCTACAGCCGCGCCGATTCCGTCGCGCTCGTCGCCGCCGCGCTGGCGGTGCATGCGTTGTCGCTGATCAGCGATCCGAGCGTGCGCAGCCTGATCTCCGTGCACGCGGGGCCGCAGCGGCAGGGCGAGTATCAGGGCGCGCTGGTTTGCCTGACGGGGCTGGCCTCGTCGATCGCGCCGCTCGTCGGCGGCAATCTGTTCGCGTTCTTCACGCGCGCCGGCGCGTCGACGTATTTTCCCGGCGCGCCGTTTCTGGCGGCCGCGGTGCTCTACGCGCTCGCGATGCTGGCCGTCTGGCGCGCGATGGCGGGCGCGGCTCGCCGACGATCGGCTTCCCACTGACATTTCGAGGACTTTCGCATGACTCATTTGCTCGACGATCCCGATGGCTCGTTTCAGGTGCTGGTGAACGAAGAAGGGCAGCATTCGCTGTGGCCGGCCGAGCTGCCCGCGCCCGCGGGCTGGCGGCGCACGTTCGGCGAGGCTGGCCGGCAGGCCTGCCTCGATCACATCGAAGCCGAGTGGACCGATCTGCGCCCGCGCAGCGTCGCCGCCCGATGCGCGTGAGCGCCGCGCCGTTCGCCATTCCCGGGTGCGCGCCGTCGCGGCCCGCATGCAGCATATCGACACAGGACTTCGCCTCGCCATGAACATGCGCGATACATCGCTTCGCCCGCTGCTGCCCGCCCAGCGGGAGATCTGGCTCGCCGAGCAGTTGCGCCCGGGCACGGGTGTCTACAACACGGCGGGCTACGCCGACATCGTCGGCGCCGTCGATCACGGCGCGCTGCGGGACGCGTTCGGCCACGCGATGCGCGAGGCCGACGCCGTGCGCGCGACGTTCTCCGCGCACGGCGACGACGCGTGGCAGACGCCGCGCGATGCGCCGCACGCCGACGTGCCGCTCGTCGACGTGAGCGGCCAGGCCGATCCCGCCGGCGTCGCGCTCGCATGGATGATGCGCGACATGCGCACGCCGCCCGATTTCGCGGCGGGCCCGCTCGCGCGCAGCGCGCTCTTGCGGGTGGGGGCGGCGCGCTTTTTCTGGTACGTCTGCGCGCATCACATCGTCACCGACGCGTACGGCACGGCGCTCGTCGTGCAACGCACGGCGCAGCTCTACGGCGCGCGGGTGCGCGGCGCGGCGCCGCCGCCCGCGTGGTTCGGCACGCTGGACGCGCTCATCGACGAGGACCGCGCGTATCGTGAATCGGCCGCGTTCGCCGACGATCGCGATTACTGGCGCGCCCGCCTGGCGGCGGCGCCGGAGCCGCGCAGCCTGTCGCCCGTCGCGCTGCCGGGGCAGTTCGCGCCGGCCGGCGACTTTCACCGGCAATGGGGCGAGCTCGACGCCGCGACGAGCGACGGGCTGCGCGCGATGGCGCGCGCCGGCGCACAAGGCATGCCGCCGCTCGTCGCGGCGATGATGGCCGCCTATGTGCACCGGTTCACGCACGAGCGCGACGTCGTGCTCGGCTTGCCCGTCATGGCGCGGCTAAGCCGCGCCACGCGCAGGACGCCGGGCATGGTCGCGAACGTGCTGCCGCTGCGCTTCGCGTTCGATCGCGGGACGACGTTCGCGGCGCTCCACGCGCAATGCGCGGCCGAGATGCGCGCGTCGCTGCGGCACCAGCGCTATCGCGGCGAGGCTCTGCTGCGCGATGCGCAGCAGAGCCGGCCGGCCGAGCGCCTTCACGCGCAGAACGTGAACGTGATGGCGTTCGAGCGGGCGCTCGCGTTCGGCGATTGCCCGGCGCGCTCGCACAGCCTGTCGAACGGCCCCGTCGACGATTTTTCGATCACCGTCTACGACGACGGCGCGAGGCAACCGATCCGCATCGCGTTCGACGCGAACGCGGCGCACTATGCAAGCGGCGATCTGGCCGCGCATCGCGAGCGCTTTCTGCGCCTTGGCGTCGCGCTCGCGAACGCGGCGCAGCGGCCGATCGCCGACGCGCAGTGGCTCACGCCCGCCGAGCGCCGGACGCTGGTCGGCGAACGCGGCACGCCCGCGCCGGATGCGGGCGTGCCCTTCGACACCATCGCCGCGCGCTTCGCGGCGCGGGCCGCCGAGCGCCCGGACGCGATCACGCTCGTCGATCGCGGGCGGCGAATCACGTACGGCGAGCTGAACGCGCGCGCGAATCGGCTCGCGCACGTGCTGATCGAGGCGGGCGTCGGGCCGGAGGCGCTGGTCGGCCTGCACATGCCGCGCTCGGCCGAGCTCGTCGTCGGCATGCTCGCGATATTGAAGGCGGGCGGCGCGTACGTGCCGCTCGACCCCGCCTATCCGGCCTCGCGCATCGAATTCATGGTGGCCGACGCGCGGCCGATGCTGTCGATCACGACGGGCGAGCACGCGGCGCAACTGCCGGCCCGCACGCCGACGATCGTGCTCGACGCCGCCGACGCGCAGGCGGCGTTGCGGCGCGCGCCCGCGCACGACCCGGTGCGGCCGGCGCCGCTCGATCGCGAGCACGCGGCGTACGTGATCTACACGTCCGGCTCCACCGGCAAGCCGAAGGGCGCGGTGGTGTCGCATCGCAACGTGATCCGCCTGCTGGACGGCACGCGCGGCTGGTTCGATTTCGGCGCGGCGCATACGTGGACGCTGTTCCATTCGTTCGCATTCGATTTCTCGGTGTGGGAGTGCTGGGGCGCGCTGCTCACGGGCGGGCGGCTCGTCGTCGTGCCTTACGACGTGAGCCGCTCGCCCGCCGAGTTCCTGAAGCTGCTGGTCGACGAGCGCGTGACGGTGCTCAATCAGACGCCGTCGGCGTTTCGCCAGCTGATGCAGGCCGACGAGGCGCACGCGGACTTGAGCGCGCGGCTCGCGCTGCGCTACGTGGTGTTCGGCGGCGAGGCGCTCGACGCGCGCAGCCTCGCGCGCTGGTATGAGCGGCACGCGGACACCGCGCCCCGGCTCGTCAACATGTACGGCATCACCGAGACGACGGTCCACGTCAGCTATCTGGCGCTCAGCCGCGCGATCGCCGGGATGCCGGCGAACAGCCTGATCGGCCGGCCGCTTCCCGACTTGCGCGTGTATGTGCTCGACGCCGCGCTGCGCCCCGTGCCGGCGGGCGTGCCGGGCGAGATGTACGTCGCCGGCGCGGGGCTCGCGCGCGGCTATCTGCGCCGGCCGTCGCTCACCGCGCAGCGCTTCATCGCCGATCCGTTCGGGCCGCCGGGCACGCGCATGTACCGCACGGGCGACGTCGCGCGATGGCGGGCCGACGGCGGGCTCGATTTCATCGGGCGGGCCGACGAGCAGGTGAAAGTGCGCGGCTTTCGCGTGGAGCTCGGCGAAATCGCCGCGCGGCTCGCGTGCGATCCGTCGGTCGCGCAGGCGCAGGCCGTCGTGCGGCAGGACGGGCCTGCGCACGAGCGGCTCGTCGCGTACGTCGTGCCGCGCGCCGGCGCGACGATCGACGTTTGCGCGCTGCGCGCGTCGCTCGCGGCCGAGATGCCGGAATACATGGTGCCCGCGGCCATCGTCGCGCTCGATGCGATGCCGCTCACGCCGAACGGCAAACTCGACCGCGCGGCGCTGCCGGCGCCGATCGTGACGGGCACGAGCCGGCGCGCGCCGGAAAACCGCATCGAGCAGCAGGTGTGCGCGATGTTCGCGGAACTGCTCGATGCGCAGACGCTCGGCGCCGAGGACAATTTTTTCGAGCTCGGCGGCGATTCGCTGCTGGCGATGCGCGCGATCAACAAGCTGCGGCAGACGTTCGATGTCGAGCTGACGATTCGCGATCTGTTTTCCGCGCCGACTGTCGCGGCGCTCAGCATGCGGCTCGATGCGCAATTGGCGGCGCGCCGCGCTCACGCGGACGGCGCTGAGCTGCCCGCCGGGTAGGCGGCGCGCCGCGCCGGTCCTCCGGGGGCGAGGCGGCCGGAATGCGTCGGCGCGAACGCGCGGGCAGGCGGGCGTCGCGCGGAGCATCGGCTTTGCCGTGGCGCGATGTGCGGCGCGCTCGCGCGGCGCTGGACGCGGAGCGGCGCGATGCGTCGCCCTGGACGGCGCGGACGGCGCGCGGTAGCGGTGCATACCGCGCGCCGCGCGCGTGGAGCGGCGGGGAAGACGGCGCACGCCACGTGGGCCGCATGCGCCGGCGCGGCATACGGCAGCCCGATCGCCGCGCTAGCGCGATCTTTTTCGCGTGTTCTTCTTCGCGCTCGCGCCGCCGCCGCCGACGGCGCCGCGCGCCGCTTCATCGCCCGTCGCGGCTTCGTCGCCGTTCATCTGCTGAAGCCACGATAGCGCGTCGACGTAGGACAGGAACTGCCGCAGATACTCCGGCGACAGCTCGCGCATCAGCGACAGCGATCGGTGCACGAGGCTGCTCGAATTGAGCGGCCCGGCGTTCTTCGGCACCTGTTCGAGCGATGCGCGCAACTGGCTGTCCGCGCTGAGCTTCGACCAGGTTTCCCGGAAGTAGTCGAGCAGTTCCGGCTCGGCGCGCAACGCGACGCGGCCGCTCGCGGTGGGGCTCGCGGGCGCGGCGCGGGTTTCGTCCGGTGCGCTCGCTGTGGGCCGCTCGCGGCTGCCGATGTAGTCGAGCAGCGCGGCGAGCGGCCCGCGTGCGGGTTCGGCGGGCGACGAGGCCGCTGGGGATGTCGTCGTCGTTGAAGGTGCTGCCGGTGTTGGTGCGGGTGAAGTCGAACTCGCAGGCGCAGGCGCAGGCGCTCCCGCGCATTCGCACGCATCCCCGTTCGATTCGGCGCGCCGCAGGTCGGCCGCGTACGCGTCGATCAGCGCCGCCAGCCGCGCATCCAGTAGCCGGCGCGCGTCGCCGCCGCGCGCGGCCGCCCGCCGCCGCAGCGCGTCGATGAAGCGAAAGCGCACGGGGTCGAGCCGGTCGGCGCCGCGCTCGCGCCATGCGTCGAGTGTGTGCTGCGCGCGCGCGGCGACGTCATCCACGACGCTCACCGTCGCCTGTCGTCGGCCGCGGCACCGGCGCGATTTCCACGCGCCGGTTCTTCGCGCGCCCCGCGTCGTTCGAGTTCGGGCTCACCGGCTGCTCGGAGCCGAACGCGGCCGCGAACACCGATGATGCCGGCACGCCTTCGTCGATGAACGCACGCGTCACCGTCAGCGCGCGCTTGGCCGACAGCTCCCAGTTGTCGGCGAAGCGGCGGTTGCCCGCGCGCACTTGCAGGTCGTCCGCGAAGCCGCTCACCATCAGGATTTCGTGATTCGCATTCAGGTACGCCGCGAGCGGCCCGGCGAGGCTCTTCAGCAGATCGCGGCCCGCGGGCTGCAATTCGTCGGAATTCAACGCGAACAGCACGCTGCCGCTGATGCCGATGCGCCCGTTGACGAGCGTCACGCGGCCCGCCGCGAGCGGGGCCGCCAGCGCCTGTTCGAGCGTCTTGCGGCGCTGCGATTCCAACTGCCGCTGCCTGACCTCCGCGTCGAGCTTCGACGACAGTTCCAACTGCACGCCGATCACGCCGACCAGGATCAGCACGAACGCGCCGAGCAGCACCGACATCAAATCGCCGAACGCGGCCCAGATCGGCGCGGTCTGCTCGATGCCGCCGTCGATTTCGTCGCTCATGCTGCGGCGGCTCCGGCGGATGCGCGTTCACCGCCGACGCGCTGCAGTTCTTCGATGATCTGCTTCTGCGACATCATGCTCAGGTCGATGACCTCGCGCGCCTGCGCGACGTAATACGCGAGTTGCTCGTCGCTGCGGGCGAGCGACTTGTCGAGCGCGGCTTCGATGCGTTGCAGATGCGCGACGAGCTTGTCGTTCGATTCGCCGAACGACTGGACGGCCGCGCCGAGCGCGTCGCCGAGGCTCGCGATCTCGACCGCGCTGCCCGTGATCTGCGCGGCGACCCCGCCGAGCCTGTCGGTTTGCGTGCCGACCTCATCGGTGAACTGCGTGCCGACGCGCTGCAGCAGCGCCGAGGACGTCGCGACGAGCGCGTCGACGGCCGCGCGTTGTTCGCTCGATGCGTGATTGACCGCATCGAGCAGGGTTTCGAGCGGCGCGAGCATCCGGTTGCGCTCTTCGAGCATCGCGGTGTCGCGGACCATGCTGTCGGAGAGCTTCTGGCGCAGCTCGGCGACGACTTCGGCCGCGACCCTCGGCGCTTCCGACGCGGCCTGCACGAGCTGCGAGATCTCGGCGATCGTGGCGCTCGCGTGCGCTTGCGTGTGCGCGGAGAGGTCGCGCGCGGTGTGCGCGAGCGCATCGTAGATCGCCTGCTGGCGGTTTGCCGCTTGCGCGCTGGTTTGCTCCCATTCGGTGCCGAGCTTCGCGGCGATCGAGCCGAGCGAATCGGTCCATGTGGCCAGACGCTGCTCGTCGCGCGATTCGAGCGTTGCTTGCAGAGCCGAATGCGATTCGCTCATCGCGCGCAGCAGCGCAGCGGTGTGCTGCTCGAACGCCGTGGCTTGAGCGGAGAGGTCGCGCGCGGTGTGCGCGAGCGCATCGTAGATCGCCTGCTGGCGGTTTGCCGCTTGCGCGCTGGTTTGCTCCCATTCGGTGCCGAGCTTCGCGGCGATCGAGCCGAGCGAATCGGTCCATGTGGCCAGACGCTGCTCGTCGCGCGATTCGAGCGTTGCTTGCAGAGCCGAATGCGATTCGCTCATCGCGCGCAGCAGCGCAGCGGTGTGCTGCTCGAACGCCGTGGCTTGAGCGGAGAGGTCGCGCGCGGTGTGCGCGAGCGCATCGCAGATCGCCTGCTGGCGGTTTGCCGCTTGCGCGCTGGTTTGCGCCCACTCGGTGCCGAGCTTCGCGGCGATCGAGCCGAGCGAATCGGTCCACGTGGCCAGACGCTGCTCGTCGCGCGATTCGAGCGTTGCTTGCAGAGCCGAATGCGATTCGCTCATCGCGCGCAGCAGCGCAGCGGTGTGCTGCTCGAACGCCGTGGCTTGAGCGGAGAGGTCGCGCGCGGTGTGCGCGAGCGCATCGCAGATCGTTTGCTGGCGGTTTGCGGCTTGCGCGCTGGTTTGTGCCCACTCGGTGCCGAGCTTCGCGGCGATCGAGCCGAGCGAATCGGTCCATGTGGCCAGACGCTGCTCGTCGCGCGATTCGAGCGTTGCTTGCAGAGCCGAATGCGATTCGCTCATCGTGCGCAGCAGCGCCGCGGAATGCCGCTCGAACGTCGCGGCGGCCGTTTCCAGCGCCTGCCGGTTGCGCTCGGCGTGTGCTTCGTTCGCCTGCTCCTGTTGCGCGAGCGCGCCGCGCCACGCGTCGGACACGCTGCTTGCCGTCGCGTCGAGGCGCGCGCGCACGCCGTCGAGCAAATCCGCGGAGCGCCGGTCGAACGATTCGACGATCCGGTCGATCGAGCCGTGCAGGCGCTGCGCGAGCGCGTCGCTCGAGCGCTGATGATCGGCGAGCGCGTGACGCCAGACGTCCGCGACCTGGGCCGCCGTCGTCTCGAATCCGGCCGACAGCCCGTCGAGCTGGCGCTGCACGGCCTGCGTGAGCGCATCGTGCAGCGCGGCCGTCTCGCGCGCGAGCCCGGCCATCGTCGTCTCCATCACGGGCTGCAGCGCAGAGCCGGCCACCCGCGCGCTTTCCGCGACGCTGTCCGTCAGCGATTGGCCGACCGACGAAGCGAGACGCGCGTACGTCTCCTCGGCCTTGCCGAGAAATGCCTGCTGGCCGGCGATCTGCCGCTCGGCCGAGGCGGCGCTCTGCTGCTCGAGCGAATGCATCATCGCCTGCAGCCGCTCGACGAGCGTCGGCATCAGGTCGGCTTGCCGCTGCAGCAGCCGGAAGGTTTCGTCGCGCTGATGCGCGTGCGAATGCACGCGCAGCGTCGTCGCGATCTTCGCGTCGAGCGCCTGCGCGGCGTCGAGCCGCTCGCGCCGGCAAAGCGCCGACAGCAAGCCGAGCATCGCCGACGTCGCCACCCCGGCGATCGACGTGCCGAACGCGAAGCCGAGCCCCTTCACGGGCGCGGCGAGCGACGCGCGGATCGCCTGCAGATCGGTCGAGCTTTCGAGCGCGGCGCCGGTGCCCCTTAACGTCATCACCATCCCGATGAGCGTGCCGAGCATGCCGAGCAGCACGAGCAGGCCGACCAGATAAGGCGTCAGCGCGGGGCCCGGCAGCGCGACGCGCTCGCCCTCGACGCGCACACGCACCGCGTGGCGCAGGCTCGGATGCAGCCGTTCGAGCCACGCACCGAGCGCCGCGGGCGGCTCGGACAGCGCCGCGACCGCCTGCGCGAGCGTCGACGTGGCTTGCCGGTAGCGGCGCAATTCGAGCGCGCCGGCGAGATAGCAGGCGGCGATCACCAGCGTGACGGCGAGCGCGACGGGATTCGAGACGGCATAGCCGGCGCCGATCCAGCAGACCGCGGCGAGGCCGGCGAAAAAGACGACGAGATGAACGTGAAATCTGGACATGGGAGCCCGGTTAGCTGGCGCGAAGGGCGGCGAGCAGCCCGTCGACCGGTTGAAAACGAATGTCTAGCTCGGCGAGCAGCACGCTTTGCATATCCTGGCGGAACGCGTCGAGCCATGCGTGCGGCGCGGGGGCGGCGGTTTTTCTTGCGACCTCGGCGTGCGCATCGGCCTCGGCGTTTGCGTGAGCCTTCGCCTCGGCCTCGGCAAGACACTGCTGCTCGGCCTCGCGCAAGCGCTCGAAGTACGCGCCGAGCAGTTTCGGCACGGACGCGAAGAGGCTGCGCTCACGCGCGACGAGCGCGCGCTCCATCGTCGCGTCGAGCGCGGCGAGCCGGGCGAGCGCGGGCGTTTGCGCGGCCATCGTCTGCCGAAGGCGGCCGCGCAGCTCGCCGATGTCGATCTCCATGGCCTGCTGCATCGACAGGTAATCGTGCCGAAAGAGCGTGAAATCGGCGGGCGTGTCGTGCGGCGCGCCGCGCGCCGCGACGCGGGCCGCGCCGTCGCGTCCGGCGGCGAACGCGCCGGTGCGCGCGATCGCCTTCGCGAGCGACGCGCGCACGCGCGCGCCCTGGCCGTGCGGATCGTCGCCGGCCGGCCGCGCGCCGGCCGCGGCGGCGGGCGGGCTCATGCTCAGCGCGGACGACAGCGCGATCGCGTCGGTCCATGCGAGCCATTGGCTCAGCCGGTCCGACAGCGATTGCCCGGACGGCGGAACGTCGGCGTGCGCGAGGCGGGCAAGCAGGCGGATCAGCGTCGGGCCGCCGAGCGCGCTACGTTGCGGGACTTGCATCATGCGACGGGTGTCAATGTCGAAAAAAGGCAGCAGTTTACACGTTGGCGACGCGTGGGCAGGAGTTCTTGATGTCGAGCGGGCGACGGGCGGCTTCGGCGCGATGCGGCTCGACGGTATGGGCGCGCGTTCCGGCGTCGCGGGCGGCGCGTCGGCGAGGCTGCGGGGCGCGGCGACGGCGCGGCCGAGCATGAGCCGGAGATTGGACGGCAATCGGATACCATACGCCCCGCATGTTTTTTTCCTGACCAGACGGAGCGTTCCCAGTGATTCAGCCCACCGAAGTATTCAAGGATAACCTCGCGCAACTGCCGGCGATCGACGGCATCGAGCGCATCGACCTCGTCGACGGCGGCGGCGCGGTGGTCGCGAGCATCGAGAACAAGCCGGGCAAGCAGGGCTCGCTGGCGGTGTATCACTATCTGCGCGAGGCGTTCGGCACGCTCGACGCGCAAGCCGCCGCGCACGGCCTCGCGGTGTTCGCCGAGCACACCGCCGACGCGCGCAATCGCCCGGGCGCGCATCCGAACGTCGACCGGCTGCTCGCGATCGCGGCGGGCGGCGAAGCGCTGCGCATCGACGTCCTCGCGCGAGGCTGACGCGTTTCTGCGTTCGGGCGAGGCGGGCGCGCGCCGGCCGTTTGTCCGAAGCGGGCGCGCATCGTGTCGCGCGCCGCGCGCCGTATCACGCCGCATCGTGGCGGACGGCCGTTGTTCATCCCGCGCGGCGGCGCATGTGTGCATGCCGCACGCCGCTGTCGCCGCGCGGTACTTGCCGAGGCGGCACGGCATTCGCGATGCGCGATCGATCGTGCCTGCCGGCGCACCCCCGCGCGCCGCATCACCGGCTGAGCAGCACGGTCGGATTCGCCGGCATGCCGTTCCAGACCATCGGCGTGTCGAGCAGCTCGATCTTGCCGATCCGCTTGTCGCCCGGCACGTTGATTGCCCATACGCGGAAGCTGCTGCCGCTGAGCGGATTGGTCGCGTTCGCGTCGTAGACGGTGGGCGTCCACCACGCACGGAATCCGCCTTGCAGCACGCGATACGTCCGGCTGCCGTCCGCATAGGTCACGCGCAGCGTGTAGTCGCACCCGGTGCCCTTGCAATACCACGGGTACGTGCCCTTATCGACGGTGATCGCCTGGCGGTCCGCGGCGGAGGTCGGATCGAACGTCGCGATCAGGTTGCCGGTGTAGGAGAACGGCGGATAGATGTACGACGCGCCCGCGGAGCCGGCCTTGCTGAAGCTCACGACGATCGTGTGAACCGGCACGCCGGCCTGAACGGGCAGATTCTGGTTGACGCCGTAGAGCCCGTTGTTGTCGGTCGTCGGCGTGTACGGCGCGCGCGCCTGCGCGGCGCTGTCCCACTTGCTGTAGCCCGTCGACGACGCCGGATCGGCCAGCACGCGCGATGCGATCCATGCCTGCATCCGGCCCGTGTTGTAGTCCGAGAACGTCGCGAACTTGTATCCGCTCGACTGATCGCCGGCGCCGCCCTGCATCGGATCCTGCTTGTAGCAGCGGCCCTGCGCGTCGAGCTGATGCGAGCTCGCGCATTTCGCGTAGCTCGATGCGGTGGTGGGCACGAGCACGTCGAGGAACTCGCGGTGATTCGGGTCGTAGCCCCAGACCGATCCGCTCAGGCTGCCGCCCGCATAGGGATAGGCGCCTTTCGCGTACTCGTCGCCCGCGTGATTGAGGCCGAACGCGTGCCCCTGCTCGTGAATGAAGATGCCGGTGTAACGGTGATCGCCGACCGCCGCGCCCGAGCCGACGCCGCCCAGACCGCCGCCGAGGTTCGCGAACTGTCCGTTCGAGTTCAGCGCGATGAGGGGGGCGTAGTACTGATCGTTGAGCGGGCCGTCGCCGTTCGCCGTGCGCATGTTCGTGATCAGCGTGAGCATCGCGCTCATCACGCCGTAGCCGTCTTTCTGCTGGTCGAGCGCGGTCACCGGATAGGCGGGCTGCGCGGCGCCCGTGCGATCGGCGCGGGGGCCGACCACGACCGTCGCGAGGCTGAAGCGCCCGGCCGGATGCGTGCGGACCTTCAGCTCCGCTGTCGGCCATTTCGCGAAAATTTCCTGCTGCGTGGCGGCGTCGGGCGCTTGCGTGGTCGACAGTGGCGGCGAATTGGTGTCATCGGCGCCGAACAGGTAGAACGGCAGGATCGTCAGTTGCACGTCGGCGTCGGTGCCGAACACGGGCGCTTGCGCGACGCTCGACGTGTAATTGGACGCCGACACGCTGAACGACACGCCCGGCACCATCCACGCGGCGGGCACGACGGCGCTCCATCGATCGTTCGCATACGCGCGGCCGCCGGATTCGGTCGGCGGCAGCGCGGACGGCGGGCTCAGTGCGAGCGCGCCGAGCTTCGCGCCGTCCTTCCACGCTTCGAGAACGGGCTGCACCGCGTCGGCCTGGCCGATCGCGACCAGCACGAGTGCGTCGCGCCTGCTGATCGGGCGAAGGCTCGCGCTCGCGTTCGGCAGCGTCCAGCTCAGGCCGCCGCTCGGCACCACGTGCGTCTGCGCGAATGCCATCTTGTCGACCGAGAGCTGGCCGGCGGACGTGCTGCTCGGCGCGGGCGCGGTCGTGGCGCCCGGCGTGCTGCCCGGCGTGCTGCCCGTCGGCCCGGCGGGGCTCGCCACCGCGGGCGTCAACGGCGCGGCGCCGCCCGCGGTCGGTGCATTGGCGGAATCGTCGCCCCCGCATGCGGCGAGCATCAGGGCGGAGAGCGAGGCGGCGACGGCGGTTCTTGAGGCGAGGCGGCGGGATGTCATGTGCTTGGTATCGTGGCTCGAAAAAGGATGGTTGGACGCGGCCGGCGCATCCGCCGCGGGCGGCGGCGAGCCGGATGAATCGGGCCGGCGCGCAGGCGGGCGCTCGCCGTTTCCCATCGTTCGTCGCGCGGCCGGCCGGGCGGGCGCGACGATCGCCGGGAAGACCGAAGCGCATTCGTCATTTGATTGGGACTCCAGACGACGGTGGCGCGAAACGCGAGACCCTGCGCATGATAAACGCAATGCATCGCGATGGCGTTGACGTTTTCACGTATTCACACGTTCGGCGCGAGGGTGAAACCGCCTGGGTGCGCGTGTCGTTCAGAATTGTTCAGAATGTCTAAGCATTCGGTGCGCAATGAGATGGACGCGCTATCGGCGAGGCGAGCGCCGCGGCGCATGTCGGATGATGTCGGCGCGTGCCGGTCGCTCGATGCGGCTTCGAAATGATGCGCGGGAACTGTCGCGCTCGCCCGGATGCGCGAGGGGCGTCCGGCGCGAGCGAGAGGGGGGCGCGGCGCGGCGTCGAGCGCGGCCGGTGCGGCGGCCGATCGGTTCCGCGTGGTGGCGAGCGGAGATCGAATGCGCCGGCCGCGCCGATCCGGCGGGCGGATCGCATCGAGCGCCGCTGGCCGTCGCCGGTGCGATGCGCGGGATCATGCGAACGGCGTGTCGGCGCAGCGCCGGGTCGGGGCAATGTTGCGAGAACCGGCATGCGGGTTTGGTGCTGCGCGCGGGGCGTCGAGTTCGCGTGCCGCCGGACGCGTATGCGATCGCGCAGACGCTTCCATCATCCGCTCGATGAGGGCCGGCGCGGGGCGGTGGCGATGGCGATGGCGTTCGTCTTGGCGATTGTCGTGACGTTCCTTGTGGCTCACCTCAGGCCTACCTCAGGCCTACCTCACGGCACTAGACGACCGGTCTAATCGTGCTATGATGCGCGCCATGCTCGCTTCTCCGGGCGCGGCAGTGTGCCGGCGTAGCCTGTGGTTGCGATGCCGATCGTACTTCGCAAGGGGCTTGCCGGGTGGCGGGAACGCGGTTCTTGAGGCGGCGGGCATCCCGAAAAGGGCGTTCTGCCTGACTCGGCGTCAAGGGAAGCGTCCGGCGACGTGTCGTTCGAAGCCTATTTCGACGGCTATTTCGGCGACTGTCTCACGCATTGCGATGTGCGGCTCGCCGCTCCGGCAGGCCCCGAGCGCCTGATGCACGGCGGGCGCAACGGGCCGAACGCGCAATGCGTGGCCGATCCGCCGGGTGGTGTCCGGCGGTGAAACTTGCCGCGCAGGCGTCGGATCTGTCGATGCGATGCGATGCGATGCGTGTTCGGGCGCGACGCGCGGCGGCATCGAAATCGGGCTCGCGGACGGTCCGCTCGCGCGGACATCGCGGAGCCGTCGTGCAAGCTGCTGTTGCGGCGACGCGCTACGCGCGCTGCCCCGACGCAGCGAACGCGGCTCGGGAACGTGCAGCGCAGCCGCGACGGCGCTCGAAACGGCGAGGGCGACGACGTTGCAATGGCGAATGCGCCGTCGCGGCGCGGTTGCTCGGCCGCGCCGGCGAGAGGATGGCGGGAAGGGGAGCGCGGCATACGAAGCCGCAAGAAGCAAGAGCCGCAAGGCAAGGCGCGCATGGGCGTGCCTCATTTTGGGCTCGATTCTAGACGACTGGTCTACTTTTGATGGGGCGAACATGCTGAATTTCGATTTCTACAACCCGACCCGGATCGTCTTCGGCGAAAAGACGGCCGCGCGGCTGAACGATCTGCTGCCGGCGGCGGCCCGCGTGCTCGTGCTGTACGGCGGCGAGAGCGCGCGCAGCAACGGCACGCTCGACGAGGTCCGCGCCGCGCTCGGCGCGCGCGACGTGCGCGAGTTCGGCGGGATCGAGCCGAACCCGGCCTACGAGACGCTGATGCGGGCGGTCGAGCTCGCGCGGCGCGAGCGTGTGGATTTCCTGCTCGCGGTCGGCGGCGGCTCGGTGATCGACGGCACGAAGTTCGTCGCGGCCGCGGTGCCGTTCGAGGGCGATCCGTGGACCATCCTCGAGACGCACGGCGCGAACGTCGCGGCGGCGCTGCCGTTCGGCTGCGTGCTGACGCTGCCCGCGACGGGCTCGGAGATGAACAACGGCGCGGTCCTCACGCGCCGCGCGACGCGCGCGAAGCTCGCGTTCCGCCATCCGCTCGTGTTTCCGACGTTCTCGATTCTGGACCCGACGAAGACCTACACGCTGCCGCCGCGGCAGGTGGCGAACGGCGTCGTCGACGCGTTCACGCACATCGTCGAGCAGTACCTGACGTATCCGGCCGACGGCCTCGCGCAGGACCGCTTCGCCGAGGGCCTGCTGCAGACGCTGATCGAGATCGGCCCGAAGGCCTTGGCCGAGCCGCGCGACTATGCGACGCGCGCGAACCTGATGTGGGTCGCGACGCTCGCGCTGAACGGCCTGATCGGCGCGGGCGTGCCGCAGGACTGGGCGACGCACATGGTCGGGCACGAGCTCACCGCGCGCTACGACATCGACCATGCGCGCACGCTCGCCGTCGTGCTGCCGTCGATGCTCGACGCGCGCCGCGACGCGAAGCGCGCGAAGCTGCTGCAATACGCGGCGCGTGTCTGGAACATCGTCGACGGCCCCGAGGACGCGCGCATCGACGCGGCGATCGCGCGCACGCGCGCGTTCTTCGAAAGCCTCGGCGTGAAGACCCGCCTCGCCGATTACGGCGTGGGCGCCGATGCGATCGACGGCCTGATCGCGCAACTCGAGGCGCACGGGATGACGCGACTCGGCGAGCGCAAGGACGTCACGCTCGACGTGAGCCGCCGCGTGCTCGAGGCCAGCCTGTGAGCGCGCCGCGCTTCGCCCCGTTCGCCGCACCCTGACGACGCCTTCCATTCCGACGGAGAAAGCCATGCCGCAAACCAAGACGACCAACCGCAGGATCGTGCTGCACTCGCGCCCGAAGGGCGCGCCCACGCCGGAGAATTTCCGCACCGAAACGGCGGCGGTGCCCGTGCCCGCGCCGGGCGAGGTGCTGCTGCGCACGATCTGGCTGTCGCTCGATCCGTACATGCGCGGCCGCATGAGCGACGCGCCCTCGTATGCTGCGCCCGTCGAGCTCGGCGGCGTGATGGTGGGCGGAACGGTGAGCCGCGTCGTCTCGTCGAGCGTGCCCGCGTTCCGCGACGGCGATCTCGTGCTGTCGAACGCCGGCTGGCAGGACTACGCCGTGTCCGACGGCACCGACCTGATGCCGCTCGCGGACGTCGCGCATCCGTCGTACGCGCTCGGCGTGCTCGGCATGCCGGGCTTCACCGCGTACTTCGGATTGCTGCACATCGGCGAGCCGAAGGCGGGCGAGACGGTGGCCGTCGCGGCGGCGAGCGGCGCGGTGGGCGCGGTCGTCGGGCAGATCGCGAAGCTCAAGGGTTGCCGCGTCGTCGGCATCGCGGGCGGCGCGGACAAGTGCCGCTATGTGGCCGGGACGCTCGGCTTCGACGCGTGCGTCGATCACCACGATCCCGATTTCGCGAAACAGCTCGCCGCCGCGTGCCCGGACGGCATCGACGTGTATTTCGAGAACGTCGGCGGCGCGGTGTTCGACGCGGTGCTGCCGCTGCTGAACGATCATGCGCGCGTGCCGGTGTGCGGGCTGATCGCTCACTACAACGACAGCGAGCTGCCGGGCGGCCCGAACCGCCTGCCGCTGCTCACGTCGAGCGTGCTGCGCAAGCGGATCAGGATGCAGGGCTTCATCATCCTCGATCACTACGCGGACGTTTATCCGGCCTTCCTGAAGGATATGAGCGAATGGGTCGCGCAAGGCAAGGTGAAGCCGCGCGAGGACGTCGTCGACGGGCTCGACGCGGCGCCGCGGGCGCTGATCGGCCTGCTCGGCGGGAAGAACTTCGGCAAGGTGGTCGTGCGCGTGGGGCCCGACACGCTCTAAGTTCGCCGCGCGCGCGTGCGGGCGAATCCATGTGTGCGCAGGCATGCGCGGCCCATGCGGCACGCGTCGCTTCGTGCGCGGGCGGCAGGTGTCGAATCGAGGTCTTTGGGCATCGCGCGCCGGACGCCGCCGGATGATCGAGATCCGATCGAGATCCGGTCGACATCGGGCAGATCGCCGACGTGCTGACGTTCATGCGCGTGGTGGGGTGGAACAACGGCGCCCTACGGTGCGGCCAGCCGATGTCGCGACGCTCGGGAACGCGACCCGGGCGGCGCGCTGACGGCCCGCCGCGCACGCGCGCTTGCGTGCGCCTCGCGGGCGGCGCATCCCGGCGATGCGCCGCCCGCGACACGCGACACGCGACACGCGACACGCGACACGCGACACGCGACACGCGACACGCGACACGCGACACGCGACACGCGACACGCGACACGCGACACGCGCCATGCGCCATGCGGCGTGCGCCATGCGGCGTGCGCGAGGCCGCATGTCCCGCGCCCGCCGATTCGATGCGCGGGGATGCCGGCCGTCGGCGCGAAGGCGATGCGCTTGCCGCGTGCGTTGAACCGAGGGCCGCCGCGCTCGCCGATTCGATCGAGCCAATGACGACGCCTCGACGGTTATCCGCGAGCTTGATTCGGCGAATCGACGGCCAATGCCGATTCATAAAAAATAAAATCGAATGAGCCGCTCGAATTCGGCGGGTTTTGCATGATCGCTTTTTGGAAACTGGAATGCCGAGCCGCGTGATCGGCGCGGCCGCCTAACGTCTGCGCATCCGCGCGCCGACCGAGCGAAGCGGCCCGATCGCCTTGCCGCACCGGCGTCGGCGGCGAGTGCTCGGCCGCCGAGGCACGCCGCGCGAACACGCCGTCCCGGTCGCGCGACGTGCGTGCAGCCGATTTCGGTTTAAAAGCGCATTAGCCGGAAGTGAATAAAAATGACTTGATTCCCGGAATCAACGTTGACACTCGCGTTGCGCGGGAAATAATCTTGCCGCGCTATCTTCGAATCGGGGGCGTCACATGTTCGATCTCGCTGCTTCATCCCACACGGAGCCGTCCGGCCATGCGCGTGCCGCCGCGTATCTGCGCGACATCTGGCAGGCCGCGAACGGCGATCCCGAGTGGCTGCGCACGCTGGCATTCGGCGGCGCGGGCGTGTTGCCGTCGGCCTTTCCGGTCACCGATTTCGCCTCGGCCGCGATCGGCGCGGCGAGCGTCGCGCTCGCCGAGTTCGTGCATCGCGCGACGGGCCGGCTGCCCGGCGTGCGTGTCGATCGCCGCTACGCATCGATCTGGTTCGGCACGTCGCTGCGTCCGCGCGGCTGGAACATGCCGCCTCTGTGGGATGCGATCGCGGGCGACTACCGCACGGCCGACGGCTGGATCCGGCTGCACACGAACGCGCCGCATCATCGCGCGGCCGCGCTCGCCGTGCTCGGCGCGCCGCCCGAGCGGCAAGCCGTCGCCCGCGCGGTCGGGCAATGGCGCGGCGACGCGCTCGAATCGGCGGTCGTCGAGCACGGCGGCTGCGCGGCCGTCATGCGCACGGAGGACGAATGGGCGCGCCATCCGCAAGGGCGCGCGGTGCGCGCGGAGCCGCTGATGATTCACGACGACGTGAGTATCGACGGCCCGCGCCCCGCGTGGCCGATGTCGGCCGAGCGGCCGTTGCGCGGCGTGCGCGTGCTCGATCTGACGCGCATCCTCGCGGGCCCCGTCGCGACGCGCTTTCTCGCGGGCTTCGGCGCACAGGTGCTGCGCATCGATCCGATCGGCTGGGACGAGCCGGGCACGGTGCCCGAAGTCGTGCTCGGCAAGCGGTGCGCGCGCGCCAACCTCGCCTGCGCCGACGGGCGCGCGCTGCTGCGCCGCCTGATCGGCGAGGCCGACGTGATGGTCCACGGCTACCGGCCGGGCGCGCTCGACCGTCTCGGCTTCGACGCCGACGAGCGGCGGCGGATCAACCCCGGCCTCGTCGACGTGTCGCTCGACGCGTATGGCTGGAGCGGGCCCTGGCGCGGCCGCCGGGGCTTCGACAGCCTCGTGCAGACGAGCGCGGGCATCGCGGCGGCCGGCATGCGCGAAGCCGGCGCCGACCGCCCGGTGCCGCTGCCCGTTCAGGCGCTCGACCACGGCACCGGCTATCTGCTCGCGGCCGCGGCGATTCGGGGCCTCGTGCGCCGGCTCGCGACGGGCGCCGGGACGAGCACGCGCGCGTCGCTCGCGCGAACCGCGGTGCTGCTCACGTCGGGCGGCTTGCAGGAAGCGGGCCGCCAGCCGATCGCGCCGGAGACGGCGGGCGATCTCGACGCGTGGATCGAGGACACGAGCTGGGGGCCGGCGCAGCGCGTGCGTGCGCCGGTGACGATCGAGTGCGCGCCGGTGCAATGGCCGCATCCGGCGCGCGCGCTCGGCACGTCGCCCGCCGAGTGGGCGTAGCCGGTAGCGGGCGACGGCGGACGAGCGCATGCGAAAGCGGCCCGACGCGTTGCGGCCGCACCGGAGCGTGCCGTTCGGGCTCGCGACCGAAACAGGCCTACGGAACAAGCCAACGGAACAGCCGAGCGGAACGGGCATGCGAAAACGGGCAAGCACCGTCCGCGGCGGCACGGGGATCGGTTTCGCGCCCGCGCGAGGCTTTGCTTGGCTCGCACGGCGACGCGACGCGGCGCACAAGCGCGCGCCGCGTCGCGTCGCGTCCGCCGGTCACGCGGGCCGCGGCGCGTCACCGCGCGCCGCCGCGCCCGCTCAAGCGAGCCCGCCGTTCGCGCGCAGCACCTGCGCGTTGACCCAGCCGCCGTCCGGGCCGGCGAGAAACGACACGACGCCCGCGATGTCCTCCGGCTCGCCGAGGCGCTCGAGCGGCGGCATCTTCGCGTAGCCCTGGATCTGCTCGTCGGTCTTGCCTTCGAGGAACAGCGAGGTCGCGACCGGGCCCGGCGCGACGACATTCACGCTCACCCGCCGTCCGCGCAGTTCCTTCGCGAACACGTGCGAGAGCGCCTCGACCGCGCCCTTCGTCGCGTTGTAGAGCCCGTAGCCGGGCAGCTTCAGCGCGAGCGTCGTGCTCGAGAAGTTGATGATCCGGCCGCCGTCGGCGAGCCGCTTCGCCGCTTCGCGCAGCGTGTTGAAGGTGCCGCGCACGTTGATGTCGAAGATCCGGTCGAACGCGTCGTCGGTGGCGTCGGCGAGCGGCCCCGTCTTCAGGATGCCCGCGTTGTTGACGAGCACGTCGACGCGGCCGAGCTGCCGCTCGACGGCGTCGAACATCCGGCGCACGTCGTCCGCGCGCCCGATGTCCGCCCGCACCGCGAGCGCGGCCGCGCCGCCCGCGCGCAGCTCGGCGACGAGCGCGTCGGCTTCGGCGCCGCTCGACGCATAGTTGACGGCGACCGAAAAGCCGTCGCGCGCAAGGCGCCGCGCGACGGCCGCGCCGATGCCGCGCGACGCGCCGGTGACGAGCGCGACTCGGGTGAGGGGCGTGGCGTTCATGATCAGGTCCTCGATGAAGTGGGTGGATGGGACGAATGATCGGCCATTCCATCGCAGAGATAATCATGATCAAATGGATATCATCATTCCATTTGCTTTAACGATCAGCCGAGGACCGACGCGATGGACCGATTTCAGGAAATGCAGGTTTTCGTGCGGATCGCCGAGCGGCAGAGCTTCAGCCGGGCGTCGGACGATCTGCGGATTCCGCGCGCGACCGTGACCAACCTGATGAAGCGCATGGAGGCGCGGCTCGGCGCGCGGCTGCTCGAACGGACGACGCGCACCGTGTGCCTCACGCAGGACGGCGAAGCCTACTACCGGCGCTGCGTGCGGCTGATCGCCGATCTGGAGGAGGCCGAGGGCGCGTTTCGCGCCGCGGCGCCGCGGGGGCTGCTGCGCGTGAACCTGCAGGGCACGCTCGCGCGCTATTTCGTCGTGCCCGCGCTGCCGGATTTTCTCGCGCGCTATCCGGGGATCCGGCTGCACATCGGCGAGGACGACCGCTTCGTCGATCTGGTGCGCGAGGGCGTCGATTGCGTGCTGCGCTCGGGCAACCTGCAGGATTCGTCGATGGTCGGGCGGCGGGTCGCGCAGCTCGAGCAGGTGACGGTCGCGAGCCCCGGCTATCTCGCGCGGCACGGCGAGCCGGCCGAGCTCGCCGCGCTGGCCGCGCATCGCGCGGTCGACTACGTGTCGAGCGCGACGGGCAAGCCGATGCCGCTCGAATTCACCGTCGACGGGCGCGTGACCGAGGTGCGGCTCGACGCGGCGATTTCCGTCGCGGGCGTCGAGCTCTACACGGGCGCGGCCGTCGCGGGGCTCGGCATCGTGCAGGTGCCGCGCTACCGGATCGCCGACGAACTGGCCGACGGACGCCTGAGGATCGTGCTCGGCGCGTATCCGCCGCCGCCGATGCCCGTCAGCGTGCTGTATCCGCACAGCCGGCAGTTGTCGTCGCGCGTGCGGGCGTTCGCGCAGTGGCTGCGGGAGCGGTTCGACGCGGCGCAGGCGGGGCGGGCGACGGCGCGTGCGGCGCGCCGGGCTCTTCGGGTTCCGCCGCGCGCGCGCCGTCGCCGGCTCGGTCGGAACCGGCGAAAGCGTTGCTATCGCGGCGGCCGCGTCGCTAGATTCGTCTTCGTTGTCGCGAACACGCCCGATGCGGGGGGCACGCGATGAAAACGATCGAACTGATCGGCGGGATGAGCTGGGAATCGTCGGCCGCATACTATCGGCCGATCAACCCGCGGAGGACGGCGCGCCTCGGCGGGCATCGCAATGCGCGCAGCATCATGGCCACCGTCTGCCTCGACGAGATCGAGACGCGGCGGCACGCGGGCCGCCGGGACGAACCGGGGCGGCTGGGGCAGCGGGCGGCGCGGCAAGCCGAGGCGGGCGGCGCCGATTTCATCCTGCTCTGCACGCACGATGCACAAGGCCGCGCCCGCGATCGAGGCCGCGCGGTCCGTGCCGTTCGTGCACATCGTCGTTCCGCCCGCGCCGGCGCTCACGGCGGGTTGCGCGCGGCGGTTCGTGACGATCGTCCGCGGCGCCCAAGGTGGTTTCGGCGCGCGTCTGATCGGCTCAGGCGGCGATGATGCGGCGTGCGCGGCGCGCATTCCAGCCGGCGGGCGCGATTTCAGTTTCGTCGCGGGTTTGAAAATCCCGGTGCGCGCGGGCGGTGGGGCGGGTAGCGTCAAGCTGGGCGGCGATCGGTTTCCGACCCTCTGCGCGCTCGCCGCTCAATGCAGCATCCCCAGCCGCTCGGCCATCGGATACCGCTGCACGTAGCGCTGGAACGCGTCGATGAACACGTTCTCCGCCGCATTCATCCGGCGCTCGCGGTTCCACATCAGAAAGATCTCGACGTCGAGCAGCCCTTCCTCCGGCGGCAGCCGCCAGAGCCGCTGGCGCGCGAGGTCGTCGCGCACGATGTGCTCGGGCAGGCAGCCAATGCCGTAGCCCGCGAACACGAGGCGGCGGATTTCGTCGAGGCTCGGCGATGTCGCGACGATGCGCCCGGTGAAGCCGCGCTGATCGCGGAACACGGTGAGCGGCGCGAGCGCGTCGCCGATCTGGTCGCTCGTGAAGGAAACGAAATTCTCGGCGAGCAGATCCTCGATTTTCAGCGCCTGGCGGCCGAATAACCGGTGGTGACGTCCGCAAAACATTGCGTAGCGTTGTCGCAGAAAACTGCGTAATTCGATTTTATCGACCGGCGTTCGGCATAATGCGAGTCCGCAAGTCGCGGTTTTTTGCAATAAAGAAGAGAGAATATCCGCGGAGCGCATCACTTCGACGTGCAAGTCGACGCGCGGATAAGTGCGGCGGAACTCGGCGAGAAACTCGTCGTAGACGGGCGATTCGACGCGGCTCACGCACAACAGGCGCACCGAGCCGATCAGCTCGCCGCCGCGGTCGTCGAGTTCGTTGTCGAGCCGCGACATGTGGCCGTAGATATCGGTCGCGATCCGGTAGACCTCCTCGCCTGCGCGCGTCGGCTGGAACTGCGCGCCGCGCCGCTGGATCAGCGTGCGGCCGAGCGAATCCTCGAGCCGCTTGAGCGCCTGGCTCACCGCCGGCTGGGTCAGGTGCAGCCGCGCGGCTGATGCTGCGCTCCTGCATGATCGTCAGATACGTGCGCAGCAGATTCCAGTCCAGGCGGTCCATCAAAACGCGGGAGACGTGGCTTCGAATATTCGACATTTATTTTTACTCCGGAGAAACGATTTTGCATCGTAGAACTGGATTAATGAAATTTATTCTTAAGATAATAACTTAGAATTTGACCGATTAATCCCGGTGCGCGATAAAACGCCCATTTGCCGAATCCGGACGATTCGGCCGGGGCGGACATTCGAGTGAGGAGAAACGCATTGACCCGGGGCATCCCACCGAGCCCGCCGGCGCGCCAGCCGCGCCGCGCGGCCGGCGCCGCGTTCGTCGGCACGATGATCGAGTGGTACGACTTCTACATCTACGCGAACGCGGCCGCGCTCGTCTTCGGCGAGCTGTTCTTCCCGTCGCACGATCCGTTCACGAGCACGATGGCGTCGTTCGCGACGTTCGCGGTCGGCTTCTTCGCGCGCCCGCTCGGCGGGCTCTTCTTCGGCCATCTCGGCGACCGGATCGGCCGCAAGAAGGCGCTGATGGCGACGCTCGCGCTGATGGGCGCGGCGACGGTCTGCGTCGGTCTGCTGCCGACCTACGAACGCGTCGGCCTGCTCGCGCCCGTGCTGCTCGTGCTGCTGCGCATCGTTCAGGGCATCGCGGTGGGCGGCGAGTGGGGCGGCGCGGTGCTGATGGCGGGCGAGCATGCGCCGTATGGGCGGCGCACGTTCTTCGCTTCGTTCGCGCAGTTGGGCAGCCCGGCCGGGCTGATCCTGTCGCTCGTCGCGTTTCGCGCGGTCGCGTCGATGGAGCACGGCGCGTTCATGTCCTGGGGCTGGCGGCTGCCGTTTCTCGCGAGCATCGCGCTGCTCGCGGTCGGCGTGTTCGTGCGGCTGAAGGTCGACGAATCGCCCGAGTTCGCGCATGAGAAGGCGATGTCGCGCACCGTCGCGCGGCCGCTCGCCGAGGCGCTGCGCACGTCGCGCGCGATGCTGCTGTTCTGCCTGTGCGCGAACACGATCGGTATCGCGGGGCTGTATTTCACGAACACGTTCATGATCGCGTTCACGACGCAGCATGTGGGCGTGACGAAATCGCTGATCCTCGATTGCCTGTTCATCGTCGCGATCATCCAGTTCGTGACGCAGCCGATCGCCGCGTGGCTCGGCGGCAAGCTCGGCGACGCACGCTTTCTCAAGCTCGCCGCGCTGTTCGCGATGGCCTCGCCCTATCCGATGTTCGCGCTCGTGCAGACGGGGCGGCTCGCGCCGATGGTGATCGGCATCGCGATCGCGACCGTGTTTCTCGCCGGTTTCTACTCGGTGATCGCGGGCTTCGTGAGCGGCGCGTTCCCGACGCGCGTGCGCTATTCGGCGATCTCGATCTCGTACCAGATGTGCGGCGCGATCGCGGGCGGGCTGACGCCGCTCGTCGGCACGTGGCTCGCGCACCGGTTCGCCGGGCAGTGGTGGCCGCTCGCGGTGTTCTATACGTGCCTCGCGGCGCTCTCGCTCGGCGGCGTGATCGCGCTCGACGCGCGCCGCCATCGGCGGGCCGACGTCGCCGACGCCGTGCTCACGCGCTGATTCAAGAAAAGGAGGGAGATCTCGGTGTGGGAAATTGACGGTAGGCGGCTCTGGAACAGCCTGACGGAACTCGCGCGAATCGGCGGCACCGCGCGCGGCGGCGTGCGCCGGCTCGCGCTGACCGAGGCCGACCGGCGCGGCCGCGAACGCTTCGCGCAATGGTGTCGCGACGCGGGGATGGCGGTGCGCGTCGATGCGATCGGCAACCTGTTCGCCCGGCGCGCCGGCGCGGACGACACGCAGCCGGCCGTGCTCGTCGGCAGTCATCTCGACACGCAGCCCGAAGGGGGGCGCTTCGACGGCGCGTACGGCGTGCTCGCCGGGCTCGAGCTCGTGCGCACGCTGAACGATCGCGGGATCGTCACCGGCAAGCCGATCGAGATCGTATCGTGGACCAACGAGGAGGGCGCGCGCTTCACGCCGGCGATGCTCGGCTCGGCGGTGTTTACCGGAGCATTGCCGCTCGACGCGGCGCTCGCCGCGCGCGATGCGGACGACATCGCGCTTGCCGAAGCGCTCGAAGCGTGCGGCTATCGCGATGCGCTGCGCTCGGCGTGGATGCGCGGCGCGCACGGGGCGCGCGGCCTGGAGCCGGCGCTCGCGCCGCTGCACGAGCGCGTCGATGCGTACTTCGAGGCGCATATCGAGCAGGGCCCGGTGCTGGAGCGGCACGGCGCGACGATCGGCGTCGTCACGGGCGGGCAGGCGATCCGCTGGCTCGACGCGACGGTCACGGGTGCGGCCGCGCATGCCGGCACGACGCCGATGCCGTACCGCAAGGACGCGCTGTTCGCGAGCGCCGAGCTCGCGCTCGCGATCGAGGCGCTCGTCGCGCGCCATGCGCCCGACGCGCTCGCGACGATCGGGCAGAGCGCGATCGACAACGCGTCGCGCAACACGATCGCCGAGCGCGTCACGTTCAGCATCGATCTTCGCCATCCCGACGATGCGCGGCTCGACGCGATCGAGCGCGAGCTGCGCCGCGTGTGCGCGCAAATCGCCGGGCGACGCGGCGTCGCGGTCGACATCAGCCGGCACTGGTCGAGCCCGGCGACGCCGTTCGATCCGGCGTGCATCGCGCTCGTCGAGGCGGCCGCGCGCGGCGGCGGCTATGCGCACGAGCGAATCGTGAGCGGCGCCGGGCACGATGCGGTTCATCTCGCGCGCTGCGTGCCGAGCGCGATGGTGTTCATTCCGTGCGTCGGCGGGCTGTCGCACAACGCAGCCGAGCGTGCGTTGCCCGAGCACGTCGAGGCGGGCGCGAACGTGCTGCTCGGCGCGGTGCTCGCGCGCGCCGGCGTGCGCGAGCGGGCGGCGCGATCGGCGCGCTCGCCGCGCCCGGCGCCGGCGATGCAGGCCGCGCATTCGGGCACGGACGCGGGCACCTTCGCGCAGCCGCATTGACCGATCGATCGTGGAGCGAAGCGACCCCGCATGCTGACATATTTTCATCCGGACCAACTGAAGCACAGTCCGCTCACTTACCTGTCGCGCGGCAAGATGCGCGCGCCGCACGAAGTGCCCGAGCGAGCCGTGCGGCTGCTCGGCGCGGTGACCTCGCTCGGCTTCGACGTGCGCGCGCCCGAGGATTTCGGCGCGGCGCCGCTCGCGGCCGTGCACAGCGAGCCGTATCTGCGCTTTCTCGCCGACGCGCATCGCGAGTGGCGGCGCATCCCGGAGGACTGGGGGCCCGAGGTGATGTCGAACATCTACGTGCGCGAGCCGAATCCGCTGCGCGGCGTGCTCGCGCAGGCGGGGTACTATCTCGCGGACGGCAGTTGCCCGATCGGCGAGCACACGTATCGCGCCGCGTACTGGTCCGCGCAGAGCGCGCTCGCCGGCGCGGCGGCGCTCGGCCGCGGCGCGCGCGATGCGTACGCGCTCTGCCGCCCGCCCGGCCATCATGCGTGCCGCGACGCGGCGGGCGGCTTCTGCTATCTGAACAACGCGGCGATCGCCGCGCAGGCGTTGCGCGCGCGCCATGCGCGCGTGGCGATCCTCGATACCGACATGCATCACGGCCAGGGCATCCAGACGCTGTTCTACGATCGCGACGACGTGCTGTACGTGTCGATTCACGGCGATCCGACGAACTTCTATCCGGCCGTCACCGGTTACGAAACGGAGCGCGGGGCGGGGCGCGGCGAGGGCTGCAACGTGAACCTGCCGATGCCGCACGGCTCGCCCGAAGCGGTGTTCTTCGCGCAGCTCGAGCGCGCGAGGTCGCGCGTCGAGCGCTTCGCGCCGGACGTGCTGGTGTTCGCGCTCGGCTTCGACGTGTATCGCGAGGACCCGCAGTCGAAGGTCGCGGTGACGACCGAAGGCTTCGGGCGGCTCGGCGCGCTCGTCGGCGGCCTGCGGGTGCCGACGCTGATCGTGCAGGAAGGCGGCTATCACCTCGAGACGCTCGAGCGCAACGCCGCCGCGCTGTTTCGCAGTTACGAGGCGGCGCGTTGATCGCGCGCGCCTGAGCGCCGGGACGGCGGCTTTTCCGCCCCGACGCCGACGGGTTTCGTTGGTTCGGCACTAGTGGCTGATCGAGGCTAGTGCGCCGCCCGCCATCTGGAGGTGGCCCTTGGATGCAGGCGGATTTTGCCGCGCGAGCGATCGCGCGGCTTTTCTCTTTTTGCGCCGCGCGCGATGGGCGCGGTGGTGTCGGCGAAGGCGTCGGACAGTCGATGCGGGGGCGCGACGTGCGCGTGGCGCCGCGGTTCGCGTCGCGGCGCTCGAGCTTCGACGTGCGCGATGCGGCGCGCGGCGGCGGCCGCGGTGGCGCGTCGCGCCGGTGCGATACCGGCGCGGGCTTGCGCGGCGGGGAATGCGGGGGCCGGCGACGCGTTGCCCACCGCGCCCGACGCCGCGGTGTGCCGCATCGTCGGACGTATCCACCGACGCCTCACCGACGCCGCGCCGGTCCGCTCGAACCGCGCGGCCACGCGCGCTTTCACGCGGCGCGCGATCGACGTGGATGCGCGATCGAACGATCGCGCGCCCGGCGTGTCACGAAGCCGCGCCTTTCACGGCATTCAAGCCGTTCGCGGCATTCTCCGCCGCTGCCGTCGAGCCGCGCCGCGGCGCGTCGCCGCCGGCCGCGCGGGCTTCCCACCAGTACTTGCCCGCGCGCAGTTGCGGATCCCGAACCGCCAGATACGTCGTGCTCCACAGCTGCGCGGCGTTCGCCTCGGTCACGTCGGTGCTGCGCGTGCCGAACGCCTCCGTCCGGTATTGCCCGTTCGCGTACGACCACGACCACATCTCGGTCAAGCGCATGTCCTTCGCGTTCGCGATCACCTGCCAGATCTGCTGGCGCGCCTGCGTGAGCAGCGTGCGCACGTCGCCCGGCAAATCGGTGCGCGCGAGCTGGCGGTCGAGGCCCGCGACCCACATCGCCTGCTGCCAGGACCAGATCACCGTGCCGTGATACGCGGAGCTCGTGAAGCGCGGCCATAGCGTCGGGTCCGCGTACGCGGGATTGGCGATCAGCATGCCGACGTCGGTCACGAGCCCGACCGGGAACGGCCGCATCACGTCGGTGACGATGCGCGCGAGCAGCGCGGGCGACGGATTGCCGAACAGCAGCACGAAGCCGCCGTCCGAGTGCATGATCGGAATCGGATTGCCGTTCGCGTCGAGCGCGATCGCGTCGAACTGCAACGCCGTGTTCGGCACCATGCCGGCCGGCACGCCCGCCTGCGGCGCATATGCGGCGAGCTTCGCGCGCGCGTCGTTCGGCGTGACGGCCACCTGGAAGTACGGCGGCGCGGCGCGCTCCCAGACATCGGCCGCCGCGCCCGCGCTCGCGAGCACGGCGCGCTGATCGGCGCTCAGGTACGGGTCGAGCAGCCCGCGTGCGAGGAAGTTGCTCGTCGCGCGCAGCGCGGCCGGCACCAGCGCGACGTTCACGTCGTACGGGTAGACGCCGCCGCCGATGCCGTCGGTGCTGTCGCGCCAGTTGCCGACGATCTCGCCGGGACGCAGATGGATCAGGTTCGCGGCGAGCGCCTGCTGCGCGAACGGCTGCGCGGTCCGCGCGACGCGCAGCAGATTGGCGACGAAGCGGCTGCCGTTGGTCACGCCGTCGTCGCCCTTTTGCGCGAGATACGCGGCGGCGCGCGCCTGCCCGCGCGGATCTTCGATCAGCCAGTCCTCCATGATCGGCGCGAGCAGGTAGTCGCCGTCGATCATCTTGTAGTCGTAGGTCGGCGTCGGATCGTTCGGGCGGCCGTGCTTGAGGTTGTCGATCAGCGCGAATTCGCCGATGCCTTCCTCGTGCGCGACCTTGCCGTCCGGCGACAGGCGGTCGAGCACCGAGCCGAGGCCGGCTTCGATCACGTCCGGCTGCAGCACGGGCATCAGCATGCGCACCGAGATCAGCGTGTCACGGCCGAAGTAGGTGTCGTACTGCCAGGAGCCGGCGAGCAGCTTGTCGCTGAAGCTCAGGAATTCGAACACGTTCTGGCTCTGCGGATCGGGGTTGACCGCCGACGTGAACAGGTTCGCGTGCGTGATCGGCTGCAGCGGCGTCTCGCCGCTGAACGCTTCGACGCGCAGGCGCAGCGTCGGCGCGCCGGACGGCGATTGCAGCATGAGCCTGCCGGTGCCGTCGGCGGCCACCGTGCCGCCGTCGAGCACCGTGACGCGCAACGCGTAGCCCGGCGCGCCGTCGACGCGATTGCGCTGCCATGTCGCGACGTTGTCCGACACGGACGGCTGCACGACGATGTCGGAAGGCACGGTCGCGCCGCCGTTGTAGTCGCGCAGGAAGCGCACGGAGCTCAGCAGCGCCTGCCTGATCGACAGGCTGCTCACGTCGGCCGACACGTCGACGCCGATCCCGTACAGCGGCCGGCCCGCCGCGTCCTGCGTCGTGACGGGCGCGATCGGCGTGTCCTGGCTCCAGTTGACGGGCTGCGGCGTGTCGCCGAACCAGAGGCCCGTGCCGCTGTTGCCGGCCGGAAACACGACGAGCAGGCGCGGCTTCGTCGACGCGCGCATCAGCAGATGCGCGGCGATCTTGTCCTGCCGATAGAACGCATTGATCTGCCCGCCGCGATCGAGCCTGAACGCGAGCGCGGACGCGGGCGGCTCGCCGCCGCCCGAAATGTCGTCGTGATCGGAACAGCTCGCGAGAAAGGCAATGAAAAATGCAAACAAATAGGTGAAGACCTTCCTCGTATCGAGACGCGTCTGCATATCTCCTCCATTTGCTCGTGGGCAAGGGAAATTGTGTCGATGAGCCCGATGAACGGGCGTCGCCGGGCGGCGAAAGCACTGCGCAATGACGCTTGAATCGGGATGCTCGGTGCGAGACGGCCGGATGCTCGCGGGATCGCGGTGCGCCGGCGCGTGCCGATGCGGCAACGCGCGGTGGTTGCCGTGCGCGCGTCGCGCGCGTAGCCGTCGCCGCCCCGGCCGGTTGAGCCGCTGCCGCTGCGGCCGGATGCGAGCCGGGTGGAATGCGGATGACGCGCGGCGCGCCGATGCGCACCGCGCTTGCCGAGTGCGACGCGAGCCTGTCGCGCGTCGGCGCAAACGGTTGGACTTCGGCTACCTCGCGTGCCGCGCGCTCGCTCCCACACCCGGGCGTGGTTCGTCAGCACGACTGCATGCTAAACCATTCGTCGTAGGAATGGGGCGGGAATGCGCATTGGCTATCCGTTTTTTAAGTACGACGAGTTGTCAATGAGGCGCGCGGCGGCGTATTGGCGACGCGAATTGCGTGATGCGATCGGAGTGGATTGTCGGCGCGCCGGATGTCGGGCGGGGGGCGTCGTGCGGATCGATCATTCCGGAGTCCTTCGTCATGCGGCCGTGCGGCGATGGGCCGTGCGAGCGCGCACGGACGGCCCGCCGAGCGGCCGATGGGCGCGAGTCCGGCGAAGCTGCCTCTCGAGCGGCGTATCGCGCGGCGGGAGAGGGGAATAGAGCTCGGCTTCGGCGCGATGTCGTGGGTTCGGCGTCGGAAAACGGCGCGCGTGCGCGGCGCTCGCGCCTGTGTCCGCGCGCTCGACTCGCCGTGGCGCGTTCGGCGCGTCGACGGGCCTGTTTCGATTGCGCGCGCGATGCTCGAGCCTTGAACGCACACGCGAACGACGGTGCCGTCGGCGACCATCGATCGGAGGCGGGGACGCCCGTTGCTCCACCGTCGGCGATCCGCTTTGTCGCGGATCTGGCGAATCGACGCGATCGGGCCTGCGCGCGACGCTCACATCGCGATGCGGCGAACCGCGCGACGGGACTGATCGATGCGCAGCGGGCGGCGCGATCATTTGCCGGCGAGTCGAACGTATGGACACCATGCGGACGGCATCGGCGCAATCGCTTCGGAAGCGGCGCCTTCGACTTGAGCGCCGCGTTTGGACGGCAGGTTGACGGTGATCGGTTCATTCGATCGATCGCGCTTATCGACCGGCGATGCCACGCACGCGATTGCAATGATGTTCGCGCGCGGGCGCGCATCGCGGCCGTCAGAAAAGTTGAGAAACCTCGTCGTCAACCTGTCTACATTGGACGGCGTGCCGCCGGAGCGCCGCCCGGACGTGCGGGTGCATGGACGCGCGGCGAACATGTGGACGACGTATCGACGTATCGATGTATCGATGTATCGGCGTATCGATGTATCGACGCTTCGGCGCTTTGATGTATCGACGCGGGACATCGCGACTCCGGCCGCCCCGGACGCCGGGCGCAGGCGAGTGCCCGGCGCGGTCGCCATGGGCATGTCGACGAAATTGCGGGTGTTTCAAAGGGAACGCAAATGCATCAAACGGGAAACGAGCGCGCGTGCGGCGCGCACGATCAACCGCATGCGGAAATCCGGCGCGTGCGCCGGTTCGATCCCATCGCATTCGAGGCGGCGGTTCGCGCGCTGCTCGAGGCGAGCGGCATCGAGATCGACAGCGCGCACACCGGCCGCACTGCGCAGCGTGTGCGCGAGCTCTGGCAGCGGCGTTTGCTCGACGGCTACGAAGTCGATCCGGCTCAGGCGCTGGGCGCGGGCTTCGACGATCCGCGCGAGGACATGGTGATCGTCCGCAGCATCGCCGTGCACGGCGTGTGCCCGCATCATTTGCTGCCGTTTCGCGGCGTCGCCCATGTGGCGTATCTGCCGGGCGGGCGCTTGCACGGCTTCGGACGCATCGCGCGCATGATCGACGCGATCAGCCATCGCTATACGTATCAGGAGTGGATCACGCACCGGATCGCGACGGCGCTCGTGATGCATGGTCAGGCGCGCGGCGCGGCGTGCCTGATCGAGGCCGAGCAGCTGTGCCTGTTGATGGGCGAGAACCGGCGAGGCGACGAGCGTGTGATCACGCAGTGCTACGCCGGCGAATTCGAGCGCGACGTTCAGGCCCGCAACGAGTTTCTTCGCGGCATCCACCGTTAGGCGACGCCGGCGGCGCGCCGCGGCCGGCGTTTGCCGGATGCGGGCGCGGCCCGGCCGATGCGGCTCGCGGCTCGCGGCTCGCGTCATTCGCGGGCGGCGGCGTGCGTGGCGTGCGGGCCGCCGCCCGCGTTCGCGGCCGAAGCACCGGCTCGTTTGGGCGAAGCGCCGAACGGGCACAGCGAGCGGCGCGGATCGTGCGCGAAGTCCGCCGCGCGGTGCGCGCCTTGTGATGCGCGATGCGTGATGCGCGCCGCGTCAAACGCGCCGCTTCACTCGCCGCGTCGTGCCCCTCCGAGCGCGACCGCTTCGTCGTAGAGCGCCGTGTGCGCGACGCCGTTCGCGATCGCCGCATCGTCGACGTCGCCGCTCAGCATCCCCCAGCGCCGATACTGCGACAGGAACCACAAACCATCGCTCGCCGCCGGCCGGTTCGCCGTGCCGTGGGCGTGAAAGCGGATCGGCGCGGGCGGCTGCGCGAACGGCCCGGCGCCGTAATCGCCGAGCAGCCGCGGCGCGATCTGTTCGACGGGCACGCCGATCGTGTCCGGCTGCGCGAGCCATCGGGCCGCCTGCATCCGATGCGCCGGATCGTCGAGCCACGCGCACGCGTCGAGCAGCGTGCGCACGAGCAGTCGCGCGGCATTCGGGTACAGTGCGACGAACTCGCGCCGGCACGCGAGCGCCTTTTCCGGATGGTCGGGCCACACTTCGCTCGTCGCCGCGACCGTCCTGCCCGCGCCGCGCGCCTCGGCGACCGCATTCCACGGCTCGCCCACGCACAGCCCGTCGAGTTCGCCCGCCGCGAGTGCGTCCACCATCTCCGGCGGCGGAATCACGACGCTGCGGACATCGCGCAGCGGATCGACGCCGTGCGACGCGAGCCAGTGATACAGCCACATCGCATGCGTGCCGGTCGGGAACGTCTGCGCGAACACGGGGCGCCGGCCGAGTGTCGCGAGCGCGGCCTTCAGCTCGCCCGACGCGCGGTACGCGTCGGCGAGCCGGTTCGAGAACGTGATCGCCTGGCCGTTGCGGTTCAGCACCATCGGCACCGCCAGGTCGGCGCGCGGCCCGCCGATGCCGAGCTGCACGCCGTAGACGAGGCCGTACAGCGCGTGCGCGGCGTCGAGCTCGCCCGACAGCAGCTTGTCGCGAATGCTCGCCCACGACGGCTGCCGGCAGAGCTCGAGCGTCAAGCCGTAGCGTGCGCCGAGCTCGAGCCGCTGCGCGGCGACGAGCGGCGCGGCGTCGCTCAGCGCGACGAAGCCGATGCGCAGGCGGGCGCGTTCCGGCATATCGGCGGCCGCTGCTTTGATGCGCGCTGTGTTCATGCGTTTTGCACCTTCGTTCAAGATTGCGAGTGCGCCGCGAGCAGCCGGCGGGCCGCCTCGACGATCCGGATGCCCTGATCCATCGCGCTGCGGCGCAGCGTCGCGTACGCGTCCTGTTCGGACAGCTTGCGGCGGTCCATCAGCATGCGCTTCGCGCGGTCGATCAGCTTGCGCTCGGCGAGCTCGCTCTCGACTTCGGCGAGCCGCTGGCGCAACTGCTCGTCGTGCGAGAAGCGCGCGAGCGCGACTTCGAGGATCGGCGCGAGCCGCTCGGCGGACAGCCCCTCGATCAGATACGCGCTCACGCCCGCGCCGACCGCCGCGCGGATCAACTGCTGGTCGGCGTCGTGGCTGAACATCAGCACGGGGCGCGGCGCGGTCGCGTTCATCACCGCGAGCTGCTCGAGCGTGTCGCGCGACGGCGATTCGGTGTCGATGATCACGACGTCCGGGCGCTGCTCCTCGACGGCCGCGGGCAGCCGCGCGGGCGTCGCGACCTCGTCGAGCATCTCGTAGCCGAGGCGCGCGAGCGTGTCGCGCAGCTCGCCGATCGGCTTGTCGGTGTCGGTGACGAGCAGCACGCGCAGCTTGGAGGGTTGGTCGGTCGTTCCCATGTGTCAGACGGAAGAGGCGGGCGCGTCGCGGCGGCGCTCGCCCATGCCTTTGTTTCTACCATACGCGCGCGGGCGCGGTGCGCCGCGCCGGCTCGCGCCGATCAGGCCGCGTGCGAGATTCGGCGGCGCTCGGCCGCGTGCAAGGCGGCGTGCGCGTCGTCCGCAAGCGCGTGCGCATTCGCATGCGGCGCCGCGTGCGCGTCGCCGATCGCGAGCGCCTCGCCGATCGCGCGGCCGACGAAGATCACGGCCGGGCTGCCGAGCCCCGCTTCGGCGGCGCCGGATGCAAGGTGCCCGAGCGTGCCGGTCCAGCGCCGCTCGGCCGGCGCGCCCGCCCACTGGACGACGGCCGCGGGCGTCTTGTCGTCGAGCGTCGACAGCAGCCCCGCCGCGATCCGCTCGATGCGGCTCATTCCCATGTAGATCGCGAGCGTCGTGCCGGTCGCGGCGAGGCTTGCCCAGTCGGGCTCGCCATGGTCCTGCAGGTGCGCGGTGACGAACGTCACGCCCTGGCAGTGATCGCGGTGCGTGAGCGACACGCCGAGGCTCGCCGCGGCCGCGAAGCCCGACGAGATGCCGTTGACGATCTCGACCGGCACGCGCGCCGCGCGCAACGCGGCGAGTTCCTCGCCCGCGCGGCCGAACAGCAGCACGTCGCCGCCCTTCACGCGCACGACGTGCGCGCCGCGCAGCGCGTAGCGGCACATCAGCCGCTCGATGAACGCCTGAGGCGTCGAGCGGCAGCCGCCGCGCTTGCCGACGCGGATCACGCGCGCGCGCGGCGCGAGCGCGACGATGCCCGGATCGACGAGATCGTCGAGCAGCAGCACGTCCGCGGCCGCGAGCGCCTTCGCCGCCTTCATCGTCAGCAGATCCAGATCGCCGGGGCCGGCGCCGAGCAGTGTGACTTTGCCCATCGTGTTCATCTTCGTGTTCCCATGCCGTGCGTGCGGCGCATTCGCGGCGAATGCGCCCCGCCAAAAAAGAACGGCGTCCGGCGCACCCGGCCGACGAGGCGGCCGAACGCGCGGGACACCGTTGTCCAAAGGGGCCGCCCGTCGGCGGACGGCCCGAAAGCTGTCTTGCGATGCGGCACCGGCGCCGTTGCCGATGACGCTGCACATCGAGCAATATCCGGGCCAGCGTGCGGCGCGCGCTGGGCGACGCGGGGCGACGGCGGCCGGCGGGCGCCGTCGCGGGCGGGCGTGCCGGCGCGTCGTGCGTGCGCCACGCGTGCATGGCGCGCATCGCGCGTGCGCCGGCCGCGACGGGCGGACAGCCGATCAGCCGATCGGCTGATCGGCTGATCGGCCCGCCGGCGGGGCCGCCAGCGGTGCGCGGCGCCGCGCTAACGGGGCTGTTATGCGCGTCGGCTCGGGCTCGGCGCGCGCCGCATGCTCGGGCGTCACGCGCGCCGCATGCGCTCGCGCATGCACGCGATGCGTCGCTCGCCGGCCGGGGCGCGCGGCGCGGGACAAGCGCCGACGGGCGGCGTCGCGACCGCGGTGCGGATCGATGCGCGAATCGATGTGCGAATCGATGCGCGCCCCCGGGATGCACGCCCCCGGGCACGCGCGGCGCCGCCCCGGCCGGCCCCCGCGCCGCACCGGCCATGCGCCGCCTTGTCGCACGCACACAGTGCTGCATCGCACCAGATCAGTGCTTCGCTGCCTCGCCGCGCATCGTCGGCGCGCGGCGCGAAACCGGTGCGATCGGCCGCCCTCCCGCGTCGCGTCTCGCTTCACGACGGTTGGCACGGCACTTGCCTAGCGATCGAGGGGCGGCTCAACGACGATCCGCTTCGCAGCATCGAATACCGATCCGCCCGGCAACGGGCTTCCTGGGCAACGGCGTCCTACGCATCCGGTCACTCGAGACCGGGTTCGCAGGACGCCGTTTTCGTTTGGTGAGACAACACAGATGTCCGACAAAGCCACCCGCATCGAGCTTCTCGACTGGCGCACCGTGCCGATGCGCGCGTTCCATCTGACGTGGATCGCGTTCTTCGTGTGTTTCTTCGCGTGGTTCGCGTGCGCGCCGCTGATGCCGCTGATCGCCCGCGAATTCAGGCTGAGCGCGGATCAGGTCGCGAACGTCAACATCGCCGCCGTCGCGGCGACGATCGCGGTGCGGCTCGTCGTCGGCCCGCTGTGCGACCGCTTCGGCCCGCGCCGCGTCTATGCGGGCCTGCTCGCGTGCGGCGCGATTCCGGTGTTCGCGGTGACGCTCTCGCACGACTACCTGACGTTCCTGCTGTGCCGGCTCGGCATCGGCGCGATCGGCGCGAGCTTCGTGATCACGCAGTACCACACGTCGGTGATGTTCGCGCCGAACGTCGTCGGCACCGCGAACGCGGCCGCGGCCGGCTGGGGCAACGCGGGCGCGGGCGCCGCGCAGGCGGCGATGCCGCTCGTGGTCGCCGCCGCGCTGCTGCTCGGGCTGCCCGACGCGTGCGCGTGGCGCGCCGCGCTCGCGGTGCCGGGCGCCGCGATGCTCGTGATGGCGATCGTCTACTGGCGCGGCACGCAGGATTGCCCGCAGGGCGATTTCGTCGCGCTGCGCGCGCGCGGCGTGACGATCGACAGCGGCAAGAAGGGCGGTTTCGCGAGCTTCGCCGCCGCGTGCGGGAACTACCGCGTGTGGATGCTGTTCGTCACGTACGGCGCGTGCTTCGGCGTCGAGGTGTTCATGCACAACATCGCCGCGCTCTATTACGTCAATCACTTCGCGCTGTCGCTGAAGGACGCGGGCCTCGCGGCCGGCATCTTCGGCCTGCTCGCGCTCTTCGCGCGCGCGCTCGGCGGCTGGCTCTCCGATCGCGTCGCCGCGCGCCGCGGGCTCGACGTGCGCGCGACGCTGCTGTTCGCGCTGATCCTCGGCGAAGGGCTCGGGCTGCTGTGGTTCGCGCACGCGGGCAGCGTGCCTGTCGCCCTCGTCGCGATGGTCGCGTTCGGCCTGTTCACGCACATGGCGTGCGGCGCGACCTATGCGCTCGTGCCGTTCATCGACCGCCGCGCGCTCGGCGGCGTCGCGGGGATCATCGGCGCGGGCGGCAACGCCGGCGCGGTGGCGGCCGGTTTCCTGATGAAGGGCGTCGGCGATATCCAACAAACGCTCACGCTGCTAGGCCTATTCGTCACCGTTTCGGCGTTCTGCGCACTCGCGGTACGGTTCAGCTCCGAGCACAAGGCGCGCGAGGCGGCGCTGCGCGAGCGCGCGCTCGCCGCGAGCGGCTTCACGCATTAACGAACGGCTTCACGCGTCAACAGGGAAACAGAGGGCATCCATCATGAAAATCGTCGTCATCGGTCACGGCATGGTCGGTCACAAGCTGCTCGAATGCATCGCGGCCGGCGCGCCGGGCGCGCTCGCCGCGCCGCGGGTCGCGGTGGTCTGCGAGGAACCGCGCCCCGCGTACGATCGCGTCCACCTGTCCGAATTCTTCGCCGGCAAGTCCGCCGACGATCTGTCGCTCGTCGAGCCCGGCTTCTTCGAGCGTCATCCGAACTTCAGGCTGCTGCTGAACACGAAGGCGGTCGCGATCGACCGCGCCGCGCGCACGGTCGCGCTGTCGACGGGCGAGACGCTCGCGTACGACAAGCTCGTGCTCGCCACCGGCTCGACGCCGTTCGTGCCGAACGTGCCCGGCCGCGAGCGCGCCGGCTGCTTCGTCTACCGGACGATCGAGGATCTCGAGGCGATGCGGGCCTGCGGCGCGCGCGCGAACTCGGGCGTCGTCGTAGGCGGCGGGCTGCTCGGGCTCGAATGCGCGAAGGCGCTGCGCGACATGGGGCTCGCCGCGCACGTGGTCGAGTTCGCGCCGCGGCTGATGGCCGTGCAGGTCGACGAGGGCGGCGGCCGGATGCTGCGCGAGAAGATCGAGGCGCTCGGCGTGCAGGTGCACACGGGCAAGAACACGCTCGAGATCGTCGACGGCGAGACGGGCGCGCACCGGATGGCGTTCGCCGACGGCACGCATCTCGATGCCGACATGATCGTGTTCTCCGTCGGCATCCGGCCGCGCGACGAGATCGCCCGCGCATGCGGGCTCGAGATCGGCCCGCGCGGCGGCGTCGCGATCGACGAGCGCTGCCGCACGAGCGATGAGGATATCTACGCGATCGGCGAGTGCGCGGCATGGAACGGCCAGACCTTCGGCCTCGTCGCGCCCGGCTACGACATGGCGCGCGTCGTCGCGCGGCAGCTCGCGGGCGGCGAGGGCGCGTTCGCCGGCGCGGACCTGAGCACGAAGCTCAAGCTGATGGGCGTCGACGTCGCGAGCATCGGCGACGCGCACGGCAGGACGCCCGGCAGCCGCGCGTACCAGTTCGCCGACGAGCGCCGCGGCGTCTACAAGAAGCTCGTCGTGTCCGAATGCGGGAAGGCACTGCTCGGCGCGGTGATGGTGGGCGACGCGGCCGACTACGGCACGCTGCTGCAGATGATGCTGAACCGCATCGAGCTGCCGCGGTCGCCCGAATTCCTGATCCTGCCGCAGGCGGACGGCGCGGCGAAACCGGCGCTCGGCGTCGATGCGCTGCCCGACGCCGCGCAGATCTGCTCGTGCAACAACGTGACGAAGGCGCAGCTTCGCGAGGCGGTGGCGGGCGGCGCGACGAGCCTCGGCGCGCTGAAGGGCTGCACCGGCGCGGGCACGTCGTGCGGCGGCTGCGTGCCGCTCGTCACGCAGGTGCTGAAGGCCGAGATGAAGAAGCAGGGCCTCGCCGTGAACAACCACCTGTGCGAGCACTTTCCGTATTCGCGCCAGGAGCTCTATCACATGGTGCGCGTCGAGCGGTTCAAGACGTTCGGCGCGCTTCTGAAGAAGCACGGGCGCGGCCTCGGCTGCGACGTCTGCAAGCCGGCCGTCGCCGGCATCCTCGCATCGTGCTGGAACGAGTTCGTGCTGAAGAAGGAGCACGCGGCGCTGCAGGATTCGAACGATTACTACCTCGCGAACATCCAGCGCGACGGCACCTATTCGGTCGTGCCGCGCATGCCCGGCGGCGAAGTCACGCCCGAAGGGCTGATCGCGGTCGGCGAGGTCGCGCGCAAGTACGGCCTCTACACGAAGATCACGGGTGGCCAGCGCGTGGACCTGTTCGGCGCGCGCGTCGAGCAGTTGCCGCTCATCTGGGAAGAACTGATCGCGGCCGGCTTCGAATCGGGCCACGCGTACGGCAAATCGGTGCGCACCGTGAAATCGTGCGTCGGCTCGACGTGGTGCCGCTACGGCGTCGGCGATTCGGTCGGCCTCGCGATCGAGCTCGAGAACCGCTACAAGGGGCTGCGCGCGCCGCACAAGCTGAAGTTCGGCGTGTCCGGCTGCACGCGCGAGTGCGCGGAGGCGCAGGGCAAGGATATCGGCGTGATCGCGACCGAGAAGGGCTGGAACCTGTACGTGTGCGGCAACGGCGGGATGAAGCCGCGCCACGCGGAGCTGCTCGCGGCCGATCTGGACCGCGCGACGCTCGTGCGCTACGTCGACCGCTTCCTGATGTTCTACATCCGCACGGCCGACCGCCTGCAGCGCACGAGCGTGTGGCGCGACAACCTCGAGGGCGGGCTCGACTACCTGATCGACGTGGTCGTGCACGACAAGCTCGGGCTCGCGGCGGAGCTCGAGGCGGAGATGCAGCATGTGGTCGACACGTACGAGTGCGAATGGAAGCGCGCCGTCACCGATCCGGCGACGCGCCGGCGTTTTCGCCATTTCATCAACAGCGACGCGCCCGATTCGACGATCGCGTTCGTCGAGGCGCGCGGCCAGATCCGCCCGGTGACGCCGGACGAGCGCGACGCCGAAGGGCAAGCCGACAGGCAACCCGAAACCGAGACGGCCTGAGCGCGCCGTCTTCGTCAGTCCAGGCAAGGAGATCGCCATGAACCGCCAACCTCAAGCATCCGCGTGGACGCCCGTCTGCGCGCTCGACGAGATCGTGCCGAACACCGGCGTGTGCGCGCTCGTCAACGGCGAGCAGATCGCCGTGTTCCACGTCGACGACGGCGGCGGCGGCCGCGCGTTCGCGATCGGCAACGTCGATCCGCATTCGCAGGCCGCCGTGCTCTCGCGCGGGCTGATCGGCAGCCTCGGCGAGCGGATCGTCGTCGCATCGCCGCTCTACAAGCATCATTTCGACCTGCGCACGGGCGAGTGCGTCGAGGCGCCGGAGAAATCGGTGAGCGCGTATCCGTCGCGCGTCGAGGACGGCTACGTGTGGGTCGCGGCGTGACGCGCCGCATCGGCCGATAGCGACGACGCGAAGCGAGGCGAACGTGACGAGCGCGAGCGTGAAGACGGTGTGCCCATACTGCGGCGTCGGCTGCGGGATGGTGCTGCACGTCGAGGACGGCGAGGTGGTCAAGGTGTCGGGCGACGCCGAGCACCCGACCAACCTCGGACGCCTGTGCACGAAGGGCTCGTCCGCGCACGTCGCGCTGCGCAACGCGGGCCGGCTCGAGCGCGCGTTCGTGCGCGACGCGCGCGAGCTCGATCCCGCGCCCGTGCCGATCGCCGACGCGATCGCCGAGACCGCGCGCCGGCTGCGCGCGACGCTCGACGCGCACGGCCCCGACGCGCTCGCGTTCTACGTGTCGGGGCAGATGTCGCTCGAAGCGCAGTATCTCGTCAACAAGCTCGCGAAGGGCTACGTGCGCACGCCGCACATCGAGTCGAACTCGCGGCTCTGCATGGCGAGCGCGGGCAGCGGCTACAAGCTGTCGCTCGGCGCGGACGGCCCGCCCGGCTCGTATCAGGATTTCGAGCGCGCGGATCTGTTCTTCGTGATCGGCTCGAACATGGCCGATTGCCATCCGATCCTGTTCCTGCGGATGATGGAGCGCGTGAAGGCGGGCGCGAAGCTCGTCGTCGTCGACCCGCGCCGCACCGCGACGGCGCAGAAGGCGGATCTGTTCCTGAAGATCCGGCCGGGCACCGATCTCGCGCTGCTCAATGGGCTGCTGCATCTGCTGCACGCGAACGGCCGGACCGACGCGGATTTCATCGCCGCGCACACCGAGGGCTGGGACGCGATGCCCGGCTTTCTCGCCGATTACACGCCGCAGCGGGTCGCCGCGCTCACCGGGCTCGCCGAAGCCGACATCCGGCTCGCCGCGCAGTGGATCGGCGACGCGCGCGAGTGGACGAGCTGCTGGACGATGGGGCTCAACCAGAGCACGCACGGCACGTGGAACACGAACGCGATCTGCAACCTGCATCTCGCCACGGGCAAGATCTGCCGGCCGGGCAGCGGGCCGTTCTCGCTGACCGGGCAGCCGAACGCGATGGGCGGCCGCGAGATGGGCTACATGGGGCCGGGGCTGCCCGGCCAGCGCTCGGCGCTCGACGGCGACGACCGCCGCTTCGTCGAGGAAATCTGGGGCTTGCCCGCCGGCACGATCCGGCCGGACGCGGGCGGCGGCACCGTGGACCTGTTCGCGAGGATGGCGGCGGGCGACGTGAAGGCGTGCTGGATCATCTGCACGAATCCGGTCGCGACCGTCGCGAACCGCAAGAACGTGATCACCGGGCTGCAGGCGGCCGACGTGGTGATCGTGCAGGACGCGTTTCTCGACACCGAGACCAACCGCTACGCGGACATCCTGCTGCCGGGCGCGCTGTGGGCGGAAGCCGAGGGCGTGATGATCAACTCGGAGCGCAACCTGACGCTGATGCGGCAGGCGCTCGAGCCGCCCGGCGACGCGTGGCCGGACTGGCGGATCGTCGCGGCGGTCGCGCGCGGGATGGGCTACGGCGATGCGTTCGACTATGGTTCGGCCGCCGAGGTGTTCGACGAGATCCGGCGCTTCGCGAATCCGAACACGGGCTATGACCTGCGCGGCGCGAGCCACGCGGCGCTGCGCGCCACGCCGTTGCAATGGCCGTGCCCGCCGGAGGACGGGCGCGACCGCCACCCGATCCGCTACCTGAACGACGGCGCGAGCCGGCCGCGCGTGACGCTGCCCGACGGCCGCGTGCCGCCGCTCGCGTTCCCGACGCCGAGCGGCAAGGCGCGCTTCTTCGCGCGGTCGCACGTCGCGCCGGCCGAGATGCCGACGCCCGAATTCCCGATCGTGCTGAACACGGGCCGCCTGCAGCATCAATGGCACACGATGACGAAGACGGGCAAGGTCGCGATGTTGAACAAGCTCGATGCGCGCCCGTTCGTCGAAATCCATCCGGACGACGCGGCCGCGCTGTCGATCGCGGCGAACGACGCGGTGGAGATTCGCTCGGCGCGCGGGCGCGCGGTGCTGCCCGCCGTCGTCACCGATCGCGTGCAGCCCGGCGCGTGCTTCGCGCCGATGCACTGGAACGACGTCTACGGCGACGATCTGTGCGTGAACGCGGTGACGAACGACGCGGTCGATCCGGTATCGCTGCAGCCGGAACTCAAGTTCTGCGCGGTCGCGCTCGCGCGCGTCGACGCGCCGGACAGCGCCGATGCTGGCGCGCACGCCGGCGCCCATGCCGCCCCGTTACACGAAACCGGCTCGCGCGAAGCCCAAGCGCAGGCCGGCCCACGCGCGCACGAAGCGGCCTGCGCCGATGCCGCCCCCGAGGAACACGACATGTCCGACATCGACACCTTCGCCGCGCTGCTCGGCGTTCCGGCCGCGACGAGCGCACCGCAGCTCACCGACGCGCAGCGCGTCTACGTCGCGGGCTTCGTGAGCGGGCTGCGCTCGGCCGAGGGCCGGCGCGCGGGCGGCGTGCCGATGCTGCCCGCGAGCGCGCCGTTCGATGCGAAAGCGCGCCTGTGGCTCGACGGGCTGCTCGCCGGGCTGTTCAGCCGCGCGCCGCTCGGCGCGACGGCGCGCGTCGACGCGCGCGCGGCTGCGGCCGCGGCCGTGCCGGCGCCGAGCGGCGCGGCGGACGCGGTGAGCGCGCCGAGCGGCGTGCGGATCGTGCGCACGCGGCCGAAGGTCGTGCTGCTGTGGGCGTCGCAGACGGGCAACGTCGAATCGCTGACCGAGCGCTACGCGACGCAACTGATGGACTCGGGCTTCGAGATCCGCGTCGCGTGCATGTCCGACTATCCGGCCGCGTCGCTCGCGAAGGCGCAATACGCGCTGCTGATGACGAGCACGTTCGGCGACGGCGACGCGCCGGACAACGGCCAGGCGTTCTGGACGGCGCTCGCCGCGGCCGGCGCGCCGCGCGCCGACGGGCTGCGCTATGCGGTGCTCGCGTTCGGCGACCGCAACTACGACCCGTTCTGCGGCCACGGCCGCCGGCTCGACGCGCGGCTCGCCGAGCTCGGCGCGACGCGGCTCGTCGAGCGCGTCGACTGCGACGCCGAATTCCAGCCGGCCGCCGACGCGTGGCTCGAGCGTGCGATCGCGCGGATCAAGGAGGAGGACGCGGCGCTGCACGCGGTGCCGGCGGACGGGATGATCCCGTCGGGCGCAATTCCGACGAAGACGCGTCCGGCCGCGTCGCGGCTCGTCGCGAACCTGCGGCTCAACGAGCCGGGTGCGGCGAAGGACACGCGCTGCGTGTCGCTGTCGACGGACGGCGCGGCGATCGAATACGAAACGGGCGACGCGCTCGGCGTGTGGCCGACGAACTGCCCGGAGCTCGTCGACGAGCTGCTGGCGTTGACGCGGCTGAAGCCGGACGCGCCGGTGACGGTCGCGGGCATGGGCGAGCTGCGGCTGGCCGATGCGCTCGCGAAGCATCTCGACATCACGCGGCCGCATCCGGACGCGCTCGCGTTCGTCGCGTCGCGCAGCCGTGCGGGCGACGCGCTCGCGCGCCTGCTCGGCGACGATCGCAAGACGGACCTGAAGCACTGGCTGTGGGGCCAGCAGCTCGCCGACGTGCTGCACGAGTTTCCGCTGGAGCTGTCGGCGGCCGAGCTCGTCGGCATGCTCAAGCGCCTGCAGCCGCGCCTCTACTCGATCGCGTCGAGCCCGAGCGCGCATCGCGGCGAGATCCACCTGACGGTATCGGCCGTGCGCTACGGCAACGGGCGGCGGCAACGCAAGGGCGTCGCGTCGACGTTCCTCGCGGACCGCGCGGCCGACGCGCCCGTGCCGGTATTCGTGCAGAAATCCGCGCACTTTCGCCCGCCCGCGAGCGGCGACGCGCCGATCGTGATGGTCGGCCCGGGCACGGGCATCGCGCCGTTCCGGGGCTTTCTGCACGAGCGCCGCGCGCGCGGCGCGAAGGGGCGCAATTGGCTGTTCTTCGGCGAGCAGCACGCGGACACCGATTTCTATTACCGCGACGAGCTCGCGCAGATGCGCGCGGACGGCTTCCTCACGCGGCTCGATGTCGCGTTCTCGCGCGACCAGACGGAGAAGGTCTACGTGCAGGACCGCATGCTCGAGCAGGGGGCGGCGTTGTGGGCATGGCTCGAGGAGGGCGCGCATTTCTACGTGTGCGGCGACGCGTCGCGCATGGCGAAGGACGTCGACGCGGCGCTGAAGACGATCGTCGCGCGGCATGGGGGGATGACCGACGAGCAGGCGGCGGACTACGTCGCGCGGCTCACGAAGGACAAGCGTTATGCAAGAGATGTCTATTGAAGCGGGCGCGCCGCGCGACGGCGGCGCGGCGCTGCCGAGGAACACCGCGTACGCGGGGCCGGCGCAGATGTACGGGCGCAGGCGGCGGGTGCGCAGCCGCGCCGCGCGGGAGGGCGCGCGCCTGCGCGTCGCGCGCGCGCGGGAACCGGCGCACGCGGCCGAGCGGTGCGGCGGGGCGAGGCGCGCGCGCGCGGGCTGACGCGAGTCGCGCGATATCGGCGACTCGCGATGCGCGCGGCGGCGGGGACGTGCGCGGTGCGGGGGCGGGCGGACGCCGCGCGTGCCGGGCGGGCGAGCGGCTGGGCTCGGCTCGGCGATCGCGGTCGGCGGCAGCCTTGCTTGTCCGGTCTGGATGGGAGGCCTGACGAATCGAGGTGGCCGATGTTGCCGCGCACTCGCCGCCGCATGGGCCTGCGCGCGGATGCGCTTGTGCGGCCGTTGTCGATATATCGGAATATCGACGCTTCGACGCTTCGACGGCGAGACGGCGAGACGGCGAGACGGCGAGACGATAAGACAGCAAGGCGCGCCACGGCCGCCGCGCAGCGGCGACCGGCCGGCGCCGCCGCTCGTCAGGCGTGCCGCGCCGCCGGCCGGTCGGGCGGCACGCCGAGCAGATGCAACGCGTTGTCCATGATCTCCGCCCATGCGGGCCCCGCCGCGGGGCCGCCGTAGTACGAGCCGCGCGACGGCTCGTCGATCATCACCGCGACGATCAGGCGCGGGTCGCTCATCGGCGCGAGGCCGACGAAGAGCGCCCGGTACTTGCCGCGCGCGTACCGCTTGCCGCACAGCTTGCGCGCGGTGCCGGTCTTCGCGCCGATCCGGTAATCGGGTAGCCGCGCGATGCGCGCGGTGCCTTCTTCGCCGTCCGTTTCGAGCATCGCGCGGATCTGCCGCGCGACCGCGGGCGGCACGACGCGCACCCGCGCGGCCAGCGCGCCCGCATGCGCGAGCGACAGCGGTATCCGGCTGCCGTCGCCGGCGAACGCCGTATAGACGTCCGCGAGTTGCGCGAGCGACACCGACAGCCCGTAGCCGTAGGACATCGTCAGCCGCTCGATGGGCTTCCAGCTGCGCGCCGGCCGCAGCGTGCCGCGGGCGACGGCCGGCAGGCCGGCGAGCGGCCGCGCGCCGATGCCCGCGCGCGCGAACGTCCGCCACATGTCCTGCGCGCGCAGCCGCTCGGCGATCTTCGCCATGCCGATGTTGCTCGATTTCGCGATGATCTGCGTGACCGTCAGCTCGCCGAAGTCGCCGGTGTCGTGAATCGTCGCGCCTTCGATGTCGAGCACGCCGGGCGACGTGTCGATGCGCGTGTCCGGCGCGACGACGCCTTCGCTCAGCGCGAGCGCGACCGTGACGGGCTTGAGCGTCGACGCCGGCTCGAAGACGTCGGTCAGCACGCGCTCGCGCAAGCGGCCGTCGTCGGCGGCGGCCGTGCGTTCGTTCGGATCGAACGTGGGCGCGTTCACGAGCGCGAGGATCTCGCCCGTCTTCGCGTCGACCACGATCGCGCAGCCGGCCGCCGCCGCGGTGCGCGCCACCGCGCGCTCGACGGCGCGCTGCGCGAGATGCTGGACCCGGCGGTCGATCGACAGTCGGACGTCCGCGCCGGGCACGCCCGCCGACGCGGCGTCGCCGGCCTGCACCGGGCGGCCCATCCGGTCGACGATCATGTCGCGCTTCGCGCCGACGCCGGCGAGCGCGGCGTCGGCCGTGCGCTCGACGCCCTCGAGCCCGTGGCCGTCCGCGCCGACGAAGCCGACGAGCTGCGCGGCGTCGCCGCCGCTCGGGTAATAGCGCCGCGTCGCGGCGGCGACATGAACGCCGGGCACGGCGAGCCGCTCGATGCGAGCGGCCAGCTCCGGCGCGATCCAGCGCTTCAGGTACAGGAACTGCCGCGTGCCGAGCGCTTTCGCGGCGAGCGTGTCGATCGGCACGCCGAGCAGCGACGCGAGCGCGCGCATCTGGGCGTGCGTCGCGCGGCGGAACGCGTCGGGCGCGATCCAGACGTCGGCGACGGGCTCGTCGATCGCGAGTTCGGCGCCGTTGCGATCGACGATGCGCCCGCGTGCCGGGGCGGCTTCGAACGTGTGCCGGTATCGTTTGATTCCCTGCGTGATGTAGAAATCGCTGCGTACGACCTGCACCCAGAGCGCACGCGCGGCGAGCGCGCCGAATCCCGCGCAGAGGAGCGCGAGCACGCAGCGCGAGCGCCAGCGGGGGAGCGCGGCGGGCGTGAGCGGCGGGCGGCGGTGGAGCGGTTCGGCGGGTTTCGGCATGGTCGGTTGAGCGGCGAGATGGCGGGAGGGCGAACGGATCGGCACGGCGGCGGGCGATCGTGACGCGGGGCGGCGCGATCGGAGCGCTGTCCCGGCGCCGTGCCCGGTGCGTGCGTCGCGGCGGGGCACGCGCATTCGGCGGGCACGATGAAGCGCCTCAGCGCGGGGCGTGACGCCGCGCGACCGCAGGCGAGAGATGAACGGCGATGCGGTGCGTCGACGCGAGTGGCGCGGGGGCTTCGATGCCGACGTCAACGTCGGTATCGAGACGACGACAACATCGACAACGACAACGACAACGACAACGCGACAACTGCACGCGCATGTCGCGCCGCCGGCGCGCCCGCACGCGGCGCCGCGCGGGCGTCAGAGCATGCGCGCCCGCGCTTGCGCGCGATGCTCGCCGGGGCGCGCGTTCGCCCGTTGCACGGCGTTCGCCGCCGGCGCGTCGGCGCCGAGCGACGCGAAGCCCTGATCGAGGAGCGCGCGGGCGTCGGCGAGCCGCTGCTTCTCGGTCGGCTCGCCGAGCAGCACCGCGATCACGCGGTGCCGCGCGCGCGCGCCGCCGACGGGCCGCTTCGCGGTGACGACCATGCACCATCCGGCTGCGTTCGTATGGCCGGTCTTCATGCCGTCGACGCTCGGATCGGCGCCGAGCAGACGATTCTTGTTGGTCTTCGCGAACGCGCCGTACGCGAAATGCCGTTGCGACGAGAACGTGTAGAACGCCGGGAAATCGCGGTTCAGACGCTGCGCGAGAATCGATAGGTCGTGCGCGGTCGAATAGTGATTGGGCGTCGTGATGCCGGACGGCGACACGAAGTGCGAATCGCGCATGCCGAGCCGGCGCGCCGTGTCGTTCATCATCGTCGCGAAGCCGGCGGGGCTGCCGCCGATGCGCTTCGCGAGCACGAGCGCCGCGTCGTTCGCGGAGGCGACGATCAGGCCGCGCATCAGGTCGCGCACGCGAACGCGCTGCCCGGGCGTCAGATACATGCGCGCCTCGTCGCGGCCGACGGAGGCGATGTCGTCGGCGGCCACCGTGACGGTGTCGTCCCAGCGCAGCGCGGCGCGCTCGAGGGCGTCGAACGCGACGTACGCGGTCATCAGCTTGGTCAGCGACGCCGGCTCGCGGCGCGCGTCGACATTGTGCGCGCCGAGCGTCTTGCCGGAATCGGCGTCGACGACGAGCCAGGACGCGGCCTGGATCGCCGGTGCCGGGGCCGGCGCGGCTCGCGCGCCGTTCGGAGCGGCGCATGCCGCGGACACGAAGAGCGCGGCGAACAGGCGCGAGGGCGTGCGGAGCAGCGCACATGCCGCGCGGCGGCTGCCGCGTGCGACGGTTGTCGAAAGAGGCTCGGTCGTCATGGGGAAATCAGGTATGCAGAGGATGGAAAACGGCAGAAGACGCGGGATCGGGAAGGCGGCTCGCGAAAGCGGCTGGAACGGCGAAGCGCAAATCGCCGGCGATGCAACGACACGGGCGAATTATATTTTCATCGCATCGGATGGGACGGATGCGAAATGTGTTTTATTGTCGTGATATGTCGCCCGGGCGCACGGGAGGGCTTCGTGCGCACCGCGTCGACGGCGTATGCGGTCCGTTCGCCGCGCCGTCGGACGGCGCGACGCAAGTCGCGGCGAATCGACGCATGATAGACATGCGGCGCGTAACCGCGCCTGCTCGAACGCATCCGATGAATCCGTTCCGAAAGGCCGCGAAGCCCGAATCTTCCGGGCTGCGAACGATCGCCGTGCCGTTGTTCACGAGCGCGCTCACGCGCGCCGGCACCGCAGGCCGACGAACGCACACGCCGAAGACGGCCGCGGGCGTTGGCGCGCGCGCGGACGCGGTCGAGCCGGATCGATCTGCGTGAGCGGCCGAACGCCGCCCCCGGGGGGCCGACGCGGGCCTCACCGACGAAGCGGCGCGCGCGCCGCGGGTGCGCACGGCGGGTGCGCACGAGGTCGCCGCGTGTACGCTTCAGCCCGCGAATTCTGCCTTCAGCGCCCGATACAGCCGCCGATAGCGTTCGAGCCGCTCGCCGAGCAAGCCCGTCGCGGCCGGATCGGGCCGGTACGTTTCCGCGATCGCCGGCGCGACGCACACGTCGTCGAGTGCGTCGCGCGTCGCCGCGAGCCGCGCGAGCCGCGCCGCGCCCACCGCGCCGCTCGCGTGCCGGTGCATCGCGAGCCCCGTCGCGTTCGCGCACAGCTGCGCCCAGAACGCGCTCTTCGAGCCGCCGCCGATGAACGACGCGTCGTCGAGCGTCGTGCCCGCGCGGCGCAGCGCCGCATAGCCGTCCGCCATCGCGAACGCGACGCCTTCCATCACCGCATACGCGAGCTCGCCCGCGCGATGCTCGCTCGCGAGCCCGAAGAACACGCCGCGCGCGCGCGCGTCGTTGTGCGGCGTGCGCTCGCCGCTCAGGTAGGGCAGAAACAGCGGCGCGCGCGAGGCGTCCGCGCGCTCGGCGAGCGCGGGCAACGTGTCGACGGCGACGTCGTGCGTCTTCGCGAACCAGTCGAGGCTCGCCGCGGCCGACAGGATCACGCTCATCTGATGCCAGCGCTCGGGCAGGCAATGGCAGAACGCGTGCACGGCGTCGCCGGGATTCGGCGCGAAGCGGTCGTTGCCGGCAAACAGCACGCCCGACGTGCCGAGCGACAGGAACCCGCTGCCCGCGTTCGCGACGCCCATGCCGATCGCGCTCGCCGCGTTGTCGCCCGCGCCGCCCGCGATCGTGACGGGGCCGGCCACGCCCCATTCGCGCCGCAGCGCGTCGCGCAATTGCGCGGCCGCGGCGCTGCCTTCGACGAGGCGCGGCATCTGCTCGCGCGACAACTCGGTCGCAGCGAGCATCCGCTCGGACCAGTCGCGCCGGCCGACGTCGAGCCACAGCGTGCCGGATGCGTCCGACATGTCGGACACGAATTCGCCGGACAGCCGCCACGCGACGTAATCCTTCGGCAGCAGCACCTTGTGCGCGGCGCGGAACACCGCGGGCTCGTACTTCGCGAGCCACAGCAGCTTCGGCGCGGTGAAGCCCGGCATCGCCATGTTGCCGGTGATCGCGCGCGATTCGGGCACGAGCGCCTCGAGCTCGACGCATTCGGCCGCGGCGCGCGTGTCGTTCCAGAGGATCGCGGGGCGCAGCACTTGCCCCGCGCGGTCGACGAGCGTCGCGCCGTGCATCTGGCCGGACAGGCCGATCCCGCGCAGCGCGGCGAAGCCGCGCGGATGCATGGCGCGCACGGCGGCGATCGCGTCGAGCGTCGCGTGCCACCACGCCTGCGGGCTTTGCTCGGACCAGTGCGGATGGGGGCGCTCGACGGCGAGCGGCGCGGAATCGGCGTCGGTCAGGATCGCCTTGACTTCGGATGTGCCGAGATCGATGCCGAGATAGGTCACGGGTGGAGGCTCCGGTGCGAATGGATGACGGCGCGCGCGGTGGCCGGCGCGAGCGACGCGTGCGGCTCGTGCGGTTCGGGCGCGTCATGCGGCTCGTTCAACCGATGCAGCGCGCGAAAGCGCGACGGCGGCATCCCCTTCATCGCGAGGAATTGCCGGTTGAAGTTCGACAGGTTGTTGAAGCCGATGCGGTAGCAGATGTCGGTGACGCTGAGCGCCGAGCACATCAGCAGCTCGCACGCTTCGTTGATCCGCAGCCGGTTCAGGTACTGGACGAACGTCGAGCCCGTGTGCCGGCGGAAGAAGCGCGTGAACGTGCTCACGCTCATGCCGGCGAATTCGGCGACGTCCGCCTCGCGTAGCGCGCCCGGCAGGTTCTGCCGCAGGTACGCGAGCACCTGGTTGATCGTCGACGACATGTAGTGCTGCGCGTCGATCCGGTAGCCGGGGCCGGCGAGCGTGCGACGCGCGGCGCACGACGCCAGCCGGTCGAACAGCGCCATCAGCACCTCGACGCGCCGGCAGCCGTGCGCGCTCGCGAGCTCGAGCATCAGCGGCGCGACGGCGAGCCCGATCTCGTCCGGAAACTGCACGCCGCGCGACGCTTCGTCTATCAGGTCGAGCACCGGCTGCAGCTCGGCGAACGCGGCCACCATCTTCTCGGCCGCGTCGCGCGAGAACTGCAGCACGACATCGCGCGACGGCACGCGCTCGCCGGGGCCGAGCTCGCTGATCCAGTTGTGCGGCAGGTTCGGCCCGGTGACGACGAGGTTGCCGGGCGCGAAATCGCCGATATGGTCGCCGACGAAGAACTTGCCGCGCGAACCCTGAATCAGGTGGATTTCGTACTCCGGATGAAAATGCCATTTCGCGACCGTGTGCGGATAGTCGTGCGACCATGCGCGAAACGATTCGTCGCGGCGGGTGGGGACGATCTCGAGGTCTGGGTTCATCTGTCGCTCCTGCGCGTGCACGGCCGGGCGCCCGCCGTTCACGGGCGCGACATCGTGAATCGGTGCGGCGCGCCCGGCGAAGGCCGCATCGCGGCGCCGGGCCGCTCGGCGTCGGCGGGCGCGCCGGCCTCGGGCAGCATCACGTTGCGCCCGGTTGCCGCGTCGAACAGATGCAGGTCGCGCTCGTCGAACGTGAACGTTACCACGGCGCCGAGCGCGGGGGCGGCCGATGCTGGCACGAGCGCCGCGAACGGCGCGCCGTTGCAGCCGAACGTGACGAGCGCCTCGGCGCCGAGCAGCTCGACGAGCTCGACGCGGCCTTCGAGCGCGAGCGTCGCCGCCGGCGCGTGCGCGCCCGGCGCGATGCGCAGGTAGTTCGGTCGGATCGCGAGCTTCACGCGCAGGCCGTCGGGCAGGCCCGCGAAGCGGCGCGCCGCGAGCGTCCAGCGCGCGCCGCCCGCCGCGAGCGCGACGTGGCCCGCCGTGCGTTCGATCACGCCGTCGGCGAAGTTCATCGCCGGCGTGCCGACGAAACCCGCCGCGAACATCGTGTGCGGGCAGCCGTACAGCTCGGCCGGTGTGCCGAGCTGCTCGATGCGCCCGCCGCGCATCAGCACGATGCGGTCCGCGAGCGTCATCGCCTCGAGCTGGTCGTGCGTCACGTACAGCGTCGTCGTCTTCAGCCGCTGGTGGAGCCGCTTGATGTCGCCGCGCAGTTGCGCGCGCAGCTTCGCGTCGAGATTCGACAGCGGCTCGTCGAACAGGAACACGTCCGGCGTCTTGATCATCGCGCGCGCGATCGCCGCGCGCTGCTGCTGGCCGCCCGACATCGCGCGCGGCTTGCGATCGAGGAGCGCGTCGAGGCCCAGCACGCGCGCGACCTCGCGCACGCGCCGGTCGATCTCGGCCGCGGGCACCTTCAGCCGCCGCAGCCCGAACGCGATGTTCTCGTAGACGCTCATGTGCGGATACAGCGCATAGTTCTGGAACACCATCGCGACGTTGCGCTCGCGCGCGGCCAGATCGTTGACGACGGCGCCGCCGATCGCGAGCGTGCCGCCCGTGATGGTTTCGAGCCCGGCGATCATCCGCAGCATCGTCGATTTGCCGCAGCCCGACGGGCCGAGCAGCACGATGAACTCGCCGTCGCCGATCTCGAGATCGAGCGGATGCAGGACGGGCGCGCCGCCGTCGTAGCGTTTGGTCAAGCCGGTGCAGACGATCCGTGCCATCGCTCAATCCATTTCGATCTGAATCTTCACGTCGTGCGGCTGGCCGCTCGCCGCCGCCTCGAATGCGCGCAGGCCGTCCGAGAACGGGAACGTGCGCGAGATGAACGGCTTCACGTCGATCGCGCCGGAGGCGATCAGCGCGAGCGCGCGCGGGAAGACGTTCGCGTAGCGGAACACCGATTCGATGCGCGCCTCCTTCGCCTGCAGCGAAACGACATCAAGCGGCACCGGCGCGAGCGGCATGCCGACCAGCACGAGGCAGCCGTTCGGGCACAGCAGATCGACGATGCCCGCATACGCGTTCGCGTTGCCGCTCGCCTCGAACACCACGTCCGCGCCCCAGCCGTCGGTCGCGTGCGCGACCGCGTCGGCGAGCGACTGCGTGCTCGCGTCGACCGTCGTCACCGCGCGGTTCGCGGCGAACAGCGCGAGCTTTTCCTTGACGACGTCGGCGAGGATCACGCGCGCGGCGCCGCCCGCGAGCGCGGCGAGCGCCGTCATCGCGCCGATCGTGCCCGCGCCGACGACCACCGCGATGTCGCCCGGCTTCATCGCCGCCTTCTTCGCGGCCTGCAGCCCGATCGCGAGCGGCTCGACGATCGCGCCCTCGGCGAACGACACGTTCGGCGGCAGCCGGTACGTGAACGCCGCCGGGTGCACGACGTAGGGCGCGAGGCACCCGTGCACGGGCGGCGTCGCCCAGAAGCGCACCGACGGATCGAGGTTGTACAGGCCGTGCAGCGTCGCTTTCGAATCGAAGCGCGGCACGCCGGGCTCCATGCACACGCGCTCGCCCACGCGCAGGTACGTGACGTCGCGCCCGACCTCGACGACCGTGCCCGACGCCTCGTGGCCGAGCACCATCGGCGCGTCCACCCGGAACGGGCCGATTCCGCCGTGCATGTAGTAATGGACATCGCTGCCGCACACGCCCACCGTGTGGACGCGGATCTTGACGTCGGCGGGGCCGACCTCGAGCGGCAGATCGATGTCGCGCAGCGCGAGCTCGCGCGCCTTTTCGAGTACGAGGGCTTTCAACGGATTCTCCTTGGCGGCCGACTATCGGCCTTTGAGCATCGAGTTCAGCAGGCGGCTGAGCATGCCGACGAAGACGAGCGGCGGCAGCGCGAGCAGCACGGTGGACGCATTGATCACGCCCCACGGCACCTCCTGGCCGAGCGACGTGAACGCGGACGCGACGACGGGCAGCGTCGCCGCGCGCGACGACGTGAGCGCGAGCGCGATCATCAGTTCGTTCCAGACGAGCACGAAGCTGAACACGATGCCGCCGAGCAGCGTGCTCGCGCAGACCGGCAGCGCGACGCGCCAGAACACCGCGTACGGCCCGTAGCCGTCGAGCGCGGCCGCCTCCTCGATTTCGCGCGGCAGCCGGCGGAACACGGGGATCGACAGCCATGTGATTGTCGACAGCGTGACGAGCAGGTACGTGACGATCATCGACAGCTTCGTGTCGTAGAGCCCGAGGTCGACCCAGATCGCGATCAGCGGAATCGCGACCGCGACGGGCGGCAAGAAGCGCAGCGACAGCAGGAAGAACTGGATGTCGCGCTTGCCGCGCACCGGATAGCGGGCGATCGCGTACGCGGCGGGCACGCCCAGCGCGGCGCCGAGCGCGACGGCCACGCCGACGATCGCGACGCTGTTGCCGAGGCCGATCAGCACCTCGGGGCTCGACAGCACCTGCCGGTAGTTGTCGAGCGTCGGCGTGAAGATGAAGCGCGGCGTCAGCGTGACGATGTCGAGCAGGCGCTTGAACGAATTGAGGAGCGCCCACGCGAGCGGAAACACGGCGACGAGCGCGATCGCGCCGCCGATGGCGACGGTGCCGCCGCGTGCGATCAGTCGTCCCATTTGTCGACCCGCTTCCAGATGAACGTGAACACGAGCGTCGTCGCGACCATCATCAGCACCGCCATGCTCGACGCGTACGACACCTTGCCCGACAGCCCGATGCCTTGCGCGTACGCATACATGTCGAGCGTCTCGGTCGCGATGCCGGGGCCGCCTTTGGTCATCACGTAGATGAGATCGAACGAGCGCAGCGATTCGACCATCTTGATGAACACGAGGCTCATGATCGGCGCCTTGAGCATCGGCAGCGCGATGTACGCATAGACCTGCCACGTCGACGCGTAGTCGAGCCGCGCCGCTTCGAGCGGCTCGGGCGGCAGCGTCTCCAGCAGCTTCAGCACGACGACGCAGAAGAAGAGGCCCCATTGCCAGACGTCGACGAGCGCGACTGCGGCGAGCGCGAGGCGCGGATCGGCGAGCCATGCGACGTTCGTCATGCCGAGCGCGCCGAGCAGCCAGCCGAGGATGCCCGTGAGCGGCGCGTACATGAACTTCCAGATGAACGCGGCCGACACGCGCGGCAGCAGCACCGGCATGATCAGGATCAGCGCCGCGGCGTGGCGCCAGCGGCCATGCACGCGCTCGAACAGGAACACGGCGAGCACGATGCCGACGGCCACCGCGCCCGCCACCGTGACCGCTTCCCACAGCGCCGAGACTTCGATCGCGTTCAGGAAGCGCCGGTCGGATGCGAGCCGCACGAAGTTGCGCAGGCCGACGTAATCGCTGTCCGCGTAGCGCAGCACGCGATTTTTCAGCGCGAGGTTGATCGCGGCGATCGTCGGCACGAGGCCGAGCACCGCCATCAGCGCGAGCGGCGGGCCGAGGAAGAGCCACGGCAGGCTCGTCTTGCCATGATTGAACATCGGAGTCTCCTGCGAAGCGGACGCGCGGGCGGCGAGGCAGCGGCGCGGACGGGGGGCCGCGGGCGGCGCGGGCGGGGCGCGGCGTCGCGTCGGCGCGTCGCCGCGCCTTCATCTGACGGTCGCGCCGTCGCGCGCCTCGCGCCACTCGCGCCACTTGCGTCACTTGCGTCACTTGCGTCACTTGCGTCACTTGCGTCACTTGCGCGCGCCGTGCGCCATCGCGTCCTTCGCGTACTGCGCCGCGTCGTCGAGCGCGCCGCGCACGTCGGTCTGCGTGCCGGTGAAGACTTCCTCGAGCGCGACGCCGAGGTTGTCGCCGATATCGGGCCATTGCGGCGTCGCCCAGATCGTCGCCTTCGTCACCGGGTTCGTATCGTTCAGGCCGGCGAGGATCTGCGGCTTCACGTGCTGCCTGAAGTAGTCGCTGCCGATCGTGCTCGTGCGGTTGTAGTCGCTGAACACGCCGTTGCGCAGCCGCGCCTGCTCCTGCTCCTGCTCCTTGCTCGTCGCCCATGCGATGAAGCGGCCCGCCGCCTGCCGCGTGCAGTCGTCCTTCGCGCCGACCGACGAGATCGCGAGCCCGTGCCCGTAAGCGGCCGACGGCAGCGGCGCGGGCGGCCTCGCGTAGCCGACCTTGCCCGCGACGCTCGACTTGGATGGGTCCTCCATCCAGTCGGCGAACGGCGTCGATTCGATCATGAACGCGACCTTGCCCGAGCGGAACGCTTCGAGCGCGTTGCTCCAGTCGTAGGTCGCGGCGCCCGGCGGCGCGTACTTGAAGAGATCGCGGTAGCGCTCGGTCGCCTGCACCGCGGCGGGCGAGTTGAACGCCGGCTGGCCGTGCGGGTCGGTCCATGCGCCGCCCTGCGCGAGCATGAACGGCGCCCAGCGCCACACGTTCATGCCCGAGCCGCGCTGGCCGCGCGCGACCCAGCCGTACAGCTTCGGCGGCGCGTTCAGCTTGCGGACCGCGGCGACGAGTTCGTCCAGCGTCTTCGGCACCGGCAGGTGCGCGGCGTCGAGGAGGTCGCGCCGGTAGAACAGGAAATCGCCCCCGCCGATGAGCGGCGCGAAGTACGCGACGCCCTTGTAGCTCGCCACCGCGCGGCGGCCCGGCAGGAAGTCGTCGTAATCGTATTCCTTCGGGTAATACTTGATGAGCGGCGCGATCCAGCCGGCCGATGCGAATTCGGCGACGTTCGCCTCGTCGACGTAGTAGATCTGATACGAGCCCGCGCCCGTCGACGCGTCGAGACGCGATTTCGCACGGCGGTCGTTCTCGCCGAAGTAATTGATCTCGATCCGGGTGCCGCTCGTCTTCTCGTAGTCGGGCAGCGATTTCTCCATCACCGAGAGCCCGAGGCTCTTCTGCGCGAGGACCTTCAGCGTCGGCACCTTGCAGACTGGCGTCGCGGCCGCCGCCGCGAGCGGCGCGCACGCGCCGACGAGCGCGGCGGCGCCAAGCAATCGTATCGTATTCACCCGTGTCTCCTTGATTGTGCTTGTCGTCCGCCGCGCGGGCTGCGCCGACGGCAGGAGCAACTGTAGTGATTCGCGACGGCGCTCCACTACGTCAAAAGAAATCGGCCGCCGATACTTTTTGGTCAGGGTCGGCGTTGCGCCGCACAATTGGTGTTGGTCGAGGCCGTAAAGCGGTGAGGGGGCGGGGTGATGAGGGGATGAGGTAATGAGGTGGTGAGGGGAAGAGGCGGTGAGTCGAAGAGGCGGTGACGCGGTATGGCGACGAAGCATGTGCGCCGCACGATCAGGACGCCGGCGCGGCTTGGCGGACTCGGGCGCGCGAGCGACCGCGATGGGCGCGATGGGGCGTAATGGGCGTGACGAGCGCAACGGGCTGCAATGGGTTGCAATGGGCGCGCCCTCGATGCGCCGCATCCGACGCCGACATTTCGGCGGACCGCGGCAGGGCGGCGCGCCGACATTTCCGCGGCCGCCTGCCATCGGCTGTTTCCTCGCGCACGCCGCGATCGCGAGCGGCTCGTGCGAGCGCCGACAGGCGCGCACGCGTCGCCGGCCGTTGCGGCGCGCGCTTCGTTTATCCCGACTCCGTGACGCCGGCGCACGGACCGTGCGCGCCGCGCGCTCGCGCCGGGGCCCGCCGGTTCGACGCCCGGGCGCCGCGCCGCGCGCAATGCGTTCCGCCGTCTGTCATATTCCGGCCGCTGCGCCGACTGTAGTCGTGCCGGGCCCATTCGCGGGCGTTCGGCACATCGATTCGACTACGGAGGACGAACGTCATGAAACAAGCAGGGATCCGGATCGGCACGCACGCGATCGCGCTCGCATTGGGCTTCGCGCTCGGCATCTACGCGCTGCCGATCCTGACCGCCGAGCGGGGTGCGAGCGAAACCGAGCTGCGTCCCGTCGCCGATCGCGCCCTTTACACCGGGCGCTTCGAGCGGAGCCTCACGCGCGGCGATCCGCTGCACTGGACCGACGGCAAGCTGTCCGTCACGCGCGCGGCGCTCGCGTTCGAGGGGCGCGTCGCGCCGGGGCCCGACTACAAGCTCTATCTCGTGCCGGGGTTCGTCGCGTCGAAGGAGGCGTTTCTCGCGGCGAAGCCGCATGCGCGGCGCGTCGGCGAGCTGAAGACGTTCGGCGATTTCGTCGCGCCGCTCGCGGCGGACGTCGACATCGATGCGTACACGACCGTCGTGATCTGGTGCGAGCGGTTTTCGCAATTCATCGGGGCGGCGCAGTATCGGTGATGCGGGCCGGGCGGGGCTCGCCAGTCGCGCGTGCCGCCCGGCGCGCGGCGGATCGCCGGGGGCGTGGCGGCGAGCGCGCGGCGGATCGGCGGCAGGCGCCGGTTCGCCCGGCGCTCGGACGCTCGCGGACCTAGCTGCGTTCGATTCGCGGAACCAACGCGCACGCTGCCGTCGGGCCGAGACGGACCGCACGCCACGGGTCGCATGCAACCGGCCGCGCGCACGATGGCGGCGCGCGGCCGCCACGCGAATCGCCTTCGCTATTCAGCGGTCGGCATTTGCCGGCAACCGGCAACCGGCATCCAGCATCCAGCATCCAGCATCCAGCATCCAGCATCCAGCATCCAGCATCCAGCATCCAGCATCCAGCATCCAGCATCCAGCATCCAGACGACACGCCGCCGCCCGCTACGTTCGGTTCGCCGTCACCACGCGAGCGCAGAGCGGCACGATGCCCAGCAGGGCGGCGAGCATCCAGAACGCGCTTTCGAGCCCGACGCTGCGCGCGACGAACCCCATCCCGGCCGGGCCGGCCAGATGGCCCGCGTAGCCGGTGATCGTGATCAGCGTGACGGCGAGCGCGGAAGGCATCGCCTGTTGCGCGCCCGCCCGGCGGAACAGCACGGGCACGATGTTCGACGCGCCGAGGCCGATCAGCAGGAAGCCCGCCATCGCGACGCCGGCAATTGGCGCGGCAAGCAGCATCACGAATCCGGCCACGGCGAGCAGGCCGCCCCAGAACATCGTCGAGCGGTCGCCCACGCGCGCCGCGATCGCGTCTCCGCCGAGCCGGCCCGCGGTCATCGCGATCGAGAACAGCAGGTAGCCGAGCCCGCCCTGCGCCGCGGCGACGAGCCCCTTGTCGGTGATCAGCAGCGCGCTCCAGTCGAGCAGCGCGCCTTCGGCGAGGAACGTGATCGCGGCGAGCATCGCGAGCAGCGGCACGACGCCGCGCGGCATCGCGAACCGCGGCCGGGCAGCCGCCCGCGCGGCGCGCAGCAGCCGGGGGCGGGCGACGAGGATCGCGGCGAGCATCGGCGCCGAGCACAGCAGCGTGCTCGCGAACGCGCCGACGCGCATCGACAGCAGGAACGTCATGACGCTCGAGCCCGCGATGCCGCCGACGCTGAAGAGCGCATGAAACCCGGACATCAGCGGCCGCGCGGCGGCGTGCTCGACTTCGATCGCATGCACGTTCATCGCCACGTCGAGCGAGCCGAGCGCGGCGCCGAACGCGAGCAGCGCGAAGCCGAGCGCGGGCGTCGTGTTCGCGACGGACAGCAGCGGCAGGATCGCGGCCAGCGCGACGCCGCCCGCGACGATGATCGGCCGGCTGCCGTATCGCGTGCCGAGCGGGCCCGTGATCAGCATCGCGATCACCGAGCCGAGGCCGACGCACAGCAGCAGCGCGCCGAGCACGGCGTCGTCGACGCCGAGCCGCGCCTTCGCGAACGGCACGAGCGGCGCCCAGCACGCGACGCCGAAGCCCGCGACGAGAAAGGCGAGACGGGTGGCAAGCCGGGTAGCCGGCCGATCGGAAGACATGTCGATGAGCTCCGTAGGCATGACGGGCGGGCGTTACGGCTGCGCGGGCGGGTTCGCCGCGAGGATCGACGCGCCGGCGCTCGACAGCGCCGCGCGGTCCTCGCGCGGCAGATCGTGCTCGACGACGATGCAGTCGATCTCGTCGAGCGCGGCAACCCGGTGGGGCGCGCGCGCGGCGAGCTTGTCGGTGGTCGCGAGCACGACGCAGCGCGCGCTCGCGGCGACGACGGCGCGCTTGAACGTCGCGTCGGCGAGGCCGAATGCGGCGAGGCCGCGTTGCGGCGACAGCGCGCACGCGCCGAGGAAACCGCGGTCGATGTTCATGCGCGCGACGCTTTGCACGGCGGATGCGTCGACGCAGCCGCCGACCGCCTGGTCGACCGCGCCGCCGATCATGATGAGGCTCAGGTCGGCGCGCCGCAGCACCGCCGCGGCGATGTCGATCGAATTGGTCGCGATGGTGAGCTCGGCGTCCTCGGGCAGATATTCGACGAGCGCGAGAGCGGTGCTGCCGCTATCGAGGAACAGCAGCTCGCCGCGCTCGATCAGCGATGCGGCCGTGCGCGCGAGCGCCGCCTTGCGCTCGCGTGCCGCGTCGATGCGGGCCGCCATCGGCGCGCACGCCGGCGTGACGGGCAGCGCGCCGCCGTAGACGCGGCGGCAGCGGCCCTCGGCGGCGAGCGCGCGCAGATCGCGCCGGATCGCGTCTTCGGAGACATGGAATTCGGCGGCGAGCGCGGCGGCTTGCACCGGCTGCCCGAGGGCGAGCCGGCCGGCGATTGCGTCGCGTCGTGCAAGTGGAATGGCATCGTTCATGCGCGCAGTATAACGTGCATGAACAAGAATTGAAACGTGCATAAACGTGCATTTCGTGCGAGGCCTACGGAAAGGGGCGCCGTTATCGCAACGCCGCGCGCCGCTGCCCACGACGAACCGTTTCGACCGCGACAAGGCGGGCGCAACGGAAATCGGGCGCGCATGCGAAGCGGATCGCCCTCCGCCCGCAGCGAGCGGCTTTCTTGCTTTCATTTGATTCGGCGACGGCGACGGCGGCGAGCGTGTCGCGGCGGGTGCGCGCGCTCGCGTGGGCGAAGCGATACGCGGCGCGTCGACGGGCCGCTTAAGACGCCAGCCTCCGAACCGGCCGCTGCGCGGCGCCGGCACGGCCGCGCCGCGCCGCGCGAAAGGCGCCCGCCGGCCATTCGCTCGTCCGTCATCAGGACGGTGTTCTGGTATCGTAAGCTTCGCATCAGGCAGGCGCGGCCGCGTCGCGTCCGGCCCCGCCGCGCGGGGGCGGGGCCGACGGGCGGGAAAGGCGGAAACCGGCGATGAAACCCGAAATGATCATTCAAACCTATGGCGCGGACACGTCCGGCATGGTGTGCGGCTTTCGCTTCGCGCCCGATTCGGCGGGCGAGCCCGTCGATGCCGGCGTCGCGGCCGAATGGGCGGCGGGCCGCGGCGCGCGGCCGGACGAATTCCTGTGGCTGCACTTCAATCTGGCGCACGGCGCGAGCGAGCGCTGGATGCGCGCGCACCTCGATCTGCCGGAGACGTTCCACGAATTCCTGCGCGAGGGTTCGCACTCGACGCGGATCGAGCAGCAGGACGGCGTGCTGCGCGCGGTCGTCAACGACGTGATGTTCAGCCTCGACCTGGAGGCCTCCGAGATCGCGACGATGTGGGCGTACGTCGATCGCCGGATGATGGTGACCGCGCGCGCGAAGCCGCTGCGCTCGATCGACACGTTGCGCGAGAGCGTGCGGCAGGGCGAGCGCTTCCGCTCGCCCGCCGAGCTGCTGATCCATCTGCTGCGCGATCAGGCGGATTTGATGATGCACATCGTGCGGCGCGCGAGCACCGATGTCGACCGGATCGAAGACCGCTTCCTGTCCGAGCGCCTGAGCGCGAACCGCGGGCAACTGAGCGCGATGCGCCGCACGCTCACGCGGCTGCAGCGCATGCTCGCGCCGGAGCCGGGTTCGATCTTCCGGCTGCTCGCGAAGCCGCCCGCGTGGTTGTTGTCCGCGGACGTGCAGGAGCTGCGCGAATCGACCGAGGAGTTCTCGGTCGTGCTCGCGGATCTGGCGGGCCTCATCGAGCGGATCAAGCTGCTGCAGGAGGAGATCGCGTCGCGGCTCGACGAGCAGAACAACCGGACGCTGTTCACGCTGACGCTCGTCACGGTGATCGCGCTGCCGATCAATATCGTCGCGGGCTTCTTCGGGATGAACGTCGGCGGCATTCCGTTCTCGGAGAACAAGCACGGGTTCTGGATGATGGTGCTGCTCGTCGCGGGGTTCACCGCGCTCGCCGCGTGGTGGACGTTCTGGCGGCGAGGGGACCGGTAGCGATTCGCGCGGCGCCGGCCGCAACCGGGGCCGCGGCCGGCAATGGCGCACGACATTTTCCGCGCGACGTGTCGATTCTGGCCGGCTCGACCGTCGTCTGTGTGGCCGCATGCGACTCGCGCATGCATCGAAGCGACCCTGACAGGAGATTTGCGATGGCGATTCAGAAGATCACGCCCTTTCTTTGGTACTCGACGCAAGCCGAGGAGGCCGCCGCGTTCTATGCGGGCGTTTTTCCGGATTCGCGCGTGGCGCGGGTCACCGCGGTGCCGGGCACGGGCTCGACGAAGCTCGTCGAATTCGTGCTGTTCGGGCAGCCCTTCTTCGCGATGAGCCACCCGCGCACCGAGTCGTTCAACCACGCGATATCGTTCCTCGTGAGCTGCCGCGATCAGGCGGAGCTCGACCGCTACTGGAGCGCGCTGCTCGAAGGCGGCGGATCGCCCGACGACTGCGGATGGCTGAGGGACCGCTTCGGCGTTTCGTGGCAAATCGTGCCGGACGACCTGATCGCGATGATGGCCGACCCGGACCCCGTGAAGGCCGCGCGCGTGGCCGGTGCGATGATGAGCATGCGCAAGTTCGACGTCGCCGCGCTCAGGGCCGCCTACGCGGGTGCGGCGGGCTGAAGGGTGTGAAAGGCGGAGGCCGTCGCGCCGGGCGGCCGACGGCCGCCGCCGTTTCGCGCACGGCACGCCGCCGAGGCGCCGGCGTGCGCGGCCCTGTGCGTTCCTTCGGCCCGTCGCGCGCCGGCGGTAGGGGCCGCGTGCAACGCCCGCGGCATGCTCAGCGCGGCGTTTCGGTCCGCGCCGGCTGCGGGCGGTCTCGTTCGCGCACTTGCCGCATGCGCTGATCGGGAAAGATCATGCCGACGATGCCCTTCACCATCTCGTTCACGGCGGCCACGTGGTCTGTGAGCATGCCGCTCGCGCTCAGCCCGTCAAGCGCGCTCGGGCGGTCGTCCTTCGCCCGTTGCGCGTCGACGAGGGCGCTGCCGGCGCGCGCCCAGTCGCCGCAGGTCACGAGCGCGCCCGGCGCCACTTCGGTCATCCCGTATTCCGGCATGTCGATCGCGATCGTCTCGTCGCCGCGCCCGTTGCTCGCCGAGAATCATCGACATCCGCCGCCCGTGGGTGCCCACGCCATGAAACAGGATGACTTTCCCCTTCGCGCGCGGGGCGTTCGCGTCGCGGCATCGGGCGCGCGCACGCGTCGAGCCCGGTTCGCGCGTCCTCACGCATCACCACATCACCACATCGCCGCATCGCCGCATCGCCGGCCCCGGCGCGCGCCCGAGAACCCTACGCGCCGTGCGTTTGCGGTGCGGCCCGCCGCCGCGTGCACAGCCGCGCGACGAGCATCACGACGATCCACGTCACGCCGAACGACGCGAGCGCGAAGCCGGCGTCGACGCTCGCGCCGTCGAGCAGTCGGCGCGCATAGATCGGCAGCGGCGCGCGATACGCGTCGTAGGACGGCGCGATGCCGGCCGCGGCGATCGCGCACGCGATCGCACGGCGCAGGCGATCGCCGATGCGTGCGCGTGCGATGCGCGAGAACCCGCGCGCGACGGCGATGAACGGCAGCCCGTAGACGGCCAGCAGCGGCGCCATCAGCACCGTGATGAGCAGATACAGCAGGAAAGTTTGCATGTTCATGACGCAGTCTCGCTTAGTGTGCCGAACGATCGGTGCGTGTGCCGTCGGCTTGAATGGCCGCGGTCTGGATGGCGCCGTCCCGGTTCGAGCCGGCGCGGGCGAGCGCGGCGCGAGCCGGCGCGGTGCGCTCCGGCGTCCCGCGCGCGGCCGCGGCGCGGACCCGCGCGAGGTTCGCGGCCGCGTTGGCGTTGCCGGCCGCATTCGCCGCCGTGCCGCCGCGTTCGCCGTCCGGATACAGGCAGATGAACGACGCCCGTCCGCCTTCGATCCCGTACGCGGGCAGGTTCGACGAGCTCGAGCACACCGCGCCGTCCTGCGTGAACGTCATGTCGCGCAGCCACGTGACGCGCGTCGGCAGCGGGTACGTGATGAAGGTCTGCGTGCTCGGCACGAAGCGGAAGATCCGGTCGGACATGTTCGACGTGATCCAGATGTCGCCCGTCTTCGGCTGCACGTTCAGCGCATACGGCACCTCGTATTCGTTGTGCGCGAGAAGCGGCAGCTTGAAGGTCTCGAAGCGGTGCGTGCGCGTATCGAATCTCATCAGCCCGCCGTCGTCGAACGCCGGGATCCACAGATTGCCCTGCGGATCGAAGCGCAGCCGCCGCGGGCCGCCGAGCGGCGTGTCGAATTCGGTCACCGCGAGTGTCTTCGGATCGATGCGGCCGATCTTGTTCGCATAGAGCTTTGCGTACCAGATCGAGCCGTCGACCGGATTCACGTCGATCCCGTACGGGAACGGGAACGCGTCGCGGCCCTGGAACGCCCACTTGTGATGCGTGAGCGCGAGGTGCAGGTTCTGGCCCGGGAACCACGCGGCCATTTTCACGACGAGCGGAAACAGATAATGCGACATCGCGCGCCAGATGCCGCCGTCGGGCAGATGGATGATCGTGAACCGCCCGGTTTTCGGATCGAAGCGCGCGACCTCGTTGGACGCGACGATCGTGAACCAGACGATGCCCGCGCGGTCGATGCGCAACGTGTGCGGATACAGGTGCGAGTGGCCGAGCTCGTAGAGCTTGAAGCGCTTTGTCGCCGGATCGAACGAAGCGAGCGTCGAGGATAGCGCGTTGGTGATCCAGAACCGGCCGTCGGGCGCCTGCGCGAGGCTGTGCGGCCCGTGCTTGCCGCTGAACACGCCGATCGGCAACTGCACGCCGGAGAAGATGCCGCCCACCGGCAGATCGACGTCGGGCTCCTTCCATTCGGTGAGCTTGCCGGTCTTGCGGTCGAGTTCCCAGATCTTGTCGTGGCCTTCGTCGGCACCGTACAGGTGATCGTCGAAGCCGACGTCCGCATCGTGGATGAACGTGAGGCCGTCGCCCGCCGCCCATTCCCGGATCTTCGCGGGCGCGAGCCGATCGTCGTACAGGTATTTCTCCACCGCCGCGACCGCGTGAGCGTTCATTCCCTGATAGAGCGTGTGCGTGATGTCGCGCGCCTGCCGGTCCGTGAGCAGCGCCGCGTAGCCCTCCATCCGGCGCACGGTCGCGCCCCAGGCGGCCTCGTCGCGCGGCGTGCGCGTGAGCGCGTTGCCGACCTGGTGACAGTAGTTGCACTGGCTGATGAAGGCCGTGCGCGAGTCCTGGCTGCTCCACGGCAGCGTGGCCAGGTGCGCGGACGCGGGCAGGCTCGCGGACAGCTCGTCGGCCACCGTCTGCCGCGCGAGCGAGAAGTCGAGCGTCTTGCTCGCGTCGGGCGCGAGCGCGAGGTCTTGCGCGGCGTCCTTGAAATACGGCGTGCGCGCCCGCATGCGCAGTTCGCCCGCGAAATCGACGGTGATGCGGTAGCGGCCGTTGTGGTCGGTGTAGACGGTGTCGCGGCGCGCCTGCGCGGCGTCGAACACGGTGACCATCGCGCCGGCGAGCGGCGTGCCGGCCGACGAGACGGTGCCCGACAGCGTGCCGGCCGCGGCGCCGAGGCTCACGGCCTGCGCGCCGAGCAGCAACAGGAACGAGGCCCGTTTCAAGCGAATGTGGATCATGGGTGACGTGATGTTGGCAAACGAAATCGATGAACGGAGCCGCTCGAGCGGCGGCGTTCGCGCCGCGCGTTCGAGCGGCTCGCTTCAGGCGGGGGCGGGCTCAGGTGGTCTTTTTCGCTCCCCAGTTGCCGCCGTGCGCGGCGGCCTGCGCGGCGGGCGAGCGCGCGAGATAGTCGAGCGCGAGCTCGGTCGAGCCTTCGCCGTGCGGCGTATAGGCCGGATTGAAGTAGCGCAGCGCGGCGCCGATCGTCTTCCAGAACGACGGCAGATGCCTGCGCCGCGAGCCGCGCGTCCACGCGCGCACGAACCCCGGGTAGCGGCCCGCGCCCGGATCGCGCGTATGCATGAATTTCGAGCCCATCGATACGAACAGCACCAGCAGCGCGATCGCGAGCAGCATGTGGAACGCGCGCCCGAAGTAGCCGCCGCCCATGTAGCGGTGCAGATCGAACGCGACGGTGCCGTGCTCGACTTCCTCCGCGCCGTGCCAGCGCAGCAAGTCGAGCATCGCCGGATCGGCCCGCGCTTCGTCGAGTTCGCGCGCGTTCAGCACCCAGCGGCCGAGATACGCGAAGAAGTGCTCGAGCGCGGCGATGATGCCGAGCTGCTGGCGCAGCCAGAAGCGCGTATGGCCGATCTTCAGGCCGAGCGGCGCTTCGCCGAGCACCTTGCTGAAGAGCCAGGTGAGGCGCCGCGTGTATGGCTGCGTGTCGACGCCGTGCCGCGCGTAGCACTGTTTCGCGACCGCGTGGTGCGAGCGCGAGTGCACCGCTTCCTGCCGCAGGAAACCGTCGGCGTCCGCATGCAGCGCCGGATCGTCGATCAGCGGCAGCGCCTTGTTGTACACGCGGCAGAACCACAGCTCGCCTTCGGGGAACAGCAGGTTCAGCGTATCGATGATGTGCGTGCTCTCCGGGTCGCCCGGAATCCATTGGAGCGGCGTTTCGCCGAAGTCGAACTTGACGTGGCGCGCCTTGATGGGATGATGATTGCCGACTGCCATGTGTGCCTCCCTGTGGTTTTGAGTGAGTCGGACGGCGCGAAGCCGGCCCGTGTCGCATGTGGCTGCAGAAAGCGGAATTGCGTGCGCGGCGCGACGTCGTGACGCCGCGGGCCGGCACTCGCAACAAACCATTACATTGATCGATGTAACGATGATAATCGCTTGGTTGGCGGGCACCAGCCGATTCGAGTGGGGATTTCCCCTGATGCGGCGAGGGAAATAGCGACGTGCCCGAAATGGCGAAGCAGGGCGAACGTGCGACGCCGTTTGAGCATCGGCCGCAGAGCCCGGCGGGCCGGGCGTTCAGGTGGGCCGATGCGGTTCGATATCGAACCGGTTCGGGCGGATGCGGCAGATGGTCGCGGAAACGGCGACGGCGCTGTTTTTCCGAATCATTTCCAATAGAAGGACTTTTAATTCGATGCGAATCGATCGGGAATTGATTCAGGTCAAAGACGGTTGAATCGAATCGGATTAAGCGGCGGCCCGGATTCGGCCGCGCGCGGGCGGCGGCGGGCGGTCGAGCGTCGGTCGTGACGGCGATGGGTGCGACGGCCGGTGCGACGTCGGAATCGACGGTCGAGCGGCTGGGCGGCCGGGCGGCGGGATGGGCCAGTTGCCGTTCCGGTTCGGTTCGTCATGGCGCGATCGAGCGGACTTGCACGGGCGCGGGCGATGCCGGACGGCGCGCGATGCCGCCGCCACCGCGGGCGCCGTCGCGCGCCGTCGCGCGCCGTCGCTCGGACGATGTCGCGTGCGGCCGAATCCTGCCTCGCCTGGGCGCGCGTGTCGGCCGTTCAGCCGAGCATCGGGATCGGGGCGTTTCGCGAAGCGATGCGGCGCCGCGCTTCCCGCGCGGGCCGTGCAACGCCGCGCGCGCTGTTCGCTTGAAGGCCGTTCGTGCGCCCGTGTCGAACGGATCGAAGCCGCCGCAGGCGGGGGCCGCGCGGTCGGCACGCGGCGCCCGTCCGGGTTGCCCGGCACGCGCCAACCGCGTGTTCGCCGCCCCCGTGTCGCCGGCGCTCGGACCCGCGAGCCTCGCACCCGGGCGACGCGTCGGGGCCGGCGTCCGGACATCGCGCCGCCGCTCGCCGGCTCGTTCAATCCGCTCGGCGCCCGCGAGCGCACGCCGTTTCCCGCAATCGTCGACGACAAATTTTGGCCGGTTCGCGCATTTGTCGCCGCGATCCCTTATTCTTCAATTCTTACGAAACAGTTACATTCAATGGAGCGCGGATGCCTCATGACGTCAGTCTGATTGCCTTGCTCGCGGCCGGCTTCGGTCTCGCGATGATCTTCGGTTACCTCGCGTCGCTGCTGAAGATGCCGCCGCTCGTCGGCTATCTGCTCGCCGGCATCGTGATGGGGCCCGGCACGCCCGGCTTCGTCGGCGATCTCGCACTCGCGCAGCAGCTCGCCGAGATCGGCGTGATGCTGCTGATGTTCGGCGTCGGTCTGCATTTCTCGCTCGGCGATCTGCTCTCGGTGCGCAAGATCGCGCTGCCCGGCGCGATCGTCCAGATCGCGGTGGCGACCGCGCTCGGCGCCGGGCTCGCGCTATGGTGGGGCTGGAGCGTCGGCGGCGCGCTCGTGTTCGGCCTTTCGCTGTCGGTCGCGAGCACGGTCGTGCTGTTGCGCGCGCTCGAAGGGCGGGGGCTGATCGAATCGGTCAACGGGCGGATCGCGGTCGGCTGGCTCGTCGTCGAGGATCTCGTGATGGTGCTCGTGCTCGTGCTGCTGCCGCCGCTCGCGGCGCTGCTCGGCGGCGGCGGCGCGCCCGCGCACGGCGACGCAGCCGTGCACGCGGGCGAGGCGGGCGGCAGCCTGTGGGCCGCGCTCGGCGTCACGCTGCTGAAGGTCGCGGCGTTCGTCGCGCTGATGCTCGTTGTCGGCAAGCGCGTGTTTCCGCGCATTCTGTGGCTCGTCGCGCGCACCGGCTCGCGCGAGCTGTTCACGCTTTGCATGATCGCGGCGGCCGTCGGCGTCGCGTTCGGTGCGGCGAAGCTGTTCGACGTGTCGTTCGCGCTCGGCGCGTTCTTCGCCGGGATGATGATGCGCGAATCGGAGTTCAGCCGCCGCGCGGCCGACGAGACGCTGCCGTTGCGCGACGCGTTCTCGGTCCTCTTCTTCATCTCGGTCGGCATGCTGTTCGATCCGCGCGTGCTGATCGACGAGCCGCTGCACGTGCTGGAAGTGGCCGCGATCGTCGTGCTCGGCAAGACGCTCGCGGCGGTCGCGCTCGTGCTGGCGTTCCGCTATCCGCTGAACACCGCGCTCACGGTCGGCGTGAGCCTCGCGCAGATCGGCGAGTTCTCGTTCATTCTCGCCAGCCTCGGGCGCGGGCTGGGGTTGCTGTCGGCCGAAGGGCAGAGCCTGATTCTCGCGGTCGCGCTGCTGTCGATCGCGCTCAACACGCTGCTGTTCGCCGCGGTCGATCCGGTGCTCGCGTGGATCCGCAAGCGCTCGGCGTTCGCGCGCCGGCTCGAGTCGCGCGACGATCCGCTCGCCGCGCTGCCGATGTCGACGCCGCAGGCGCATCTGACGGGGCAGGTCGTGATCGTCGGCTACGGGCGCGTCGGCACGCGGATCGCGCACGCGCTCGACGCGCGCGGGATCGCGTACGTCGTCGTCGAGCAGAATCGCGAGACGGTCGAGAAGCTGCGGGCGGACGGCGTCGCGGTCGAGCCGATCGTGCTCGTGCAGGCGCACATCGCGCGCGCGGGGATGCTCGTCGTCACGCTGCCGGACGTGTTCGACGTGCGGCAGATCGTCGATATCTCGCGCACGCTGAATCCGGCGATCGAGATCGCGCTTTGCACGAACAGCGACGAGGAGGCGGCGCTGCTCGCGAACGAAGGGATGGGCGAAGTGTTCGTGAGCGAGACCGAGCTCGCGCATGGCATGACCGAGCACGTGCTCGCGCGGATGGGCGCGGGCGAGGCGCACGCGCGGCGCTCGGCCGCGCATTGAGTGGACGGCGCACGCGCGCATCGTTCGCCGCGCGTCAATAAAACGATTCGAGCGTCAACTCCTGCGCCATCACGCGATTGCCCGCGAGCAGCCCGCCGTCGACGGGCAGCATCGCGCCGGTGATCGCGCGCGCGGCGTCCGACGACAGGAACAGGGCGGCGTTCGCGACGTCGTCGGGCGTCGCGAAATCCTCGAGCGGATACCATTTCTTCAATTGCTCGAACACCTGCGGATTCTGCCGCACGCGCGCTTCCCACGCGGGCGTCTTCACGGTGCCGGGGCACACGACGTTCGCGCGCACGCCGTCGCGCCCGTATTCGATGGCGAGCGATTTCGCATAGCTGATGAGTCCCGCCTTCGCCGCACTGTAGGCGGGGTGCCCGAGCGCGGCGACGCCGTTGACCGAGCCGATGATCGTGATCGCGCCGCGTCGCCGCGCGCGCATGCCGGCGAGCACGGCCTCGACGCTCGCGTAGGTGGCGGTCAGGTTCGCGTCGAGATCCGCGCGCCACGATGCGCTCGTCGTCGTGCGCAGCGTCGCCGACGCGGCCGTGCCCGCGTTCGCGACGAGCACGTCGACAGGCTCGTTCGCGAGCGCGGCCGCGAGGCGTTCGGCGTCGGTCAGATCGTCGATGATCGGTGCGACGGCCGCGTCGCCCAGTGCGTCGACGAACGCGGCGAGCGCCGCGCGGTCGCGGTCGAGCGCGAGCACGCGGTCGCCCGCGGCGAGAAAGCCGCGCACGAGCGCCTGGCCGATGCCACCCGCGGCGCCCGTGATCAGCGTGGTGCGTGATGTCGTCATGCGCATTCCTCCGGTTCGAAACCCAACGCCGCCGGCGCCGCCAGCCGTGCGGCGTCGGCGCGCTTCACAGCCCGAGCTGCGCGCGCGCCGTCTTTTCGTTCGCGCGCGTGATCAGCGTGCCGGACGTCAGCACGACCGGCGGCGGCGCGCGGTTCTGCGTGATCCAGTCGTACATGTTGACCGACGTGTCGTAGCCGTGCAGCCGCGGATTCAGCAGGATCGAGCCGAAAAAGCCCGTCGGCTTCGGTTTCGCGAATTCGTTCAGCGCGACCTGGCTGCCGTTGATGCCGACCGCGATCATGTCGTCCGCCCCGATGCCGCGCCCCTCGCCCGCGCGCACAGCGCCGACCGTCGTGTCGTCATTCGATCCGAACGCCACCCAGTGCTTGAAGTTCCGATGCTTGGTGAACGCGATGTTCGCGGCGTTGAACGCGCCTTCGGTATCGGCCGTCATCTCCGGCGCGTCGACGACGTTCGCCGCAGCGAAGCCCGCGGCCTTCAGCGCATCGACCGCGCCCGTCGTGCGCTCGCGGGCGGTCGGCAACTGGTCGTACGCGAGGCGCAGCACGCCGACCTCGGCCGGATTCCAGCCGCGCCGCTTCGCCTCGGCGGCGATCGCATCGCCGACCTGCCGGCCGATCCGGTATGCGGAAATGCCCATGTGCGGCACGTCGGCGAGCGGCGCGCCGCGCCCGTCGACGAGCTGATCGTCGACCGACATCAGCTTCATCCCGTAGCGCCTCGCCTTCGCGGCGATGCCGGGGCCGAGCTTCACGTCGGGCGCGCAGATGATCACGCCCTGCGCCTTTTGCGCGGCGAGGCTGTCGAGCGCGGTCGACACCTTCTCGCCGCTCGGCGCGGCGATCTTCACGAGCGTGAAGTGCTTGTCCTTCGCCGCCTGCTCGGCGAAGCGCCATTCGTCCTGAAACCACGGGTCGTCGGGCTGCTTGACGACGAAGCCGATCTTCACCGGGGCCGCGCCTTGCGCATGTGCGGGCGCCGCCGCCGACAAACCGGCGGCGAGGCTCGCGCAGACGAGGGCGGCTTGGGGCCAGCGCAATCCCATGAGCGTCTCCTTCGTGCTCCGTTTTCGATATGGATGCGGCCTTGCGAGCCGCGCAACGGCATGCATGTCGTGCGGCTGATTGTAGGAGGCGCGTCGACGGGCTTCCAAATATTGCGAGGGGTTCCTAAAGAATGGGATCGGGCGGTGGGGAGGCGAGGGGTGGGGCGGATGTCGAGTTTGGATGCCGGATGCCGGATGCCGGATGCCGGATGTCCGATGTCCGATGTCCGATGTCGGGCGTCGGGGTCGAAGGTCCGACGTCGGACGTCGAAGGTCTGAGGTCTGAGGTCGAAGGTCGAAGGTCGAAGGTTGAAGGGCGAAGGGCGAAGGGCGAAGGGCGAAGGGCGGCGGGGCGTCGCGGGAAAAGCACGATTCGCCGCCCGTGCCCGCCGCCGTCACGTTTTCGCCTTCGCCTGCGGCTTCGCGCCGGTGCCGGCCGGCTTGTCCGCCGCGACGGGCGCGTCGGGCGGCACGCCGAGCAGTTGCAGCGAGCCGCTCATCACCGACGAGAACACCGGCCCCGCGACCGTGCCGCCGTAGTAGCTGCGCGCGGCCGGCTCGTCGATCATCACCGCGATGATGAGGCGCGGATTGCTCATCGGCGCCATCCCGGCGAACAGCGCGCGATACTTGCCCTTGACGTACGACGCGCCGACTTGCTTGCGCGCGGTCCCCGTCTTGCCGCCGACGCGGTAACCGTCGACGCGCGCCGCGCGCCCGGTGCCGCCTTGGCCGACGGCCATCTCGAGCATCGAGCGGATCGCGGCCGCGGTGGCGGGCGTCGTCACGCGGTGGCCGCGGTGCGCGTCGGCCGACTGCGGATCGGCGCTCGCCTTGAGCAGCGACACCGGATGGATCGTGCCGTCGCCCGCATACGCGGTGTAGACCTGCGCGATCTGCAGCAGCGATGTCGACAGCCCGTAGCCGTACGCCATCGTCGCCTGCTCGATCGGCCGCCAGCGCTTGTACGGGCGCAGCCGCCCGGACGCGACGCCGGGGAATGTCAGCTCCGGCGCGCGGCCGATGCCGTATTCCTGGTACTTGTTCCAGATCGTCTCGGCGGGCAGGTTCAGCGCGAGCTTCGCGAGCGCGATGTTGCTCGACATCTGCAGCGCCTGCGCGACGGTGATCGCGCCGTGGTTCGACGTGTCGTGAATCACGTTCGGGCCGATCTTGTACGCGCCCGGCGACGTGTCGATGATCGTCTGTGGCCGCACCTTGCCGGCGTCGATCGATAGCGCGACGACGACCGGCTTGATCGTCGAGCCCGGCTCGAACGTGTCGATCACCGCGCGGTTGCGCAATTGCTGGCCCGTCAGCCGCGCGCGATCGTTCGGATCGAACGTCGGATAGTTCGCGAGCGCGAGGATTTCGCCGTTCTGCGCGTCCAGCACGACGACGCTGCCTGCCTGCGCGTTGTTCGCGATGATCGTCGACTTCAGCTGCGCGTACGCGAGCTGCTGGATCCGGCGGTCGATCGTCAGCTCGATCGTCGCACCGTGCTGCGCGGGCACGAGCGGGCCGGTATCGGAGACGATCCGCCCGAGCCGGTCGCGGATCACCTGGCGTTGGCCCGCGGTGCCGGACAGCCGCCCGTTCGCGGCGAGCTCGACGCCTTCCTGCCCGCGATCCTCGACGTTCGTGAAGCCGACGACGTGCGCGGCCGATTCGCCTTCCGGATAGAAGCGCTTCGAATCGGCGATCTGCGTGACGCCGTCGATGTCGAGTTTTTCGATGCGCGCGGCCGTTTCGGGATCGACCTGGCGCTTGAGCAGCACGAACGAGCGATCGCCCGTCAGGCGCCGCCGCACTTCGGCGAGCGGCATGTCGAGCAGCTTCGCGAGCGGCGCGTGCGCGGCTTCGTCGACCTGCTTCGGGTTCGCCCAGATTTCGTAGGTGGTGAGGCTCACGGCGAGCAGCGCGCCGTTGCGATCGACGATGCTGCCGCGCATCGCGCCGAGCTTGATGGTGCGCTGATAGCGCTTCTGGCCCTGGCCGACGTAGAAATCCTGATTCGCCACCTGCACCCAGAACGCGCGGGCGATCAGCGCGCCGAACGCGAGGAACACGAGGATCACGACGAATTTCGAGCGCCACATCGGCAGGCTCGACGACAGCATCGGATTTTTCGCGACGGCGACGTAAGGATCGGATGACTTCGGTTTTTTGTTCAGGCGCATGGGCTCGCTATTGCTGGGCGGGACGGCGGATCGCATCCCGAAGATAGAATTGTAATGAATGAGTAATGATTTCGTCTGGATTGGCCGCCAAATCGTTGAAAAATATGACGAATGTTCAAGAAGCGCGCGGTGTCGGCCGCCTCGTTGCGGGGCGTGAAACGGCGAGCGGAGCGGCCGCGATGGACGGGGCGGAGGGCGGGGGGCGGGGCGGGCTGACCTGCCCCCTACAAACAGGGCCAGCCGGAGTCTAGTAAAGTTCGTTTTCGGAGAAGAAGACGAACATGAAGAAGCGCTTTACGGAACAGCAAATCATCGGGTTTCTGAAGGAAGCCGAGGCCGGTATGCCGGTCAAGGAACTGTGCAGGAAGCATGGGTTCAGTGACGCGTCGTTCTACACCTGGCGCGCGAAGTTCGGCGGCATGGAAGTCTCGGAAGCCCGCCGGCTCAAGGGCCTCGAGGTGGAGAATGCCCGACTGAAGAAACTGCTGGCCGAAGCAATGCTCGATATGGAAGCGTTGAAGGTTGTCGTCAAGGGAAAGCCCTGAGCCCGCAAGCCAAACGCGAAGCAGTGTTGGCGATTCGGGAGAAGGTCAACATCTCCGAGCGCCGCGCCTGCCGGCTTGTCGGGCTTTCTCGCAGCGTGCTGCATTACGACGCGAAGCCGGACCACGAGAATGAGGTGCTCGCGGCGCGTCTGGTGAAGTTGGCGCACGAACGTCGTCGATTCGGCTACCGCCGACTGCACGCCCTGGTGGAACGCGAAGGCACGCACGCCAATCACAAGCGCATCTATCGCCTGTACCGTGAGGCAGGGCTGGCTGTGCGGCGCCGTCGCAAGCGCCACGGCGTCATGATTGAGCGCGAGCAACTGGCATTGCCGGGCGCACCCAACGAGGTATGGTCAATCGATTTCGTGATGGATGCGCTTTCCAACGGCCGGCGCGTGAAGTGCCTGACCGTCGTCGACGATTTCACGAAAGAGGCTGTCGACATCGTCGTCGACCATGGCATCTCAGGTTTGTATGTCGCTCGGGCATTGGACCGTGCAGCTCGCTTCCGTGGCTATCCCAAGGCGGTGCGAACAGACCAGGGACCCGAATTTACGAGCCGCGCGCTTGACCAGTGGGCGTATGCGAACGGCGTCACGCTGAAGTTGATTCAGGCGGGCAAGCCCACGCAGAATGCGTACATCGAATCGTTCAACGGCAAGTTCCGCGACGAATGCCTTAACGAGCACTGGTTCACGACGCTCGCGCACGCTCGGGCAGTCATCGCGGCATGGCGTCAGGACTACAACGAGCAAAGGCCGCACAGCGCACTGAACTACCTTGCGCCGTCAGAGTTTGCGGCGAAACATCGGGCAACCGCGGACGCTCCTGCCGCTTTCCAGGAGTTGGTTTAAAGGGACTTTGCTAGAAGCCCATTGGCCCTATCGAAGGGGGCAGGTCAGAAAGGCCAATCCCATACACGGCTACCTGCCGTCGGGCCCGATACCGAACAGGATCGGGGACTGACGGCCTTCCTCACCGCGCAAATCGCCCCATTGCTGTCCGAGAGTCACGAGCCACGCCCCCGATGCCCACGCTGTGGCGGTGGCCACATCAATAGCGCGGGATTCCGGACCCGCCCCATCGGCCGCCTGCCGATGTTTGAATGCCAGATGTGCCGGCGCTACTTCAGCCGCACCGCCGGCACACCGCTTGGCGAGAAGCACCTCAAAAAGCTCGATCTGTTCGTGTCGTTGCTGTCGCAGCCGATCTCGTGCCTCGAAGCCGGAAAGCAGATGGGCAGCTTGCCGGACGATATCGGGGAACGGGTGAAGGTTTGGCGCGCCTGGCTGTTGCAGCTCGATCCGAGCGGCCAGTGGGAGCGGCGTATCCGACTCGGCGGCCGCCCCACCGAGCTTAATCCTGCGCCTCTGGCCTTCGACGAGATCGGGGCGCGCGAAGATCGCGCGCTGACCGTCCATCTGACGCGCGAGTTCGACGACGTCAATTCGCTCAGTCAGCAACCGCTGGCCTGCCCCGATTGTGGCAGTCGCAACACGCGCTTCGATGAATGCCCGAACGGCGCCTTCCCTCGCTTCATGTGCCTGCACTGCCGGCGCAGATTCACCCGGCGCCGCGGCACGCCGTTCCTCAATACGAAGATGAGCTCGCTCGAGCGCATGCGCCTGTTCATTCGCCACCTGTCGCTGCCGTTGTCGGTCATGCAGGCGGCGGACCTCGTTGGCACCAGTCACGGGATGATCCATAAATGGCTCAGGATGTTCATCGAATTCGCGGATCAATTAGAGCCCAGCGGGAGCTTGTCGACCCGGATTCAGTTGGGTGTCGAACCCACGGAGACGACGCCGTGTCCGTTCTGCGGCCGAGCGGGAAGTGCGTGGCAAACGGAGCGTGGGCACTGGACGTGCGCGGGGTGTGGACGCCTGTTTTCGATGCGGCGCACGGTCGTCGAGCGCAATGGTGTGCTGGAGATCGTCGACGAGTCGATGGCGGGTGACGACGAATTCATCACGCCGCAACGAACGATCGCGCGTCACGATCGACACGACAGCGAATATGGCAAACGATCGTAACTGTTCGGCCGGCATCGGCGACCTGAAGCGCCTGGCCGGAACAAGGTCGAGACCGTCCGTGGAGACGCCGCCGAAGAAGGCGAGGTTTTGGGTGCTCGCTGTGGTGGCGATTGCATCGGTGGCCGGAGCGATCATCCTCATGGGAGCCTTCATCGACGTGCTCGTTCTATACCTCACGTCCACTGACCCAGTTCGGCACTGACCGGAGACGGCGATGATGCGAAAATTCACCCTCGCGGCCATTGTGCTGGTGTCGTTGCTGCTGGGCGGTTGCGGACTGTTTGGCTGTGGCGCGGCCGCGAGCAATGGCGGCGCCTTTGGCAGTTGCCACGTCGGCACGCGTTTCTGAAGGGATACATCGATGAGCAAATTGGCATCGCGTCGCAACGGTCGAGCGGCGCTGACCAAAGCGCAATTGTTGCCGCTATCGACCGAGAAGATCCGGGCGCTTTCGCTCGAAAATCACCTCGCTCTATCGGTGGTGCGCGCCGGTGCCGGCGACTTCGAGCAGATGAGTTGCCTGCTTCGCGCGGTCTACCTTGCATATTTCATGCGCAACGAAACGACCGCCGGGATGGACGCCGACGTATATCGGCGGGCCGAAGCGGTGATGGACCGCTGTATCGGCCGCGTCGAGCGCGGTGAAACCTGGATACTGGAAAGTAACGAGGTTGCTGAGCTCGAACGGGTGCTGGTGTTGCACGATCAACAGCTTGCCGCCGTGCCGCTGCACCGGTATCAGTCGGCGTGGGAGCGCCTGCAGCGTTTTATCACAAGCGGACAGCGCTCGCCGATCCCGGCCGCGGCAACCGCCTGACGCTTGCAGTGAATGAAAATTGAAAGGTCGATGATGGAGATGGACAGATAAGAGTTATTATCTGCCCGTCATCGAAATGCATCTAAACTGGTGATCATGAAAACGCGTGAGACCCATTCCATCGACGAGAACAATCCCGACTTCCCCGACGAAGCGGAGCTCGCCGCACTGCGCGGCTGGTACGCCGGCCTGGACACGCGTGCCGCCGTGGCCCGCTATCTGGGCGATCGGCGAGCAGCCGGTGGGTCATCGCGTGGCATTCTCGGCCGCATTCGTCAGCGACTTGTCGCGTTCGCACGAAGCCGCCATCGCGTGGACCTGGCGGCCGCGCTCGTTGCTCGCCCGACGAGCGCGTCGGCCGCTAGCGTCGCCCGCGTGATCGAGGCGCTCCGCAATCTGCCCGTGCCGGCGCCGCTGATCACCGACGCCGTCGAGATGTGGTTGCCCCCGCGCATCGTCCAGGCGCTGCACGGGCACGATATCCGGACGCTGGCCGACCTAACCGTACGGATTCCGCGACGCCGCCGCTGGTGGTCGGCGATCGATGGTCTAGGCGTCGCCGGCGCGCGACATGTCGAAGCATTTTTCGCCGCGCACCCGGTGCTGACCGACCGGGCACGCGCGTTGATCACCGCGACGCCGTCCGGCGTCATCGTGCCGTGGGAGCAGATTCGTGTGCCGCATGAGGTCGATGGCTCGCGCGGGCAGTTCCGGGCGCCACAGGTGGCCTGCCTGCTGAGCGCGTCGAACGACTATGAGGCCATTCAGTCCTGGCTGTCGTTGCACGAGTCTGCCGCAACGCAGCGTGCCTATCGGAAAGAGGCCGAGCGGCTGATCCTGTGGGCCATTGTCGAACGCGGCCGGCCGTTGTCGTCGCTGACAACCGACGATGCGATCGCCTATCGCGGTTTCTTGCGGCGACCAACGCCACGCGAGCGTTGGGTCGGACCGTCGCGGCCGCGGCACAGTGTCGAATGGCGGCCGTTCAGCGGCCCACTGTCGGCACGTTCGGCAGCGTATGCGCTCACGGTCCTGTCGGCGATGTTCCGCTGGCTGGTCGAGCAGCGCTATGTGCTGGCGAATCCGTTTGCGGGCGTCAAGGTGCGCGGTGCCGCGGCGCGTACGGGGCTGGATGTTGCCCGTGGCTTCACCGAAGGCGAGTGGCTGTTGATCCGCGCACTGGCTGACGGGCTGGAGTGGTCGTATGGCTGGGGCGCGCCGGCCGCGCACCGTCTGCGCTTCCTACTCGACTTCGGTTACGCGACCGGCCTGCGTGCCAGTGAGTTCGTCGGCGCCACACTCGGCGACATCCGGCGCGACGAACATGGTGATCACTGGCTGCACGTGATCGGCAAGGGCGGCAAACTCGGCAAGGTGGCGTTGCCTGCGCTGGCTCGATCCGCGCTCGATCAGTATCTCGTACAGCGAGGGCTGCCGGTGACGCCGTCCCGCTGGGACCCAGCCACACCGCTGGTCGCGAACCTCGAGGAGGACGGCGCCGGCATCGAGAGTACACGGCTCTGGCGCGTGCTGCGGCGCTTCTTTCGGTTTGCGGCCGACGCGATCCAGGATGAACGGCCCGCAACGGCCGAGAAGCTTCGGCGCGCAAGTCCACACTGGATGCGGCACACACACGCGACGCACGCGCTGGCCCGTGGCGCCGAGCTGATCATGGTGCGCGACAATCTCCGTCATGCGTCGATCTCGACGACGTCGACCTACCTGCACGGCGATGAGATCCAGCGGGCGCGGCAGTTCGATCAGGCATTTGAGGCACGCAAAGTCTAGCGTACGGCCGACTCGATCGAGGGGCGAAATTCCCCTTATAGATCAGTTGGATAAGGCAATTTTGGCGAAAATTTCACGAATCCCGGCCGACCCTCAGATAGTGCAGGCCGGCTTTCGGCCGCGGCACCCGCTGGCTGTCGACGGGGGTGAAATGCGCGGCGCGCAGCAGTTCGGCGAGCTCGGGCTCGGTGAACTCGCGATAGAGGCGCTGCGCGTGGTTCGCGTAAAGCCGCCCGGGGCCGTCGGATTCGAACACCGAGATCGTGAAGCGCCCGTCGGGCCGCAGCAGGGCGTGGATGCGCGCGAGGTACGCGCGGTACGCGTCCGGATGCTGGTGGTGCAGGCAGCCGTTGTCGAGCGCGCCGTCGAAGCGGGCTTCGCCGTCGAGCTCGGACACGGGGCGCGCGACGAAGCACACCCGCTCGCCCCAGCGCTGCGCGAGCTGCGCCCACTCGGGCGGCTCGACGAGATCGACCGCCGTCACCCGGTGCCCTTGCTCGAGGAAGTACGCGGTGTCGCGGCCGCGGCCCGCGCCCGCGTCGAGGACGTCGGCGGGACGGCCGAGATGCGCGTGCAGGATCGCGCTCGCCGGGCGCATCGCCGCCTCGTCGGTCCAGACGTCGCGGCCGTCGTGATAGCTCGACACGAAATCCGAGCGCAGCACCGCCGCGTATTCGTGCGGCGCCGCGAGCGGCGCGTCGACGGGCGCGATCGTGCGTTGCGCGTCGATGTAGTGCGGTTCGGCGGCGCTCATGCGCGCTCCAGCGGAATGCGGTATACGTTGCCGTCGTACGAGCTCGCGAGGAACGCGCGCGCGGCCGGATCGTACGCGAGCGACGATACGCCCGCCGTCGTCACGCGCGCGTCGAGCGCCCAGCGCGTCTCGACGCGGTCGTAGACGGCGACGCGGCCGTTGTAGCTGCCGGTGGCGACATAGCGGCCGTCGGCGCTCGCCGCGACGCACTTGATCGAATGCGTGTGGGGTGTCGCGATCACCTCCGCGTGAGAGTCCGGCGACCAGATCCGCAGCTTCAGATCGCGGCTCACCGACGCGAAGTAGCCGTCGCCGAGGCCCGCGCAGCCGTTCGCGATCTTGTCGTGCGCGCGCTTGAGCTCGAACGCCGGCTCGAGCGTCGACGCGCGATACCAGGTGGCCGACGCGTCGGCCGCGACCGAGAAGATCAGATCGCCCGAGATCGCGATGCCCTTGACGGCGTTCGCGTGCAGCGGCAGGTCGGCCACGTGCGTCGCCCGCGTGCCGTCGATCCGCAGCACGATGCCTTCGCCCGTATACGTGCCGATCACCGCATGCGCCGCGCCGTCGCGCGCGAACGCCACGCCGCAGTTCAGCGGCGAGCGGTGCTGATGCAGCTCGCGGCCGCTGCGCGCGTCGAATACCTTGCCGAGCTGGCCGCCCGTCAGGATCAGCTCGCCCGCCGGCGCGAGGAAGTTGCACAGGCTGCCCGTGCGCGCATGCTCGCGCTGGTCGACCCGCACGATGCCCGCGTCGCCGATCGTCCACAGATGGCCGTCGACGGGCTGCACCGCGTTCACGCCGTGCGTCGGCGGCAGCTCGGCCGCGTCCCAGCGCTCGGTCTTCCAGTTGTAGCGGCGGTAGCTCGAATGGAACGTCGAGAACACGATGTGCTCGTCGCCCTCGAACGAGCACGAGCGCGGCCACACCTCGGGCGGCAGCGCCGCGCCGCCGAGCGCCCGCGGCTCGCCCGCCGCGCCCACCTTCCAGAGCCGCATCGTGCGGTCGTACGACAGCGACACGAGCAGGCCGCGCTCGCCGTCGAGCACGAGGCGCTTCACGCCCGCGTCGTGCGCGGCGATCGTCGCGCGCGCGCCGTCGACGCCGATCGAGATGATCTCGCCCTCGTCGTTGCCCGCGAAAATGCGCCCGTCGGCGGCGATCGCGATCGTGTCGGTCTCGATGCCGTCGAGATCGATGTCGGCGACGAGGCCGTTGTTCGCGAGCGACCAGCGCTTGATCGTGCCGTCGTCGCTCGACGAGACGATCTCGTCGGCGCCGCGCATCCATTCGACGGAAATCACGTCGGCCGTATGGCCGCTGAACGTGTGCAGCAGCTTGCCGCCGAAATCGTAGACGCGCACGCGGTGATCGCGCGACGCGGTCGCGACGAGCGGCTTGTCCGGATGGAACACGCTCATCTCGACGTCGTCCTCCTGATCGGCGAACACGGCGACGAGCCGCAGATCGGGCACGGTCCAGAGGCGGGCGCTGTAATCGGACGACGACGTGACGACGTACGCGCCGTCGGGCGAGAACGCGCCCTGGTTCGCGAGGTGGTCGTGCATCGCGCGGGCGAGCGGACGCTGGGTCTTCGCGTCCCACAGGATGACCTGGTTGTCGTAACCGGCCGTCAGGACGTACTGGTCGCGGTGCGCGGCAATCCCGCTGATCGGTGCGCGGTGAGTGATCATTGCAGTTCCTGGCTGAGGTTGATGGCGTGGCGGTGGTGATCGATCTTCGCGCGCAGGTAGCCGTGGTTCGTGGTGTTGACGAACACGCCCGTCTGCAGCACGCGCCGGATCCGGATGCCGTGCTTCTCGATCTGCGAGACCTTGTCCGGGTTGTTGGTGACGAGCGAGATCTCGGTGACGCCGAGCGCCTGCAGCATTTGCGCGGCGACGCGGAAATCGCGCAGGTCGTCGGGGAAATTCAGCGCGCGGTTCGCCGCGAACGTGTCGAGGCCCTGCGAGATCTGCAGGCGGTACGCGTCGAGCTTGTTGTACAGCCCGATGCCGCGCCCCTCCTGGCGCAGATAGAGCAGGATGCCGCCTTCACGGCCGAACATCGCGACCGACTCGTCGAGCTGCTCGCCGCAATCGCAGCGCGCGGAGCCGAACACGTCGCCCGTCAGGCACTCGGAATGCACGCGCACGAGCGGCGCGTCGGCGAGCGGCCCGAAAACGAGCGCGAGATGCTCGGCGCTGTCGCACAAGCCCTGGAACGTGACCATTTCGGCGTCGAACCGCTGTTGCGCGGTGCGCGGACGAATGGGCACATTGACGCGCGTACGGACGGACGCGCTCATCGTTGGGGAAATTCGACCATCGTTCATGCTGTGCCTCAAGGTTATTCAACATTGAGATACGCATTGCGAAGAACACGGAAGTTTTTGGATTGTTATGTCGAATGCTTGAATCGATTTCCGGTTTGTTGCTGTCTCTCGGGTTCTAGGCGAGCTCTTGATTGGCTGCTGCGTTCGATTGTGCAAAAGCATCGCCGATTGTGCATCCGTACCGATTACGGTATCGCCGATCATTTCCCGATCCGTTTTTTTCTTCGTGCGCCAGGTGCGCCCGATTCGCTCTCGGCCGGCGCGCGCTGCGCTCGGGCGCCGCGCGCTGTGCTGCCGCGCGTTGGGTTGCCGCATGTCGGGTTGCGCGCTCAACCAATCACGGCCGCTGTTCGCGCCGATGCCGACGCCGCCGGCGCGGGCGCCGCCTTGCCGTAATCGACGGGCGCGTCCGCCGGGCGCGGCGTCTCGCCCGCGCGCTCGAGCCACCCGCCGCCCAGCGCGCGATACAGGTCCACGAGGTTCGTCCAGCGCGCGAGCCGCGCGCTGATCAACTGCTGCTGCGCCGAATACAGGTCCGTCTGCGCGGTCAGCACCGACAGATAGCTGTCGACGCCGTTCCTGTAGCGCAGGTCCGACAGATCGTAGCGGCGCTGCTGCGCGTGCTCGTTGCGCTCGAGCGCCGCGATCTGCTGATCGTACGTGCCGCGCGCGGCAAGCCCGTCCGACACCTCGCGAAACGCGCTCTGGATCGCCTTCTCGTAGTTCGCGATCTCGATGCGCTTCTGCACGTGCGCGAGATCGAGGTTCGCGATGTTCTGCCCGCCCTCGAAGATCGGCAGCGCGATGTTCGGCGCGAACGACCACGCCGCCGTGCCCGCCTTGAACAGGCCGCCGAGCGTCGTGCTCGCGGTGCCGAACGCGCTGGTGAGCGAGATCTTCGGGAAGAACGCCGCGCGCGCCGCGCCGATGTTCGCGTTCGCCGCGCGCAGCGTCTCCTCGGCTTGCATGATGTCGGGCCGCCGCGTGAGCAGATCGGACGGCAGCCCGGCCGGAATGTCGGTGAGCAGGTTCTGCGCATTGAGTGGCAGGTCGGCCGGCAGATCGTCGGGCAGCGGCTCGCCGATCAGCAGCACGAGCGCGTTGAGCGCCTGCGCGCGGGCGCGCGCCTGCGCCTGCTGGCTCGCGAGCGCGGTCTCGACCACCGTCTGCGCCTGGCGCAGGTCGAGCTCCGAGCCGGTGCCGTTGTCGAACTGCAGCTTCGTCAGATCGTAGGACGCGCGCGCCGACTTCAGCGTGTTCTGCGTGACCTGCAGCAGATCGTCGGTCGACAGCAGCGTCAGGTACTGATCGGCGACGCTCGCGACGAGCGAGATCTCCGCGGCCTTGCGCGCCTGCGCGGTGGCGAAGTATTGCGCGAGCGCCTGGTCCTTCAGGCTCTGCACGCGGCCGAACAGGTCGAGCTCCCACGACGCGGAGACGCCGACGTTGTAGGTCCGCGAGATGAGCGGCTGGCCGGTGATCGACACGCCGGCCGGCGTGCGCTGGATCGTGCCCGTGCCGGTGCCGCTCAACGTCGGGAAGAGCCCCGCGCGCGTGATCTGATACTGCGCGCGCGACGCCTCGACGTTGAGCACCGACACGCGCAGGTCGCGGTTGTTCTTCAGCGCGATCTCGATCAGCCGCTGCAGGCGCGGATCGACGAAGAACTCGCGCCAGCCGATATCGACGGCCGCCTGGCCGTTCGCGCTGCGCGCGCCGGGCGCGGCGCCCGGCTGCGCGGCATAGACGCCGTCGGCGGGGAACGCGCCCGACACCGGCGCGGCCGGACGCTCGTAGCGCGGCGCGAGCGTGCAGCCCGCGGCGAAGAAGGCGGCCGCGACGGCGGCGGCGCGAACCGCCGTGCGCACGAGCGACGCGCACGCGACGCGCGAAGCGGCGCACGAAGCGCACGAAGCGCGCGCGGCGCCGCCCGCGCGGCGGCGGCAACGGCGCGAGGCCGCCGCCGTATCGTGAGGAAAGCGATCCATCATGTCGTTCCTGGTTACCGAGTGGCGGCGAGCAGTTGCGCGCGCTCGCTGCGCATCGCCGCGCCGTGATCCTTCGCGACGAACGTATAGACGGTCGGCAGCACGAACAGCGTGCCGACCAGCATGCCGGTCGACACCGTGATGCCGATCGCGAAGCGGCTCGCCGCGCCGGCGCCTGCGGCGAACACGAGCGGCACGAGGCCCGCGACCATCGCCGCGGTCGTCATCAGGATCGGACGCAGCCGCACGGCCGCCGCGCGCTCGATCGCCGCGCGCCGGTCGAGCCCTTCGTGGCGCTGCAGATCGTTCGCGAAGCTGACCATCAGGATCCCGTGCTTCGAGATCAGCCCGATCAGCGTGACGAGCCCGATTTGCGTATAGATGTTGAGCGTCGCGAAACCGAGGTAGAGCGGGGCGAGCGCGCCGCAGATCGACAGCGGCACCGACACCAGGATCACGAGCGGATCGCGCAGGCTCTCGAACTGCGCGGCGAGCACGAGGAAGATCACGATCAGCGCGAAGCCGAACGTGACGGCGAGCCGGTTGCCTTCCTGCACGTATTGCCGCGATTCGCCGAGCCAGTCGATCGAGAAGCCGGCGGGCAGCTTCTGCGCCTCGAGGAACGCCACCGCGTCGCCCATCGTCACGCCGGGCGCGGGCACCGCGGAGAACGTCGCCGCGTTCATCTGGTTGAACTGGCTGAGCGCGTTCGCCTGGCTGCCGTTGGTCACTTGAATCACGGTCGACAGCGGAATCATCCGCCCCGAGCCCGTCTTCACGTAATAGCGGCTGAGCATCTCGGAGGACAGCCGCTCGCTGCGCGACACCTGCGGGATCACGTCGTATGAGCGGCCCTTGAAGTTGAAGCGGTTCACGTAGTTCTCGCCGACGAGCACGGCGAGCGTGTCGGCGATGTCCTTCATCGTCACGCCGAGCGTGTTCGCCTGATTGCGGTCGATCGTCACGCCCACCGCGCGGCTGTCGAACGTCAGATCGCTGTCGAGCACCGCGAAGAGGCCGCTCTTTTGCGCGGCCGCCTTGATCCGCTCCATCTGCGCGTAGAGATCGGCGAAACCCGACGGCGTGCGCAGCACCATCTGGATCGGCAGCCCGCCGCTCGACGCGGGCAGCGCCGGCAACTGGAACGCGAACACGCGCTCGCCGCGGATCCCGTCGCCGCGCGCCTGGATCAGCGCCTGCAGCGCCGCCGCGCTGCGCGTGCGCTTGTCCCAATCGACGAGGTTCACGCCCGCGAAGCCGAGATTGCTGCCGCCGTAGCTGTTCAGGATGAAGCTCGTGTCGGCCTCGGGCAGCGTGCGGAACACGCGCTCGATGTCGGGCGCGTAGCGCTCCATGTAATCGAGGTTCGCATACTGCGGCGCCTTCACCGCGACCATGATCGAGCCCTGGTCCTCCTGCGGCGCGAGCTCGCGCTTCACACCCGAGAAGAGCAGCACGATGCCCGCGAGCACGCCGGCGCCGATCAGCAGAATCGCGGGCCGCGCGGCGAGGCTTGCGTGCAGGCCGCGCCGGTACGCGTGCGTCACGCGCTCGAGCGTGCGCTCGATCGCCTTCGCGACGCGGCCCTCGGACATCCTGCTCGTGAGCAGCAGCGAGCCGAGCATCGGCGAGAGCGTGAGCGCGACGATGCCCGACACGAGCACCGCGCCCGCGAGCGTGAACGCGAACTCCTTGAACAGCAAGCCGGTGAGGCCGCCCATCAGCCCGATCGGCGCGTAGACGGAGATCAGCGTCGCCATCATCACGAGCACGGGCGACGCGATCTCGCGCGCGCCGATCAGCGCCGCACGCACGGGCGGCTCGCCCTGCTCGATGTGGCGGTGGATGTTCTCGACGACGACGATCGCGTCGTCGACGACGAGCCCGATCGCGAGCACCATCGCGAGCAGCGTCAGCAGGTTCAGCGAGAAGCCCGCGGCCAGCATCAGCGCCGCCGAGCCGACGAGCGACAGCGGAATCGTCAGCACCGGGATGATCACCGCGCGAAACGAGCCGAGGAACAGGAAAATCACGACGACGACGATCGCGATCGCCTCGGTGAGCGTCGAGCGGACTTCGGCGATCGACGCGTTGACGAAGCGCGCGCCGTCGAACATGTTCGCGATCTGCACGCTCGCGGGCTTGTTGCGCTCTATCGCGGGCAGCACCGCGCCGACGCCGCGCACGATCTCGAGCGGGTTGCCCGCGGGCGTCGCGTTGACCGCGATGTACACCGCGCGGCGGCCGTTCATCAGCGCGCTCGAGTTGTAGTTCTCGCCGCCGATCTCCACGGTCGCGACATCCTTCAGCCGCACGAGGCCGCCACCGTTCGGCGCGCTTTTCACGACCATCTCGTTGAATGCGCCGACGTCGGTCAGATCGGTGTTCGCCGAGATGTCGGCGATCGTGAGCGAGCCCTTGACCTGACCCGGCGCCGCCTGCACGTTGTTCGCGCGGATCGCCGCGGCGACGTCGCCCGCGGACAGCCCGTGCGCGGCGAGCCGCGTCGCGTCGAGCCAGACGCGCATCGCGAGGTTCTGGCCGCCGAGAATCTCGGCGGAGGCGACGCCCGGCACCGTCGTCACGAGCGGCTGCGCGACGCGCACCACATAATCGGTGATCTGCGCAATGGACAGCGCATCGCTCGCGAAGCCGAGATACATCACCGCGGTCGGCGCGTCGGTGAGCTTCGTGATCACCGAATCGTACGCGTCGGCGGGCAGCTTGTACTTCACCTGCTGGACCTTGGCCATCACCTCGGTCATCGCGCGGTCCGCGTTCGCGTTCAGGCGCAGCCGCGCCTTCACGACGCTCTTGCCCTGCGTCGTCGTCGACGTGATGTACTCGATGCCGTCGGCGGTCGCGATCGATTGCGCGATCGGCGTCGTCACGAAGCCCTGCATCAGCTCTTGCGACGCGCCGGGATAATCGGTCGCGACGCTGATCGTCGCGCTCTCCAGCGCCGGATACTGGCGCACCGGCAGCGACATCAGCGCGCGCAGGCCGACGAGCAGGATCAGCAGGCTGAACACGAGCGACAGCACCGGGCGGCGGACGAACACGTCCGTGAAGCGCGCGCGGGCCGCGCCGGAATCGTGGGGCGCGCCGGCGTTCATTGCGCGGCTCCCGAGCCCGCGCCGTCGTCGAGCGCGACCTTCACCCTGTCGCCCGCCGCGAGCCGCACCTGGCCCGAGGTGACGACCACGTCGCCCGGGCGCAGCCCGTCGGCGATCGCGATGCGGCCGTCGGCGCGCCGGCCGGTTCTCACCGGCTGCAGCCGCACGACGCCCAGCCCGTCACGGCCCGGCTTGCCGACGACGAGCACCGATTCGCCGCGCTGCGAGGTCTGCACGGCGGTGTCGGGCACCGTCAGCGCGCGCTCGCGCGGCGGCAGCTCGAGCCGCGCCTGGATGTACATGCCCGGGCGCAGCAGGTGATCGGGGTTCGGCAGCGTCGCCTGCACGGCGACGTTGCGCGTGTCGGTGCCGATCTGCGGCTCGATCGCGCTCACGCGCGCGACGAGCGTGCGCTCCGGATACGCGTCCGTCGTGATCGACACGCTCTGGCCGAGACGCAGCTGGCTCAGGTTTTTCTGCGGCACCGTGAAGTTCGCGTACAACGTGTCGAGATCGGTGAGCGTCGCGATCGCGTCGCCCGCGTTCAGATACTGGCCGAGATTCACGCGGCGCAGGCCGAGCACGCCGTCGAACGGCGCGCGCACCGCCTTTTGCGTGATCACCGCCTGCGTCTCGCGGATGTCGGCCGCGGCCGCGTCGAAATCGAAGCGGTGCCGATCGAAGAGGTTGCGCGGCTCCGCGCCCGTCTGAGCGAGCGCCTGCGAGCGGTCGAGCTGGCGCTTCGCGTAGGCGGCCTTCGCCTGGATCGACGCGAGCTTCGCGCGCTCCGGCTCGTCGAAGAGCTGGACGATCAGTTGCCCCTTGCGCACCGCCGAGCCCGCGTCGAACTGCAGCGCGACGACGCGCCCGGCCACTTCGGGCGCGAGCGTCACCTGCCGGACCGCGTCGAGCGAGCCGACCGCGTCGAGCGTCACGCGCTCGGGCGCGGCGCGCACGGCGACGGCCGAGACCGTCAGCGCGGCAGGGGGGGCGGGGGGATGATCGGCGGCCTGCACGCGGCTTTCCCGCCACAGGAACAGCCCGCCGAAGATGAACGCCAACAGCGCCAATGCAAGCAATAGCCGACGGCCCATGGAAATCTCTCAATCATTTTGTAAGAATCGCGGACATGATTTGTCTGACGATCCAATAAGTCAAGCATATCCTTTGTTTATTTGGGTGATTGCCCGGCGTGCATCGCGATACCATTGCATTGCACAAGCCCAGCATTTGATAATGCAACGATGGACGATAATTTTTCAAAACAGGAAATTCCGGTCTCCGAGCGCGTGCTGAACGTGCTGAAGCGGCGCGGGCCGCTGCAGGCGGCCGAGCTCGGCGCGTACCTCGGCACGACCGGCGAGGCCGCGCGGCAGCAATTGAAGAAGCTCGAGGCGGAAGGGCTCGTCGAGGCGCAGAACGTGCCGCAGGGCGTCGGGCGGCCGGCGCGGATCTGGCGGCTCACGTCGCTCGGCCACGGCCACTTTCCGGATGCGCACGCGGACATGACGGTCGACCTGATCCGGATCATTCGCACGACGCTCGGCCAGCCGACGCTCGACTTGCTGATCGCCGCGCGCGAGACGGAGATGCGCCGCACGTACGCGCACACGCTCGCCGGCGTGACGGACCCGGAGGAGCGGATCGCGCGGCTCGCCGAGCTGCGCGACCGCGAGGGCTATTTCGCCGAGTGGTCGCGCGCGCCCGACGGCGACGGCTGGCTCTTCATCGAGAATCACTGCCCGATCTGCGCGGCCGCGACCGCATGCCAGGGGTTCTGCCGCTCGGAACTCGAGATTTTTCGCGAGATGCTGGGCGATGCGCTGACGATCGAGCGCATCGAGCACATCCCGGCCGGCGCGCGGCGCTGCGCGTACCGGATTCGGCCGAGCGGCGCGGGCGCCGGGGGCGAATGATCGGCGCGCCGACGGAGCCGCGCGGCGCGCCGCGCCCGAGCCGAACGCGTTCGGTATCCGCGGCGGCGCGTGCGTCGCGCGCGGCCGCTACGCCGGCCGGCGCCGAGCGCGTGCCGAGCGCGTGCCGGCCCTAGCGCGCCGCCGCGCGCAGGAACCGCCCCGAGCGCCGCGTGTCGCCGAAGCCTTCGGCGAACGCGCCGTCGCGATACACGAGTTGCCCGTTGACGAGCGTCGCCGCGATCGCCGCGCCGCTGCGGTTCACGAGCCGCCGCAGCCCGCCGAACACGGCCATGTCCTCTTCGTGATACGCGTCGACCGACGCGTCGACCGACGCGTCGAGATGCGCGGGATCGACGATCGCGATATCGGCGCGGTCGCCGGCGCGCAGCGTGCCGGCGTCGACGCCGAAATACGCGCCGAGCTCGCCCGTCAGCCGATGCACCGCCTGCTGCACCGACATGAACGGCCGGCCGGCGCGCTCGGCCTCGCGCACGCGGCGCAGGAAGCGCACGGGCGCGTTGTAGAACGCCATGTTGCGCAGGTGCGCGCCCGAATCGGCGAAGCCGATCTGCAGCGCCGGATGGGTCGCGATGCGGTCGAGCACATCCGCGCGGTGGTTCGCGATCGTCATGCACCAGCGCAGCCGCTGCCCGTGCGCGACGACGAGATCGAGAAACGCGTCCGCCGGGTGGACGCCGCGCTCGTTCGCGACCTGGCCGAACGATTTGCCGACGACCGACGCATCCGGACAGCCGACGATCCGCGTGTCGTGCAGATCGCGCGTCCAGAGCCGCAGGTCGAACCCCTTGCCGACCTGCCGGCGGAACTCGCGCCGGTAGCCTTCGTTCTGCAGCAGCTTGTTGCGCTCGAGCGCGTCGGCCAGATGCAGCGCCGCGCGGCCCGCGCCGAACTCCTCGAAGATCACGAAATCGATGCCGTCCGCATAGACTTCGAACGGCACCGGCAGATGCTGCCAGACGAGCTCGCCGCGAAACAGCGCGTTCGCGACGCGCACGCCGCCGAGCTGCACGTCGATGGTGCCGCGCGGCGCCGCCTTGCTGTCGGCCGCGACGAGCAGCGACGTGCGCAGCGGCTTGCGCACGAAGTAGCCGCAACTCTCGGCCATGAAGAGCAGGCCGTTCAGCGGATTGGTCGTGTTCGGCGCGCTTTGCAGCACGCGCCCGCGGCGGCGCAGCACGCGGTTCAGCCGCCGGTACTCGCGCCACGTCGCGAACGTCGACGGCAGCGACTTCGACCGGTAGCGCTCGCCGTCGAGCTTGTCCCACGGCGTCGTCATCGACGACAGGCCGACGAAGCCCGCGTCGAGCGCGTCGTCGAGCAGCCGCTCCATCCGTTGCAGCTCGGCCTCGTGCGGCCGCACGCGGTCGTCCACCGCGCGCCCGAGGCCGAGCACGTGCGTGCGCAGGTCCGAATGGCCGAGGAACGCCGCGACGTTCGGGCCGAGCGGCAGCGATTCGAGATGGCGCACGTACGCAGCCGCCGTGTCCCAGGTCTTCACGCGCGACAGCACGGCGAGCATCTGCTCGCGCGGCAGCGCTTCGACGCGGCTGAAGAGATCGGTGCAGTCGAGCGCGTTCGCGTGGACGGTCGACAGCGAGCACGAGCCGAGGAAGACGCTCGTCACGCCGTGCCGCACCGATTCGGGCAGCCCCGGCGACACGAGAATCTCGGCGTCGTAATGCGTGTGGATGTCGATGAAGCCGGGCATCACCCATTTGCCGGTCGCGTCGATCACGCTCGCGCCGTCCGCGGCGAGCGGCGTGTCCGATACCGCCGCGACGCGCCCGTCGCGAATGCCGAGCTCGCGCGGGCGGGGCTCGGCGAGCGTGCCGTCGAACCATAGGCCGTTGCGGATGATCGTGTCGTAGCGCGTCATCGTGAGGTGTCTCCGTATCGTTGTGCGTTCTGAGTTTTGCACGCGGTTTCCGTCGACGGCCGGGCGGCGGCGAGCCGCGACGCATCGGCCGGCGTGCCCCGCCGAAACATTACATTGATCGATGTCAAGATGAATTGCAAGCGAGCATTGCTTCGAATCGACGCATCGATTCGTCGCTCGCACGGGCGCGCCGGACGCAGCAGGCACGGCGATCGCGTGGGGCGACGCATGATCGCGCGCCGCTTCTTGCCGCGCCTTCGTGCGGCATCGGCTCGGCCGACCCGCGCCCGCGCCGGCGACGCGCGGCGGCGACCCTCGCGACGGCAACAGCATGCTGCACCGCGGCATCCCCAGCCGGCCGCGAGCGCGGCCGCGGCTGCGCACGCGGCGCGACGGGATACGCCGCAGCGGCACTCGCGCGCCGAGCGCCGCTGACCTTCATGGGCCGCACGCCGTGGCGGCAAGCGCGGGATCGCGTCACGGCCGGTATCCGGCCCGACGCCGCCACGACACGCGCGCGGCCACGGCCGGCCCGCACGCGACTGTCGGCCGCCGGCATGGGCGATCGCGCAGGTTCGGATCGATTGGCAACGAATCCGCACCAGTCGGCGCGCGCGAACCGTCTCGATGTGGCCGACCGTTGATCGGCGTCAATCGCGCGCGCGGGCGATCGCCGATGCTCGGTGGTGTACGTCGCGCCGCGCACCGCCATTGACCGCATCCCGGCGATTCCACGATTGCGGCGCCGCCCGCGCATGCCGCCGGCAATCGCCCGGCACGCGCGAAACGTACGACCTATCGACGAGGAAAGACGATGATCTACGGATCGAACGAACTCTACGCGGCGATGCGGCAGCGCCGCGATCGCCTGCCGCGCGCGCACCCGGCGGACGGCTACGGCGCGCCGGCGCGCCTGAAGAGCGGCATGGGCTGCACCGAATGCGGCGCGCTGTACGACGACGGCCGCTGGAGCTGGCACGCGGCGGCGGGCGCGCTGCTGCAGATCGTGTGCCCCGCGTGCCGCCGGATTCGCGAGCGCGGGCGAGCTCGTGCTCGAAGGCGGCTACTTCGCGCGCCGCCGCGACGACATCGTCGCGCTGCTGCGCCGCCACGCGGGCGACGACATCAACGCGCGCCCGCTCGGACGCATTCTGTCGATCGACGCGCTGCCCGCGCGCATGGTCGTGCGCACGAAGGGCTCGCCCCTCGTGCACCGGCTCACCGAGGCGCTCGTGCGCACGCACCGCGGCGATCTCGAGATCGACTATCGCGAAGGCGAGGACACGCTGCGCGCGCACTGGATGCGCGACGCCGCCTAGCGTCCGCGGCCGTCGATTCTTCCGCATCGCACAACGCACGCCCAGGCATCCCGATGAAGAGCGAAACCGGATACATGGGATTCGTCGTCGTGCTCGTGTTCATGGTGCTGCTCGCGCTGCAGCTCGCCACGCTCAGCGCGCCGGCCACGCAGATCGCGTACAGCGACTTTCGCAAGCTCGCCGCGGCCGCGCAGCTCGACGATCTCGAAGTCAGCCCGACGCGCATCACGGGCGTGCTGCGCAGTGCGTCCGCGGCGGCGGCGCTGCCCGCCTCCGACGCGGAGGCGATCAAGCGCGCGGGCACGCCGTGGCGCTTCTCGACAAAGCGCGTGACCGACGAGCGCCTGATCGACACGCTCGCCGCGACGGGCACCCGCTATCGCGGCGCCGACGACGACACGTGGATCGGCACGCTCGCATCGTGGATCGTGCCGATCGCGGTGTTCGCGCTCGTCTGGAACCTGATGCTGCGGCGCCCGCGCGGCGGCCTGCAGGACTGGTCGGGCGTCGGCAAGAGCAAGCCGCGCGTCTATGTGGAGGCGAAGACCGGCATCGATTTCGACGACATCGCGGGCATCGACGAGGCGAAGGCCGAGCTCCAGCAGATCGTCGCGTTTCTGCGCGCGCCCGCGCGCTACCAGCGGCTCGGCGGCAAGATCCCGAAGGGCGTGCTGATCGTCGGCGCGCCCGGCACCGGCAAGACGCTGCTCGCGAAGGCGGTGGCGGGCGAGGCGGGCGTGCCGTTCTTCTCGACGAGCGGCTCGTCGTTCGTCGAGATGTTCGTCGGCGTCGGCGCGGCGCGCGTGCGCGATCTGTTCGAGCAGGCGCAGCAAAAGGCGCCGTGCATCATCTTCATCGACGAGCTCGACGCGCTCGGCAAGGTGCGCGGCGCGGGGCTCGCGTCGGGCAACGACGAGCGCGAGCAGACGCTGAACCAGTTGCTCGTGGAGATGGACGGCTTCCAGGCGAACTCCGGCGTGATCCTCATGGCGGCGACCAATCGTCCGGAGATTCTCGATCCCGCGCTGCTGCGCCCGGGCCGCTTCGACCGCCACATCGCGATCGACCGGCCGGACTTGACGGGGCGCCGGCAGATCCTGTCGGTCCACGTGAAGCACGTGAAGCTCGGCCCGGACGTCGATCTCGGCGAGCTCGCGTCGCACACGCCCGGCTTCGTCGGCGCGGATCTCGCGAACATCGTCAACGAGGCGGCGCTGCACGCGGCCGAGCTCGACAAGCCCGCGATCGACATGTCCGATTTCGACGAGGCGATCGACCGCGCGATGACCGGCATGGAACGCAAGAGCCGCGTGATGAGCGAGCGCGAGAAGATCACGATCGCGCATCACGAGGCGGGGCACGCGCTGATCGCGCAGACGCGCGCGCACAGCGATCCGGTGAAGAAGGTGTCGATCATTCCGCGCGGCATCGCGGCGCTCGGCTACACGCAGCAGGTGCCGACCGAGGATCGCTACGTGCTGCGCAAGAGCGAGCTGCTCGACCGGCTCGACGTGCTGCTCGGCGGGCGCGTCGCCGAGGAGATCGTGTTCGGCGACGTGTCGACGGGCGCGGAGAACGATCTCGAGCGCGCGACCGAAATGGCGCGGCACATGGTCGCCCGCTACGGGATGAGCGAGCGGATCGGCCTCGCGACGTTCGGCGACGCGGACACCCAGGGGCTGTCGCCCCTCGTCTGGCAGCGCGGCGGCGAGCGCTGCAGCGAGAGCACCGCGACGCGGATCGACGACGAGATCCAGCGGCTCCTCGCCGAGGCGCACGATCGCGTGTCGCGTACGCTGAAGGAGCGGCGCGGCGCGCTCGAACGGATCGCCGGGTATCTGCTCGAGCACGAGGTGGTCGATCACGACAAGCTCGTGAGGCTCGTCAACGACGAGCCGACGCCCGAGCCCGGCGCGCGCGATCCGGGCGGCGACGCGGCGAAGCGAAGCGGCATCGGCGCCGCGCCGGCGAAGCCGCCGGCGGAAGTCGGGAGCGCCGAGCTTCGCGATCCGGCTCGAAAGGCCGACAACGCGGACCACTCCGTGCCGCAGTGACGACGGTGCGCGACCCGCCGCCGGCCGCGCACGGGGTAGGTCGGCGCGGGCCGTCGGGAGTCGAGAGTCGGCGCGGCGCGCGGCCGCCGCTCGCCGCCCGTCGCGCGCGCTCGTTGAACCGCGCTCATTGAACCGGCCATTCGCTGCGCGGCCGTCCCCATGCCAGCATCAGCGCGATCGCGCCGAACATCCCGCCCAGATGCGCGAAATGCGCGATGCCGCTCGCCGCGCCCGCGACGCCGAGCAGCAGTTCGCCCCCCGCGTAGAGCAGCGCGAACACCCACGCGCGCATCGGAATCGGCGGAATCAGCAGCACGACGCGGCGCGACGGGTACAGCAGCGCGTACGCGGCGAGCACGCCGAACACGCCGGCGGACGCGCCGATCGTCGGCGCGGCGGCCGCCGCCGAATAGCGCGCGAGCGCGAGCTGCGTGAGCGCGCCGCATACGACGCTCGCGAGATACAGCGTGCCGAAGCGCGCGCGGCCGAGCGCGCGCTCGACATCGCGGCCGAACATCACGAGCCCGAGCATGTTGAACAGCAGGTGCGACAGCCCCGCGTGCAGCGCGCTGTACGTGACGAGCTGCCAGACATGGAACGCGGGTGCGGCGGCGGGCGGCAAGCCCGCGCCCGCGCGCGGCGGCCATAGCGCGAACAGCGACAGTACGCGCTCGGGCGCGGCGAGCTCGACGAGGAAACCGATCACGTTCAGGACGACGATGGCGAGCGTCATGGCGGCCACGGGCGAAAGAGTGAGGCGTCGACGGTCATTATGAGCGCATCGCGCGGCGCCATCCGTGCCGGCGCGGCCCATTCCGCGCGCCGTCGCGCACGGGTTCGCGGCGCAGCCGCCCGCGCGGCGGCCGGCCCGCCGTTCAACGCCGTCAACGTGATCCACGTGATCCGCGCGGCCACCATCGCCGCGGCGGCCGGCCCGCTCCGCACGGCCGCCGCGGCCGACACGGCGCAGGCCGCCACGTGGAACACGCGCCCGCGCGGCGGCCGAGCGGCCCGGCGGTTCGCCCGAATCCGTTACAGGCTGATCCGGCCCGCCGCGACGAGCCAGCCCGCGAGCGACGCGAACGCGACGAGCGCGATCAGGATCGCCGCTTCGAACGGCTTGAACGGCCGCTCGCCGCGCTCGCGCTTCGCCCATGCGTACAGCAGCGCGCCCGGCGCATAGAGGAGGGCGCTCAGCAGCAGGTATTTCGGGCCCGCCGCATACAGCAGCCAGCCGCAGTAGACGGTCGCGACCGCGCCGATCGTCGCGTCGCGCACGCGCACCGCCTCGCCGGGCGCATAGCCTTCGCCCTTGATCGCGATGACGAGCGCATAGACGGCGGAGAACAGGTACGGCACGAGGATCATCGATGTCGCGAGCGAGATCAGCGCCTGATACGTCGCGTTCGACACGAGCGTGACGAGCAGGAACAGCTGCACGAGGCCGTTGGTCGCCCACAGCGCGTTGGCGGGCACGCCGTGCGCGTTCTCGCGCGACAGGAACGCCGGCATCACGCCGTCCTTGGCCGGCGTGAACATCGCCTCGGCGGCGAGCAGCGTCCATGCGAGCAGCGCGCCGCCCACCGACACCAGCAGCCCGACGCCCGCGATCGCGACGCCCGTGCGGCCGATCGCCTTTTCGAGCACGCCCGCCATCGACGGATTCTTCATCGCCGCGAGCTCGGGCTGCGACACGATCCCGAGCGAGAGCAGCGAGACGGCCATCAGCAACAGCAGCACGACGACGAAGCCCACGATGGTCGCGCGGCCGACGTCGTCGCGGTTCTTCGCGCGGGCCGAATAGACGCTCGCGCCCTCGATGCCGATGAACACCCAGACGGTGATCAGCATCGTGCTCTTCACCTGGTCGAGCACGCCGGGCAGGTGGACGTTGCCCCAGAAGTCGGTCGTGAAGCGGTGCGGCTGGAACGCGAGCGCGGCGCGCGTGTTGCCGTCGCCGAACGCCGGAAACGCGTAGCCGAGCGTGCCGAACACGATCACCAAATAGCCGACGTTGCCGATCCACGCGCTGACCCAGTAGCCCCATGCGGAGTTGAAGCCGACGAAGTCGCCGGCGCTCGCGTGCGCGTACGCGTAGACGCCGTTGTCGAGCTCGGGCTTGCGATGCGCGAGCGTCTGGTAGACGAGTGCGAGCATCAGCATGCCGACGCCCGTGATCGCCCAGCCGATCACGATCGCGCCGGCGCCCGCGCCGGATGCCATGTTCTGCGGCAGCGAGAAGATGCCGCTGCCGATCATCGAGCCGATCACGAGCGCCGTGAGCAGCGCAAACGGCAACTGGCGCGGCGCGGCCGCCCGCAGCGGCGCGGAGGCGCTCGCGGGCAGCGGTGTCGACGGGTGGAAAGGATGCCTGACGGAATGCTTCATGATGAAACCTCCACGACGAATGTTGAATGTATTAAGACACTGGCCCCGGCAGGCTACCGCTTAGCTGTCACACCCAAAATGTCGATAATTTGCGTTATGTCAAATTCGTCGAATCAGTCGACGCCCCCATCGCACCCGCTCGCTCCACGACGCCCGATCCAACAGCCAGCACCGGCGGACTCCCCAAAGCCCGCCGTCCCATACTCGTCGTCCGACCCGATTGCGCGCCGCGGCCATCGCCGCCGGAACCGCCCGCCGTCACGCCACTCAGGAAACCACCCCCTGAATCTTGTGCGAGAAGCTCGCCCGTTCCGCCTTGTCCATCAGCGCAAGAAATTCGTCGCGGTCCATGTGAACCAGTTCTTCATGATCGCCGGCCTCGAAATACACGTCGGGCTGCCGCGCAAGGCTATCGTCGAGGAACGTCTGCATCCCGTAAGCCATGCACACGGGCGGCAACGCGCCCACGTCGCAATCCTTGAACAGCTCGCGCAGCTCGACTTCCTTCGCGAGCACGAGATGGCGCCCGGTCTTCGCCCACAGCTCCGATAGCCGCACCGCATGCGTGGTCGGCAGCACGGCCGCGACGTAGCCTTGCGCGTCCTCGAGCAGCACGGTCTTCGCGAGACGATCGCCCGGAACATGCGCGGCCGCGGCCGCTTCCATGTTTGAGTGGCTGTACGGATGATGGATGACTTCGTAGCGCGAAGCCTTCTGGCGCAGGCACTCCTGCAGGGTGACGGACATCGACATGGCACACCTCCGTCTGATAAGCGTTGATCGGATCGCCGCCGGCCGGCGGGATCTTTTCAGGATAGGTCGCATTCGCTCGTCCGAACAATGCGGCATCTCCGCGCCGCCCTTCCTGCTCATTCGTCCTCGCCCCTCACCGGCTGTCATCGCGCGAACCTCCCTCTCCAGGATAGGCGAGGAGGCCGGCCGGCACCGCGCTTTCGTTGCCCGGCGCCGCGTACTAAGCTGGAAAACGAACCGGAACAAAACGCGCCGGCGCGCGATTGCCCCGCGGCGCCCGCCGCGCCGGCGCGTGCGCGTCATCACAAGACGAGACGAGGTGCGACATGCTGCAATTGCTGAGCGTTGCAATCGACAAGCCCGACACGGCGAACTTCATTCTCGGCCAGACGCATTTCATCAAATCGGTCGAGGACATCCACGAGGCGCTCGTCGGCGCCGTGCCCGGCATCCGCTTCGGCCTCGCGTTCTGCGAGGCGTCCGGCAAGCGCCTCGTGCGCCACTCCGGCACCGGCGCCGCGCTGACCGAGCTCGCTTGCCGCAACGCCCTCGCGATCGGCGCCGGCCACTGTTTTCTCGTCTTTCTCGGCGACGGCTTTTATCCGCTCAACGTGCTGAACGCGATCAAGGCAGTGCCCGAGGTCTGCCGGATTTTCTGCGCGACCGCCAATCCGACCGAGGTCGTCGTCGCGCAGTCCGATCAGGGGCGAAGCATTCTCGGCGTCGTCGACGGCTTCTCGCCGCTCGGCATCGAAACCGACGAGGACGTGCGCTGGCGCAAGGATCTGCTGCGCAATATCGGCTACAAGGCGTAGCCGCCGCGCGTCGCCGCGTCTTGCGCCGGATCGCGCGGAGATTGCCCGAATCGGGCACGCTTGCGTGCTTGCGTGCGGTGCGTCGATTGCGGATTGCCTGTTATCGATTGTCGATCGTCGGTTGCCGCTTCGCCATGGAGTCCCGGTCCGGTTCGCATCGCGGAGGCGCGCCCATGCCATCCACGATATCGGGACAGCGGCGAGCGGACGGCTTGCATCCCACGACAACGCGGCTGCCGCCCCGACTCCGATTCCGACCCGATTCCGACCCGACTCCGACCCGACTCCGGCTCGATTCCGGTTCAATGCCGGCTCGATTCCGGCGTGATCGAACGGGCGCCGGGAACGCCCATCGAACCCGCCCTTCGGCGTCGCACGACCCCGTTTACGGCGAATCCACCGGCCCGTCGAACGCGCCCTTTTCCACCCCGCCGAAACACCGCCCCGCCCCGCGCTTCGCGCTGCGCCCCCCTCCCCGATTTCGACTGAACATTGCGTAGGAAATCGCCGACAAGCCGCAGTGCCGGATGACGCGAAGTTCGTCGCCCGCTGATTGGAACGGCCCGTTCGGTCGACGATACTTTGCTCACAACAAAGAGAATTTCATGTTTCTACGGCGGCGCTCGAGAAGCGCCGTGTGAAGGAGACCAACATGAGCCTCGCTGCGCAAGATCTCATCGAACTGCTTCGTCTCGCTCAAGGTGGCGCCGGCGCGCTCACGCTGCACCTGCTGCGCGAAATCGCCGGAAATCTGATCGCATTCGGCGTCGCCGACTGTCGCGGCGGCTGCTGAGCGCGTCCCGATCGAACGATGCCGGCGCGGGCAAGCCGTCACGGGCCGCCCGCGCCGAACCGGAGTCGAATCCGTTTTTCGTCCGATCGATTGTGACGCGAGCCGCACCTCGTGCATCGTGCCGGCGTGACGCGTACGTCGTTTGTACCGCGCACAATACGCCTCGCCTGCGTCGCGCACGTCGCGGTTTCGCCGGCGGTTCGCCCCCGTCGCCCGCGGCCCCGCCGGGCCTTGCGCCGACGCCCGGAAGCAACGCCCCCCACCGCGTCGAAGCCCTACCGTCCGCGTGCCGCGCGTTCCTGACAGACTTGTCACCCCGCGGTCATCGCCACGCTCCGCCCTGCCGTCACACTGAGCGGGTCCGCCGTTCCGGCGGCGTTACCGAGCGAGATATTCGATGAAACGAGCAACATCCCTGGCCTTCGCGGCGCTCTTCGCGCTCGCCGCATCGTCCGCGTTCGCGCACGGCATGCCCGAGCGCGTGTTCAAGGAGCGCAAGCCGATTCGCGCCGATGCACGGCAGGAGCCGTCGCAGCGCGACGCATCGTCGGCCGGCTGCGCATCCGGCTGCCCGGCCGGCGCAGCGCTGTCACGGCAAGACGACCGCGCATCCGGCGCGAGCCCGTCGTCCGTCGGCGTCGAGGCCGCCGCCGGCGTGCATCCGGCCGTCAACGGCGGCTGATCGCCCTATCCCCCCAATGCGTCGCGGCGGCGCGCTCATGCGCGGCCGCCGCACGCTCGACGCGCCTCGCCCCCCCGCCCCGCCGGCGCCCTTTCTCGCCCCACCCCACGCACGGGCGAGCCCGCGCCGCATCCAGCCCGCCGCCGCGAACGTGACAAAAATGTCATGTTCGCCTCATGTTTGCATTGCGGCACGTCCGTAGCATCGATCGCGTTTCACCGGAACTCGATCACTCATGCCCAAGCGTATCTTCGCCGCACTCGTGTCGGCCGCGATCGCGGCGTCGGCGGTGCAGGCGCAAGCGCAGCCCGCGCCGGCCCCGTCCGCGCCCGACGGCCCGGCCGCCGCACCGCCGGACGCCCGCGCGGCCTCCGTCTCCGTCACGCCCGCCGTCTCTCCCGCACCGATTTCGACTTCGACTGTGTCCGTCGCGCCGCCCGCGCTGTCGCTCGACGACGCACTGGCCCTAGCCGCAGCGAACAACCCGCTGCTGAAAAGCGCGCGATCGAGCGCCGACGCATCCGTCGGCGCGCTCGTCCAGGCGGGCGCGCGTCCGAATCCGACCGTGTCGTTCCTGCAGGAAGGGTTCGGGCGGCAGGAGCGCACGACGACCGCCGTCGTCAGCCAGCCGATCGAGCTCGGCGGCAAGCGGCGCTCGCGCGTCGACGCCGCATCGTACGGCCGCGAATCCGCGCTCGCGTCGCTCGACGGCCGCGCGGCCGCGCTGCGCGCCGACGTGACGGGCGCGTTCTACGGCGTGCTCGCCGCGCAGCGCCAGTTGCAGGTCGCCGACGAATCGGCCGCGATCGCCGCGCGCTCGGCCGACATGGCCGACAAGCGCGCCCGCGCGGGCAAGGTGTCGCCCGTCGAGGCGACGAAGGCGCGCGTCGCGCAGACGGCCGCGCAGATCGAGCTGTCGAACGCGCAAACGCGGGTGGCGGCGGCGCTCGCGCGGCTCGCGAACGCGACAGGCAGCGCCGACGTGCGCGGGCGCGCCGCGTCGGGCGACCTCGACGCGTTGCCCGCCGCCGAGCCGCTGCCGCAACTGCTCGGCCGGCTCGACGACGCGCCGCTCGCGCGCGCGGCGAAAGCCGACATGCTGCGCACGAACGCGCAGATCGCGATCGAGCGCGCGAAGCGCGTGCCGGACATCACGGTGAGCGCGGGCGTCAAGCATGTCGTCACGGGCGGCGCGCCGGACAACCAGGCGGTCGTCGGCATCTCGATTCCGCTGCCGCTCTTCGACACGAACAGGGGCGCGCTGCTCGAAGCCGTCCACAACGCGGCGAAGGCAAGCGCCGATTTCGACGCCGAGCGCGCGCGGCTGCGGCTCGATCTCACCCAGGCCTATGCGAACTACGAGCGCGCGACGGGCGAGGCGCGGCGGCTGAAGGCCGACGTGCTGCCCGCCGCGCGGCAGTCGCTCGACGCGATGTCGCGCGGCTACCAGCTCGGCAAGTTCGGCTTTCTCGACGTGCTCGACGCGCAGCGCACGCTGTTCGATGCGCAATCGCGCTACGTGCAGGCGCTCGCCGACGCGCATCAGTCGTATGCGGACATCGAGCGCGTCGTCGGCGCGCCGGCGCGCGACGCTTCCCGCCCCCTCGCCCAACTTCGCTGAAGAACTCGCCATGCAACGCAAGCCCCTGATTCTCGCCGGCGCGGCCGCGGCCGGCGCTCTCGCCATCGTGCTGGCGCTCGCGCGCGCGCCGTCCACGTCGTCCGCGCCGGCGGCCTCCGGGGCCGCCGCGGCCGCGCCCGCATCCGGCGCGACCGGCCCGCACGGCGGTGCGATGTTCGCGCAAGGCGCGCTGTCCGCCGAAATCGTGCTGTCCGAGAAGCCGGACGACGCGCGCCTCGTCGTCTATCCGTTCGTCGACGGCAAGCCCGTCGAGCAAGGCGCGGCCGTCTCCGCGACGCTGACCCGCCACGACGGCGAACGCGTCGCGCTGCAGTTCGCGCAAGCGGGCGCGAAGTACACGTCGGCGCAGCCGATCGCGAGGCCGCACGTGTTCGACGCGTCGATCGACGTGAGGATCGGCGCGCGCAGCGCATCGTTTCCGTTCTCGCGCGCGGACGGCGCGATCGCGCTGGACGACGCTCAGCTCGGCGCGGCGAGGATCGGCATCGCGCGCGCGGGCCCCGCGCAGATCATCACGAGCTTCCAGTTGCCGGGCGAAATCAAGTTCAACGAGGATCGCACCGCGCACGTCGTGCCGCGCGTCGCGGGGATCGTCGAGCGGGTCGCCGTGTCGATCGGCGAGAACGTCAAGCCAGGGCAAGTGCTCGCGGTGATCGCGAGCACGGATCTCGCCGATCGCCGCAGCGAGCTGATGACGGCCGAGCGCCGGCTGCAGGCGGCCCGCACGTCGTACGCGCGCGAGAAGACCTTGTGGGAGGAGCGGATCTCCGCGGAGCAGGACTATCTGCAGGCGCAGGTGCAACTGCGCGAGGCGGAGATCGCCGCGGCGAACGCGCGGCAGAAACTCGCCGCGCTGAACGCGAGCGCCGCATCCGGCGCGCTCAACCGCTACGAGCTGCGCGCGCCGTTCGCGGGCACCATCGTCGAGAAGCACATCGCGCCGGGCGAGGCGATCGCGGCCGACGCGAACGTGTTCGTCGTGTCCGATCTGTCGTCGGTGTGGGCCGAAATGGCCGTGCCCGCGCAGCGCCTGAACGACGTGCGCGTCGGCCGCCACGCGACGGTCAGCGCGGCCGCGTTCGAATCGAAGTCGAGCGGGCCGATCGCGTACGTCGGCGCGCTGCTCGGCGAGCAGACCCGCACCGCGCCCGCGCGCGTCGTGCTGCCGAATCCCGACGGCGCGTGGCGGCCGGGCATGTTCGTCAACGTGACCGTCGACGCCGGCGCGCAAAACGTGCCCGTCGCTGTCGAGAGCGACGCGCTGCAGGACGTCGACGGCGCGCCCGCCGTGTTCGTTCGAACGCCGAAGGGTTTCGTCGCGCAGGCGATCGAGACGGGCCGGCGCGACGAGCGGCGCGTCGAGATCGTCAAGGGCCTCGCGCCCGGTCAGACCTACGCCGCGGCGAACAGCTTCGTGCTGAAGGCGGAGCTCGGCAAGGGCGTCGCCGACGAGCACTGACGCGCGGGCCGCTTCGTTTTCCACGCATTCCAGAGGACCGTCACCATGTTTGAGCGCCTGATCCGCTTCGCGATCGCGCACCGCTGGCTCGTGATGCTCGCGATCGTCGCGGCCGCGTCGCTCGGCGTCTACAGTTACCAGAAGCTGCCGATCGACGCGGTGCCCGACATCACGAACGTGCAGGTGCAGGTCAACACGTCCGCGCCCGGCTATTCGCCGCTCGAGGCCGAGCAGCGGATCACGTATCCGGTCGAGACCGCGATGGCCGGCCTGCCGAACCTCGAGCAGACGCGCTCGATCTCGCGCTACGGGCTGTCGCAGGTCACCGTGATCTTCAAGGACGGCACCGACATCTATTTCGCGCGCCAGCTCGTCAACGAGCGGATCCAGGAAGCGAAGGACAAGCTGCCGCCCGGGATCGCGCCCGCGATGGGGCCGACCTCGACGGGCCTGGGCGAGATCTACCTGTGGACGGTCGAGGCGGATGCGGGCGCGCGCAAGCCGGACGGCACGCGCTACACGAGCGCCGATCTGCGCGAGCTGCAGGACTGGGTCGTGCGTCCGCAGTTGCGCAACGTGCCGGGCGTGACCGAGGTGAACTCGATCGGCGGCTACGTGAAGGAATACCGCGTCGCGCCGAATCCGACGAAGCTGATGTCGTACGGGCTCACGCTCGCCGACGTCGTGCGCGCGCTCGAGCGCAACAACGACAACGTCGGCGCGGGCTACATCGAAAAGCGCGGCGAGCAGTATCTCGTGCGCGTGCCGGGCCAGGCGCGCTCGGCCGAGGACATCGCGAACATCGTGCTCGTGAACGCGGGCGGCGTGCCGGTGCGGATGAAGGACATCGGCGCCGTCGATCTCGGCCGCGAGCTGCGCACGGGCGCCGCGACCGCGAACGGCGAGGAAGTCGTGCTCGGCACCGTGTTCATGCTGATGGGCGAGAACAGCCGCACGGTCGCGAAGGCGGTGGCCGCGAGGATGGCCGACGTGAACCGCACGCTGCCCGCCGGCGTGCGCGCGATTGCCGTGTACGACCGCACGGTGCTCGTCGAGAAGGCCGTGCGGACGGTGAAGAAGAACCTGCTCGAAGGCGCGGTGCTCGTGATCGCGGTTCTCTTCCTGTTCCTCGGCAACATCCGCGCGGCGGTGATCACCGCGCTCGTGATTCCGCTGTCGATGCTGATGACCTTCACCGGCATGGTCAACGCGAAGGTCAGCGCGAACCTGATGAGCCTCGGCGCGCTCGATTTCGGCATCATCGTCGACGGCGCGGTCGTGATCGTCGAGAACTGCATTCGCCGGCTCGCGCACGCGCAGCAGGCGGCGGGCCGCCCGCTCACCCGCGACGAGCGCTTCGCCGAAGTGTTCGCCGCGTCGCAGGAGGCCCGCCGCGCGCTGATCTTCGGGCAACTGATCATCATGGTCGTCTATCTGCCGATCTTCGCGTTGACGGGCGTCGAGGGGAAGATGTTCCATCCGATGGCGATCACCGTCGTGATGGCGCTCGCGGCCGCGATGGCGCTCACCGTGACGTTCATTCCGGCCGCGGTCGCGCTGTTCATCGGCCGCCGAGTGGAGGAGAAGGAGAACCGGCTGATGAGCGCGGCGAAGCGGCTCTACGCGCCCGTGCTCGATGCGTTCGTCGCGCGGCCCGGGCAGGTGCTCGCGGGCGCGACGGCCGTGGTCGCGCTCTCGCTCGTGCTGGCGACGCGGCTCGGCAGCGAATTCATCCCGAGCCTGAACGAAGGCGACCTCGCGGTGTCCGCGCAGCGCATTCCGGGCACGAGCCTCACGCAATCGGTCGCGATGCAGCAGTCGATCGAGAAGACGCTGAAGGCGCGCTTCCCGGAGATCGACCGCGTGTTCGCGCGCACCGGCACCGCGGAGATCGCCGCCGATCCGATGCCGCCGAACCTGTCGGACGGCTACATCATGCTCAAGCCCGCCGACCAGTGGCCGGACCCGCGCAAGTCGCGCGATGCGCTGCGTGGGGAAATCGAGGCGGTGCTCGCGCAGTTGCCGGGCAACGCGTACGAGTTCTCGCAGCCGATCCAGTTGCGCTTTAACGAGCTGATCTCCGGCGTGCGCAGCGACGTCGCGGTCAAGATCTTCGGCGACGACATGGCGACGCTCAACGCAACGGGCGAGCAGATCGCGGCCGCGCTGCAGAAGGTGCCGGGCGCGTCCGAGGTGAAGGTCGAGCAGACCACGGGCCTGCCCGTGCTGACCGTCAACCTCGATCGCGACAAGCTCGCGCGCTACGGCGTGACGGTGGGCGACGTGCAGGACACGGTCGCCGCGGCGGTCGGCGGGCGCAAGGCCGGCCTGCTGTTCCAGGGCGATCGCCGCTTCGACATCGTCGTGCGGCTGCCCGACGAGCTGCGCACCGACGTCGAGGCGATCAAGCGGCTGCCGATCGCGCTACCCCTGGCCGCGCCGGCGGGCGCGAGCGGCCCGCTCGCGCAGGCGCCGTACGTGCCGCTCGCCGAGCTCGCGACGGTGGACACATCGCCCGGGCCGAACCAGATCAGCCGCGAGGACGGCAAGCGCCGCGTCGTCGTCAGCGCGAACGTGCGCGGGCGCGACGTCGGCTCGTTCGTCGCCGACGCGCGCGAGCGGATCGCCTCGGACGTCCGGGTGCCCGCCGGCTACTGGCTGTCGTGGGGCGGCCAGTTCGAACAGTTGCAAAGCGCGAGCGAGCGGCTGAAGATCGTCGTGCCGCTCGCGCTCGCGATGGTGTTCGTGCTGCTGTTCGTGATGTTCAACAACGCGAAGGACGGCCTGCTCGTGTTCACCGGCATCCCGTTCGCGCTCACGGGCGACGTCGTGTCGCTGTGGCTGCGCGGCATTCCGCTGTCGATCACGGCCGCGGTCGGCTTCATCGCGCTATCGGGCGTTGCGGTGCTCAACAGCCTCGTGATGATCTCGTTCATCCGCAACCTGCGCGACGAAGGCGCGCCGCTCGACGCCGCGGTGCGCGAAGGCGCGCTCACGCGGCTGCGGCCGGTGCTGATGACGGCGCTCGTCGCGTCGCTCGGCTTCCTGCCGATGGCGTTCGCCACCGGCACGGGCGCGGAGGTCCAGCGCCCGCTCGCGACGGTCGTGATCGGCGGCATCCTGTCGTCGACCGCGCTGACGCTGCTCGTTTTGCCGGTACTCTATCGGGTGGCGCACGCCGCGCCGCCGCGCGCCACGCTCGGCGCACGCGCGGCCGGATGGCTCGCGAGGCTCGCGCCCGCGGCCGTGCTGCGCCGGCGGCGCGAATCATCGAGGTGAATCCAGATGCGAATACTGATCGTGGAAGACGAGCCGAAGACCGGCATGTATCTGCGCAAGGGGCTGACCGAAGCGGGCTTCATCGCGGACTGGGTCGAGGACGGCGTGACGGGCCTGCATCAGGCCGAGACCGAGGAGTACGACCTGATCATCCTCGACGTGATGCTGCCCGGCCACGACGGCTGGACGGTGCTCGAGCGGCTGCGCCGCGCGCACTCGACGCCCGTGCTGTTCCTGACCGCGCGCGACGACGTCGGCGACCGCGTGAAGGGGCTCGAGCTCGGCGCGGACGATTACGTCGTCAAGCCGTTCGATTTCGTCGAGCTGGTCGCGCGCGTGCGCTCGATCCTGCGCCGCGGGCAGGCGCGCGAATCGACGGTCCTGCGGATCGCCGATCTGGAGCTCGACCTGACGCGGCGCAAGGCCACGCGCCAGGGCGACGTCGTGCTGCTGACCGCGAAGGAATTCGCGCTGCTGTGGCTGCTGATGCGCCGCGAGGGCGAGATCCTGCCGCGCGCGACGATCGCCTCGCAGGTGTGGGACATGAATTTCAACAGCGACACGAACGTCGTCGACGCGGCGATCCGCCGGCTGCGCTCGAAGATCGACGACGCGTACGAGCCGAAGCTGATCCACACGGTGCGCGGGATGGGCTACGTGCTCGAAGTCAGAAGCGCGAGCGCGCCGAGCCGATGATCAGACGCCTGCTGCCCCGCACGCTGCGCGCGCGCCTGACGGCGCTCATCATCCTGTCGACCGCGGCGACGCTCGCGCTGAGCGGCGTCGCGCTCTACAGCGCGCTGCACAACCGGCTCGTCGGCATGTCGTCGTACGAGATGTCGGCGACGCTCGCGGCGATGCGCACGCATCTCGCGAACGTCGCGAACGTCGACGATATCCCGCGCAAATCGGATCTGTGGATCGATCAACTGCACGGCCATCAGAATCTGGATCTCGCGATCTACGACACCGACGGCCGCCTGCGCTTCGCCACGCGCGGCTTCGTCGCGCCGCGGCCCGCGCTCGGCGCGCCGCAAACGCGCGTGCCGGCGAGCGCCGCGCCCGCCGGCGCGACGTTCAGCTATCTCGCGGACGACGCGCCGCTGCGCGGCGGGAACCCGCGCACCGCGCGCATCGTCGTGCAGTACGACGGCAAGAACGATCATGCGCTGCTGCGCGCATACGCGTACACGGTCGTCGTGATCGAGGTGCTCGCGGTCGTGCTGACGGCGGCGCTCGCCTACGGCATCGCGATGCTCGGCCTGAGCCCGCTGCGGCGGCTCGTCGCGCGCGCCGAGCAGATGTCGTCGAGCCGGCTCGCGCAGCCGCTGCCGGAGCTCGACACGTCGGGCGAGCTCAAGGAAATGGAGCACGCGTTCAACGCCATGCTCAAGCGCCTCGACGAATCGTTCGTCCGGCTGAGCCAGTTCTCGTCGAATCTCGCGCACGACATGCGCACGCCGCTCACGAACCTGCTCGCCGAGGCGCAGGTCGCGCTATCGAAGCCGCGCACGGCCGACGAATATCGCGACGTGATCGAATCGAGCATCGACGAGTATCAGCGTCTGTCGCGCATGATCGAGGACATGCTGTTCCTCGCGCGCTCCGACAACGCGCAGAGCCATCTGGCGATCCGCACGCTCGACGCGGCGGCACAAGCCGAGCGCGTCGCCGGCTATTACGAGCCGATGGCCGAGGATGCCGAAGTGAGCATCGTCGTGCGCGGCAAGGCCGAGGTTCGGGCGGACGCGCTGCTCTATCACCGCGCGCTCAGCAACCTGATCAGCAACGCGCTCAATCACGCGCCGCGCGGCTCGACGATCACGATCGAATGCGCGCAAGCCGCCGACGCGGCGACGATCAGCGTATCGGACACGGGCCGCGGCATCGAGGCGCCGCACCGCGAACGGATCTTCGAGCGGTTCTACCGCGTCGATCCGGCGCGGCACAATTCGGCGTCCGGCACGGGGCTCGGCCTGGCGATCGTGCGCTCGATCATGGAAAACCACGGCGGCACGTGCGGCGTCGACAGCGAGCCGCACGTGCGCACGACGTTCTGGCTGAAGTTTCCCGCGCACGCGGCCTGATCCGCCGCGTCAGCGGCGTCAGCGGCGTCAGCGGCGCTAGCGGAATCAGCGGCGGCCCGCGGGCGCGGACGCGCCCGGGCGCGCGGGCTGCCCGGCTTCGGTCGCCCGCGCATCAGCGCGCGACGGTTTGATCGTGCTGATCGAGCGCGAGATCGGTCTTGCCGCCATGCACCGAAATCGCGTGCAGTTCCTTGTTGCGCGCAACGAGCGCCGCGCTCGGCGGGTAGTCGTTCTTGCCGGCCGGCACGACGCCCTCGTGCTGCGCGCGGATCAGCTCCTGCCGAACCTCGTCGCGCGTCTTGCCCTGCGCGAACGCGGCGGGGGACAAGGCGAGCGCCGTCAGCGCGGCGGCGGTGACCCAAACGATCGTTGTTTTCGTGTTCATCGCGAGTTCTCCTTCGAGTGGATCCCTGTCGGACGACAGTTGCCTCTACTTTGAACGCCGGGCGGTACGCAACCATGAGCGTGCGATGACAAATCCGTCATCTGCGCGCGGTGCGGCATCGGCCGCGCGCGCGGACGCTTCGATGACGAGAATTTCATGTTCGCGTCAGCGTGGCGCTGCGGCAATGCCGTAGCATCTGCATTCCAAGATCGCCGATCAGACGAGATTGGACCGAGGTGCTTGGTTCCCCTCGAGCACGCGAGGCGCATTGGCACCAGCAGGTGCTATCGCACTTTGGCCGGACAGCTCCCCCTGTCCGGCCTTTTTTTGCGGCGCGCGCCTGACCTGCCCCCTACAAACAGGGCCAGCCGGAGTCTAGTAAAGTTCGTTTTCGGAGAAGAAGACGAACATGAAGAAGCGCTTTACGGAACAGCAAATCATCGGGTTTCTGAAGGAAGCCGAGGCCGGTATGCCGGTCAAGGAACTGTGCAGGAAGCATGGGTTCAGTGACGCGTCGTTCTACACCTGGCGCGCGAAGTTCGGCGGCATGGAAGTCTCGGAAGCCCGCCGGCTCAAGGGCCTCGAGGTGGAGAATGCCCGACTGAAGAAACTGCTGGCCGAAGCAATGCTCGATATGGAAGCGTTGAAGGTTGTCGTCAAGGGAAAGCCCTGAGCCCGCAAGCCAAACGCGAAGCAGTGTTGGCGATTCGGGAGAAGGTCAACATCTCCGAGCGCCGCGCCTGCCGGCTTGTCGGGCTTTCTCGCAGCGTGCTGCATTACGACGCGAAGCCGGACCACGAGAATGAGGTGCTCGCGGCGCGTCTGGTGAAGTTGGCGCACGAACGTCGTCGATTCGGCTACCGCCGACTGCACGCCCTGGTGGAACGCGAAGGCACGCACGCCAATCACAAGCGCATCTATCGCCTGTACCGTGAGGCAGGGCTGGCTGTGCGGCGCCGTCGCAAGCGCCACGGCGTCATGATTGAGCGCGAGCAACTGGCATTGCCGGGCGCACCCAACGAGGTATGGTCAATCGATTTCGTGATGGATGCGCTTTCCAACGGCCGGCGCGTGAAGTGCCTGACCGTCGTCGACGATTTCACGAAAGAGGCTGTCGACATCGTCGTCGACCATGGCATCTCAGGTTTGTATGTCGCTCGGGCATTGGACCGTGCAGCTCGCTTCCGTGGCTATCCCAAGGCGGTGCGAACAGACCAGGGACCCGAATTTACGAGCCGCGCGCTTGACCAGTGGGCGTATGCGAACGGCGTCACGCTGAAGTTGATTCAGGCGGGCAAGCCCACGCAGAATGCGTACATCGAATCGTTCAACGGCAAGTTCCGCGACGAATGCCTTAACGAGCACTGGTTCACGACGCTCGCGCACGCTCGGGCAGTCATCGCGGCATGGCGTCAGGACTACAACGAGCAAAGGCCGCACAGCGCACTGAACTACCTTGCGCCGTCAGAGTTTGCGGCGAAACATCGGGCAACCGCGGACGCTCCTGCCGCTTTCCAGGAGTTGGTTTAAAGGGACTTTGCTAGAAGCCCATTGGCCCTATCGAAGGGGGCAGGTCACGGCAGCAACTGCGTGATGTTGCCGCCCATGCCGGGAATGCAGAAGAACGGCGCGCCGCTGCCGGCCTTCACCATCGGCACCACGCAATAGCGCAGCGTCTCGTCGACGTCGGGCGCGTCGCCGGCGGTGTCGCCGCTCATGTCGCCGCCCGTGTCGCCGCCCGTATGGTCGATCGCGCGCAGTAGCCGCGCGATCGTCGGCTCCTCCAGGAATTCGCCGAGCGTCGGGCTGCGCGCGTACTGATCGCGCACGCGGGAAATCAACTGCGTCGCGAGCAGCGAATGGCCGCCCAGATCGAAGAAGTCGTCGTCGACGCCCACCTGCTCGACGCCCAGCAGTTCCTGCCAGAGCGCGACGAGCGCCGCCTGCGCGTCGCCCGGGGCGGCCGCGCGCCGCGCGCGCGTGGGCGCGTCGCGCCGGTCCTGTTCGAAGCCCCGCTTGCTGATAACGATGCGCGGCGCGTCGTGCGCGAGCGCGAGATCGAAGAGCGCCCGCCCTTCGCGGTTCGCGAGGCCGGGCAGCGCGCCCGGGCGGTCATTCGAGCGGCGCGTGCGCGCCGCGTGGTCGAACGCCATGCCCGTGTCCGACCACGTATCCCAATCGATCGCGATGGCCGCGACGCCGCGTTGGCGCCAGTGCTGCGCGAGCGCGTCCATGTAACCGTTCGCCGCCGCGTAGTCGGCCTGCCCGAGGCCGCCGACGACCGCGGCGAGCGACGAGCAGAGCACGATGAAATCGGGCGGATCGCCGGCCAGTTGGTCGAACAGGTGTCGCGCGCCGTGAACCTTCGCCGCCATCACGCGCCGCCATGCGTCGGGCGTGCCGGTTTCGAGCAGGCCGCTCGCCTCGACGCCGGCCGCATGGATGACGCCGTCGATGCGCCCGAAGCGCGCGCGCACCGTGCGCAGCGCGTCGGCGAGCTGCGCGGCGTGCGCGACGTCGGCCGTCAACCGCAGCACGCTCGCGGCGGCCTCGTCCAGCGCGGCGAACCGCGCGGCGTTTTCGTCATGCGGCGAGCGGCTCAGCAACGCCAGCCTCACGTCCCGCCGCCGCGACGCGATGTGCGCCGCCAGCTCGAGGCCGATGCCGCTCGCGCCGCCCGTGATCAGATACGCACCGCCGTCGCGCAGGACGTCGTCGCGCGCGACGTCCGGCAGCGCCGCGAAGCCGGGCGCCTCGCGGCGCGCGCCGGCGAGCGCGATGCTGCTCGGCAGCTCGGGCGGCGCGCCGGGCGGCGTGGCGGGCTCGGACGACAGCTCCGCGCGCAACGCGTCGATCGTCGCGTCGCTTGCATCGTCGATATCGATGTGGCGGCACACGATGCGCGGATATTCCCAGCGCACCGCCTTGAGCAAGCCCGCCGGCGCGGCGGCCGCGCATGCGTCCAGCGTGCGCGCCGAGCGCGCGCCCTTCGTCACGAGCGACACGCGAAAATCGGCGGGATGCGCGCCCAGCGCCTGCAGCAACGCGGCGAGCCCGGCGAACGCGCGATCGACGTCCGTCTGCGCCCAGCCGTAGACGACGTGCGCCGGCACGCCGCCCTGCTCGGCGAGCCGCGCGATCAGCCGGTCGCAATCGGCCTTCTCGCCCGGGCGCACGCCATAGCCGTTGTCGCCGTGCGCGCGAAACGCGTCGTCCTCGCGCACGAGCACGCTGCCGGCGGGCGCGAGCGCGAACCATTCGTCGCCGAACACGAGCCAGCGCTCGGGCGGCAACGCGCGCGCCGCGGGCGCGTCGCGCCAGCTCACCGTGCGGCACCACTGCGCGACGTCGCGCGCCCGGTGCGCCGGCTCGCGGCGCGCGAAGCCGCCGATCGCGACGAGCACGTCGGCGCGCCGCGCGGCCTCGTCCCATGCGAACAGCGTGACGTCGTACACGTTCGGCGCGGTCTCGACGGCGAAGCTGTAGCAATCGGCGCGCAGCGGCCGGTGCATGCGGATCGATTCGTAGCGGAACGGCACCGACGCGTCGCGCGGGCGCAGGCAGGCGGGCAGGAACGCCGTGGCGACGTCGAGCATGGCCGGATGCAGCGCGAAATCGGGCAAGTCGCCGCTGCCGGCGGCCGGCAGCCTGAGCCGCGCGAGCCCGGCCCGTTCGCCGAGCCAGAGCGCGTCGACGCCGTGCCAGCGCGCCCCGTAATCGGCGAACGCCTGCGCGGACAGCGCGGCGACGTCGTCCAGCGCCGTGAGCCCCCATTGCTCGCGCAGCGCGGCCGGAGCGTCGAGAGCGGCAAGCGCGGCGAGCGAAGCGGGCGCGGCGCACGCCGGCGGATCGTCCCCGATGCGCCCGCTCGCGTGCGGCGTCCATCCGGCGGGCCCGTTCGCGTCGTTCGATTCGAGCACGAACGCGAGGTCGCCCCCGGCGGCCGCGCCGTCCGACACGCGTTCCGGCGGCCGGAACACGACGCGCACGTTGCGCGATTCGTCCGTCGACAGAATCAGCGCCGTCGGAAAATAGACGTCGCGCATCGTCACCGCCGCGCCCGGGCGCACGAGCGAATACGCGCGCCGCACGAGTTCGATGCAGGCGGTGCCGGGCAGCACCGGCGCGCCGTCGAAGATCCGGTGTTCATCGAGAAACCAGAGCCGCTCGTGCAGCGCAAACGACACGGTGAGGCTGCCGTCGGCCGCGTCCTCGCCGCGCCGCATCGGCACGCCGTCGGCTTCGCGCGCCGGCGCCGCGCGCGCGCCCGCCGGCCGCTCGATCCAGTGGCGCGTACGCTCGAACGGATAGGTCGGCAGCGCGATGCGCCGCGCCCGGCGCATGCAGGCCGGCCCAGTTCACGTCGACGCCCTGCGCCCACAGCGTGCCGACGCCTCGCAACGCCGCCGCCATGTCGTCCCTGCGCTCGCGCGCGTGCGGCAGCGTCGAGACGATCCGCTGCGGCCCGAGCCCCGCCCAGCCGCCGATCAGATTGCCCAGCGCGCGCCCCGGCCCGACTTCGACAAATATCGGCGCGTCGAGCGCATCGAGCAGCGTGCGCACCCCCGCGTGAAATTGCACGGGCTGGCGCACGTGCTCGCCCCAGTAACCGGCGTCCCGCAGGTCTTGCTCGTTCAGCCAGCGCCCGCTGCGATTCGAGATCAACGGAATGCGCGCGGCCCGGCGCACGATGCGCTCGCTCGCGCGATCGATCTCGCGCGCGGCGCCGTCCATCGCCGACGAATGGAACGCATGCGAGGTCGCGAGGCGCTGGCACGCGACGCCGGCCGCGATGTACGCGTCTTCGAGCGCGGCGATTCGGGCGGCGTCGCCGGCGAGCACGTATTGCTCGGGGCCGTTGATCGCCGCGATCTCGCAGCCCGGGCCGTTGAGCGCCGCGAGCTCGCGCGCATCGGCCAGCACCGCGAGCATCGCGCCCGGCGGCTGGCGCTGCATCGCGTCGGCCCGCGCGACGACGAGCGCCAGCGCGTCGGGCAGCGCGAGCGTCTCGCCGACGGCGGCCGCGACGAGCTCGCCGACGCTATGGCCGATCATCGCGTGCGGCGTGACGCCCCATGCGAGCCATTGCCGCGCGAGCGCGTATTCGATCGCAAACAGCGCCGGCTGCGTATAGCGCGTTTCCCTCAGCAGCGACGCACCCGCGTCGAACATCAGCGAGCGGACGTCCCGGTCCAGATGCGCGCGAAGCAACTGCGCGCAGCGATCGACTTCGGCCTGGAATACGCCGCCGCTCCGATACAGCGCCGCGCCCATGCCGGGATACTGGCTGCCTTGGCCGGGAAACATGAACACCACCGGCGGCGCAGCGCGACGCTCGAACGCCGGCGGCGAGCCGGCGGCGTCGAGCTGGGCGGGCGCGTCGGCAGCCGCGTCGACGACGGCGAAGCCGCGATGCTCGAACGCGGTGCGCCCGACCTGCAGCGTATGGGCGACGTCCTGCACGCGCGGCCGCGCGTGCGCGAGCGCGTCGCGCAGTTGCCGCCATTGCTCGCGCAGCGCGCTCGGCGAACGCGCCGAAACCGGCAGCAACTGCCAGCGCGAAGGCTCGGCCGATTCGCCCGCGCGCACGCGCGGCGCCTCCTCCAGCACCACGTGGACGTTCGTGCCGCCGACGCCGAACGAGCTGACGCCCGCGCGGCGCGGCGTCGCCGTTCTCGGCCACGCGCGGGCTTCGCGCACGACGCTGAACGGCGTCTTGTCGAAGCCGATTCGCGCGTTAGGCGTCTCGCAGTTGATGCTCGGCGGAATCGCTTCGCGATGCAGCGCGAGAACCGCCTTGATGAACCCCGCGATGCCGGCCGCCGCGTCGAGATGGCCGATGTTGCCCTTGATCGAGCCGATCCCGCACCGGCCGTTCGCCAGCGCGCCCGGCGCGGCCGCCTCGGCGAAGGCCTGCGCGAGCGCGCGCACCTCGATCGGATCGCCGAGCGGCGTGCCCGTGCCGTGCGCTTCGACGTAGCCGATGCTGTCGGCCGACACGCGCGCCGCGCGCAGCGCGTCGCGGATCACGGCCGTCTGGCCGGCGACGCTCGGCGCGGTGTAGCTCACCTTGTCCGCGCCGTCGTTGTTCGCCGCCGAGCCCTTGATCACCGCGTACACGGTGTCGCCGTCGCGCAGCGCCGCGTCGAGCCGCTTGAGCAGCACCACGCCGCCGCCGCTGCCGCCCGCGGTGCCGGCCGCGGCGGCGTCGAACGGCCGGCAGCGCCCGTCCGGCGACATGATCCCGCCTTCGGCGTACAGATAGCCGACCTGATCGGGATCGAGCGCGACCGCGCCGGCGAGCGCCATCTGCGCCTCGCCGTTGCGCAAGCTCGCGCAAGCCAGATGGACCGCCATCAGCGACGACGAGCACGCGGTGCCGACGCTTAGCGCCGGCCCGAGCAGATTGAGCTTGTACGCGGTGCGGGTCGCGATGAAATCCTTGTCGTTGCCGATCAGCCACTGGCCCGGCTCGAGCCGCAGCCGCTCGGCATTCGGCATCACGTTCTGCACGAGGTAATAGTTGAACGCGGCGCTCGCGAACACGCCGACCGAGCGCACGCGGCCGCGATCGCCATAGCCGGCTTGCTCGAGCGCCTGCCACGCGAGCTCGAGGAAGATCCGCTGCTGCGGGTCCATCACCTGCGCCTCGCGGGGCGAATAGCCGAAAAAGCCGGCGTCGAACTCCGCCTTGCCTTCGAGCTCCTTGAAGCGGCGGACGAAATGCGGATTGCGATACAGCTCGGCCGGCACGCCGTGCGCGTCGAGTTCCGCGTCGCTCAGCGTGCGGCCCGCCTCGTAGCCGGCGAGCAGCCGCTCCCAGAAACGGTCGAGGTCCGGCGCGTCGGGAAAGCGGCCGGCGAGGCCGATCACGGCGATCGCGTCGGTGTCGAGCACACCGTCGGCGGGCGCGCGCGCGGCAGCGCCGGCGGCGGCGTCGGCCGCTTCGCCGTCGCGCGGCGCGAACGCGTCGAGATGCGCGGCGAGCGCGCCGATCGTCGGATGCTCGAAGAGATCGGTGAGCGCGATCACATCGCCGAACGCTTCGGTGATGCGCTGGTGCAGCGCGACCGCACGCAGCGAATGCCCGCCCGCGTCGAAGAAGTTTTCGTCGTCGCCGATGTCGTCGCGTTCGAGCAGCGTGCGCCAGATCTCGCGCACGCGATGCAGCGTGCGCCCCTGCGACGCGGCACGCGGCATGTCGGCCGCCGCCGCGGCGGGGCGCGCCGCGTCGCCCGTCTTCAGCGCCTTCAGCGCCTTCAGATCCGTCTTGCCCGTGCTGCCGGTCGGCAGCGCATCGAGGAACACGAGCGTCGAGGGCACCATCGCGTCCGGCACCTTGCCGCGCAGCGCGTCGAGCAGTTCGGCCTTCGCGCGGCGCGCGACGACATACCCGACGAGCAGCGGCTGCCCGCTCGCGTCCGGCTGCGCGAGCGCCTCCGCCGCCTGCACGCCGGGCACTTCCATCAGCGCGGCGCGCACCGCATCGAGCTCGATGCGAAAGCCCCGGATCTTCACCTGGCGATCGACGCGGCCGATGAACTGGATCGCGCCGTCGTCGAGCCGGCGCACCACGTCGCCCGTGCGATACATGCGCGCGCCCGGCTCGGCGTCGAACGGATCGGCCACGAACGCCTGCGCAGTGCGCGCCGGCTGCCCGAGGTAGCCCTGCGCGACGCACGCGCCGCCGATGAACAGCTCGCCCGCCGCGCCGGCGGGCGCCGGGCGCAGCGCTTCGTCGAGCACGTGCAGCCGCGCGCCGCCCATCGGCTTCAGGATCAGGCGCTCGCGCTGCGCGTGGTAATCGGTCAGCGACACGACGATCGCGGCCTCCGTGGGCCCGTAGCCGTTCAGCAGCCGGCGTCCGGCCGCCCATCGCTGCGCGAGCTCGCGCGGGCAGGCTTCGCCGGCCACGATCAGCACCTCGAGCGCCGGCAGCGCGGCCTCGGGCACCATCGCCAGCGCGGACGGCACGATCCACACATGCGACACGCGCTGCGCGTCGAGCCAATCCACCAGCGCCTGGCCCGGCAGCGGCCGGCGGCGCTCGGCGAACACGATCGCCGCGCCTGCGGCGAGCGCCGGAAAGATCTCGCCCAGCACGACGTCGAACACCGGCGACACGTACTGCGCCATTCTCGACTGCGGCCCGATGCGCATGATCTCGGCCATCGCGCGCACGTTGTGGCACACGCTCGCGTGCGAGACGGCGACGCCCTTCGGCCGGCCCGTCGAGCCCGACGTGTAGATCACGTACGCGCAATCGTCCGGGTGCGCGCCGCCCGCCGCGGGCGCGTCGGCGAGCTCCGATGCGGGCGGCGGCGGCGCGTCGAGATCGACGACGGGCAGCCCGAAGCCGCGCGCCGCATCCGCGGTCCACGCGCCGCCGACGAGCGCCGTCAGCGCCGCGTCGTCCACGATATGCCGGTTCCACTGCGGCTTGTGCTCGGGGTCCATCGGCACGAACGCGGCGCCGACGCGCGCGATCGCGAGCATCGCCGTCACGTTGTGCGGATGGTGGCCGACGAAGATCCCGACCCGATCGCCGCGACGCACGCCGTGCGCCGCGAGCGCGCGCGCGGCGGCCGACACGCGCTCGGCCAGTTGCGCGTAGCTCGCGCGCAGCGTCGGGCTGTCGAGCGCGACGCGCTGCGCATGGCGCGCCGCGCTGCGCGCGAAGAGGCCGAACAGGTCGTCCGCCGACGGCCGGCGCGCGCCCCGCGCGTCATCGGCGAGTTGCGCGCGCGCCTCATGCACGTCATGCATCTCATGCATCTCATGCATCTCATGCGCCTCATGCACCTCATGCGCCTCATGCACCTCGTGCACCTCGTGCGCCTCATGCACCTCATGCACCTCGTGCGTCGCGCGCGCCTCTGCCGCCTCGCGCTCCGCGTGCGCGCGCGTCGCGCTGCACGCCGTCCGCAGGAAGTGATGCCGGATCGAGCTCAACGCATCGGCATCGAACGATCCGGGGCGCGACATCAGATGGCACACCACGCGGCCGCCGCTCACGTTGATCGCCATTTCGAGATCGAGCTTCGCCGTGTACGCGTCGAGCGCGAGCGCATGCGCGTCGACGCCCGTCAACTGCAGCCGCTCGTCGTCGAATTCGCACGAGAAGATCGTCTGGAACACCGGATTGCGCCGCGCGGCCCGCGCGGGCTTCAGCGCCTGGACGAGATACTCGAACGGCACGTCGCCGTTCTCGTAGAGCGCGAGGCACTGTTCGCGCACGTACCGCAGCACGCGCTCGAAGGTGTCGAGCCCGTGCAGGCGCATGCGCAGCGGCATCGTGTTCGCGAAGAAGCCGAGCACGTCGGCGAACCCTTCGTGCGGGCGCAGCGAGAGCGGCGTGCCGATCGCGAAGTCCGCTTCGCCGGTCTGCTGCCGCAGCGCGGCGGCGAAAAGCGCGAGGTAGACGATGAACGGCGAGCCGTTCGTGCGCCGCGCGAGCGCGGCGAGGCCCGCGGCGACGTCATCGGGCATCTCGAACGTCAGCGATCGGGCGCTGCCGGGCGCGTGCGCCGCCAGCACCGCGTCGGGCAGCGGCAGCGCCGCGGGCAAGCCACTCAGTTGCTCGCGCCAATATGCGAGCTGCCGCGCGGCCGCTTCGCCGCGCAGCGCCTGCCGCTGCCGGCTCACGAAATCCGCATGGCGCCGCGCCGGGCGCTGCCAGCCGGGCGCCTCGCCCGCGACGCGAGCACGGTACGCGGTCTGCAGATCGCGCCAGAACAGGCCGAACGACGGCCCATCGATCACGATATGGTGGATCGTCACGTCGAGCACGTGATGCGTCGGCGCGATCTCGAACAGCACCGCGCGCAGCAGCGGCCCCGCGTTCAGATCGAACGCGCGGCTGTGCGCCTCGCGCAGCCGCGCGGGCAGGCTCGCCGCGTCGTCCGGTGCGACGGCCACCCGCCGCAACGCGATCGTCAGCGTATCGAGCACCCGCTGCGTCGGCTCCTGCGACGATTCGCGATGCGGGCCGACGACCGTGCGCACGTCCGACGAAAACACCGTGCGCAACGCATCGTGGCGCGCGACCACATCGTTGATCGCCCGCTCCAGCGCGTGCGCGTCGAGCGGGCCGTCGAGGCGCCACGTCACCGGGATGTTGTAGCTGAAATCGTCCGGCGTGCGCTTCGCCGTCAGCCACAGGCTCTGCTGCGAATAGGACAGCAGCCCGTCGTCGCCCGCCGGCTCCGCGGCGTCCGCGTGCGCCGTCTGCCGGGCGTCGCGCGGCGCGCGCGCGGACGCGAGCGCTTCGACGAGCCGCGCCTGCTCGGCGACGCTCGGATGATTGAAGACGCTCGACACGCCGATCGAGACGTCGAACGCCTGACTGATGCTCGCCGCGAGGCGCGCGGCCGCGAGCGAATGTCCGCCGCACTGGAAGAAGTTCTCGTGCACGCTCGGCACGCGCGCCGACAGCAAGTTTTCCCACAGCGCGAGCAGGCGGCGCTCGACGTCGGTCGCCGCGTCGGGCGGCGGGACGTCCGGCGCGCTCAGCGGCCAGGCCTTGAGCCGGTTCCGGTCGATCTTGCCGCTCGCCGTGAGCGGCATGTCGCCCAGCCGTTCGATCGCGGCGGGCAGCATGTACGCGGGCAGACGCCCGCGCAGATAGCCGCGCAGCGCCGCGATCGGCGCGTCGCTCACGACGAACGCCGCGAGCGACGGGTCGCCCGACGCCTCGTCGCGCACGACGACCGCGCATTGGCGCACGTCCGGATGCGCGGCGAGCACGCCCTCGACCTCGCCCAGCTCGACGCGAAAGCCGCGGATCTTGATCTGGTTGTCGCGGCGCCCCAGGAAATCGATCGTGCCGTCTTCGAGGAACCGGCAGATATCGCCGGTGCGATAAAAGCGCGTTTGGCCGTCGCCTGCGATCACGCGCCCGTGCTCGTCCACGCGGCCGCGGAGGAATTTTTGCGCGGTCAGCGCGTCGTTGTTCAGGTAGCGCGTCGCCACCGCAGGGCCCGCGACGAGCAATTCGCCCGGCACGCCGATCGGCGTCATCTGCAGCAGCGGATCGACGATCAGCAATTCGCAGCTCGGCAACGGCCGCCCGAGCGGCACGACGCTATCGGGCGCGAGCGCGTGCAGATCGGGATCGAAGTACGAACTGTCGATCGCCGCCTCGGTCACGCCGTACGAACCGAGCACGCGCGCGTGCGGCACGCACAGCGCGCGCGCCGCGCGCAGCTCGTGCCCGAACCATACGTCGGCGCCGCACACGAGCGTGTCGAGCATGTCGAGCCGCTCGCCCGTCTCGTTGCAATGGCGAATCAGCTCGCGCAGGATCACCGGCGGGAAATCGCCGAACGACACGCGTTCGGCGCGCATCAGCGCGTGCAGCCGGCCGGCGTCGAGCAGCCCGTCGCGCGGCGGCATGACGAGCGTGCCGCCGCATGCGAGCGTGCGGCTCACGTCGCCGATGCCCAGATCGAACGTCATGCCGGCGAGCTGCAGCGTGACCGGATGGCCGGGCTTGCCGAACCGATAGGCGCGATGCCAGCCGTGATACGACACGTTGAGGCTGCCGTGCGAGACCTCGACGCCTTTCGGCTTGCCGGTCGATCCGGACGTATAGATCACATAGGCCGGATCGGCTTCGGCAAGCGTCGCGAAGTCGAGTTCGGCGTCGCGCGCCGTTGCGTCGGTCACGACGTCGGTCGCTACGTCGGTCACTACGTCGTTCACCGCGTCGGGCGCTTTCCCGCATTCGATCGGGTCGTCGATCGTCAGCGTGCGGGCGCGCAACGCCTGCGGCACGTCCTCGAGATCGCGCCGCGCCGTCACGATCATCGCGGGCGCGGCGTCCTCGATTTTTTCCAGCCGTCTCGGGTCCGCCGGATCGAGCGGCAAATACGCGGCGCCCGCCTTCAGGATACCCAGGTAGGCGACGACGATCTTCTCCGAATACGATTGCAGCGACGCCACCCGGCTCCCCCTGCCGACGCCGCGCGCCCGCAACGCGCGCGCGAGCGCATCCGAGCGGCGATCGAGCGTCTCGTACGTCATCCGCGCGTCGCCGTGCACGATCGCCACCGCGTGCGGCGCGCGCCGCGCCGCTTCGCGAATCCGCTGCGGCATCGGCGAGAACGGAATGTGCGCGTACGGCTCGTCGGGCCGCGTGAAGCGGCGCACCTGCCGCAGCTCGTCGGCGGGCAGCAGCGAGCCCTCGGCGATCGGCGCGGCGGGCGAAGCCAGCACGTTCTCGAGCAATCGCTCGAAATGCCCGCCCAGGCGAGCAATCGTGCCCGCGTCGAACAGATCCGTGTCGTATTCGACGATCGCCGCCAGCTCGTCGGGACCTTCCTCCATCGAGACCGTCAGGTCGTACTTCGCCGTGCCCGTGTGGACGAGCGAGCCGGTCACGCCGACGCCGTCGAGCTCGAGCATGCCGCCGCTCTTCAGGTAGTCGAACATGATCTGGAACACCGGCGCGTGGCTCGACGAACGCGGCGGACGGATCGCATCGACGATCTGGTCGAACGGCAGCCCCGCGTGCTCGAATGCATCGAACGACGTCTCGCGCACCTGCGCGAGCAGGTCGAGAAAATTGACGCCGGCATCGAAACGCACGCGCAACGGGATCAGGTTGATGAAGAAGCCGATCAGGCTCTGCTGCGCCTGCGTCACGCGGTTCGCGAACGGGCTGCCGATCACGATCTCGTCCTCGCCCGAATAGCGATGCAGCAGCGCGGCGAACGCGGCGACGCCCAGCATGTAGGGCGTCACGCCGGCACGGCGGCAAAGCGCGCGGATGCCCTCGGCATGCCGGCGCGCGAACACGTGCTTGTGCACCGCGCCGCGCATGCGCGGCTCGGCCGGACGCGGCCGGTCGGTGGGCAGCTTGTGAAGCGTCGGCGCGCCCGACATCGCGCGCGCCCAGTATTGACGCGCGGCGGCGTGCCGGGCGGCCGCGGGCACGCTCGCCGCGACGGCCGCCGCGTAGTCGAGCGCCGGCAGATCGGGCGTCGCGCCCGCGAGCAGCGCGCCATAGACGGCGCCGAGCTCCCGGAAGAAGATCCGGATCGACCAGTCGTCGAACACGATGTGATGCACGTTCACCGCCAGCACATGCTCGTTTTCGCCGAGCCTGAGCAGCAAGCAGCGGATCGGCGCGTCCCGCTCGAGATCGAACCGGCGGTTCGCGTGGTTCGCGCAGAGCCGCTCGGCCGTCCGCGCGCGCACGTCGGCATCGAGCGCGCCGAGGTCCTGCCGCGCCAACGGCGCCGGCTGCGGCGCGAGCTCGATGCGCAATTCGCCGTCGCGCGTGCGAAACCGCGAGCGCAGCGCGGGATGCCGTTGCTGCATGAACGCCAACGCCCGCTCGAGCACGGCGTCGTCGAGCGGCCCCGTCAAGGTGAAGGCGGCCGGCACGTTGTAAGTCGACGCGCGCACGTCGCCGTTCTCGACGAACCAGAGCCGGCGTTGCGCGACGCTCGCCGGCAGCGCGAGCGGCGGCTGCTCGCCGGCGGCGGTTTCGATGGACGGTTCGTCGGCGTCGCCGCGCTCGACGTTGGGCAAACGATGATTCATGGTGTGATTTCCCGGTTCGGTCAGGAAAGAGGAAGACTTCGGCGGCGCCCTATGACGACAGCGGAATCGGCGAAAAATCGATCAGCATGACGGTGCGCGAGCCTGACGCCGCGCCCGGCGCGCAGCCGACGGCGCTCACGTGATGGCAGACGGCCGCGTCGTCGACGATGTAGCTGTCGAGCGGCTCGGTCAGCGTGAACGTGGTCAGCGCGTCGGCCGGCAACTCGTCGACATTGCGGCCCGAGTATCGAGGCGGCGCGATGTAGTTGAGCCCGCCCGTCACGTCGTGGCGGCTCACCAGATGAACGGCCGTATACGGCTGGCCGTCGCGATGCAGGCAGTCGGGCGTGCTGCGCGACGGCTTGCCGGGCAGCGCCTGCAACCGCACGAGATGAAATCCGCACTGAAGCGGCTCGGACGCGCCCGCCCAGCCGATCAGATCGAAGTCGAACCAGATCAGCTTGCGGATCAGCGACGATTGCAGCACGCGATCGCTCGCGCGCGCGAAACGCCGGCGCACGCCGCCGTACTCGGGCTGAAATTCGGTCTCCTGTTCATATTCGACTTCGATCGTGCCGTCCTTTCCGACAATGCCGGGCTTCCAGCGCAAGGTTCGCGCCGACGGGCTCAGCACGGCTTCCGCGTAGCAGCGGTGCCGGCCGTTGCCGCCGAATCCGTCGATCGGCAAGGTCTGCGCATAGCGGGCCAGTTGAGCCAGTTCGCGCCGCTCGTCGGCGCAAAGCCTCAGATCCTCCATGCCGAACATCATCCAGCCCAGCGCGCGCAACGCGGCGCCGGCGTCCGGTTCCGCACGCGATTCGGCCGAAAACGCTTCCTCTTCGATTCTGTGCATGCTGTCATCCCGAACTGAAAATCCGTGAACATTCGTTCGATCATCGAAAGACTCGCGCCTGTCGATACGTATTCCTGATTTCATGCCGAGCTGCTCGGCGCGATGTCGGCACGCCGCGGCGCGCGACGCCGCGCCTCCAACCCGTATCGAGGCCGCTCGAGGCCCACTTGAGGTCGCTTCAGGCCCGCTACACACCTCTTCTCGCGCCCCTCGCCTCGCGCGCGTCACGCCGGACGCGCCCCGCGAGCCGCGGGCGCGGCACCGCGCGCAACGGGCATCGCGCGATGCGATTCCGGCTGCGCGCGCGGCTGGAAACCACCTGGAGCGACTGGATGCGGACCGGCATCGAGGCGGCGCGGCGGGTGTGCCTCGATCGCCGCCGGCGCACGCGCGGCGCGGCCATGCCGGCCGCAGCCGCGCGCGCCGCCGGTTCGTCATTGCGCGTGCGCCTCGCCCTGCGCCGAGCGCTGCGCGAGCCGTGCGTCAAGCTCGCGGGCGATCTCCGCGACCGTCGGGTAATCCCACGCGATCGTCGGCTCGACCGTCAAATGCAGCACCTCCTCGATCTCGCCGCATAGCGTGAGCGCATAGACCGAATCGAGGCCGATCTCGTCGAGCGGCGTGTCGGGCCGGATCTCGTGCGGCGCGCGCTGCAGATAGCACGCGATACGCTCGATCAACCAAAGCTCGATCGACGCGCTGTGCGCACTCGCGGGATCGAGCACGCGGGTGGGCTCAGACACTGGCTGGGACATCGGCACCTCCGTTTAACCGGGCGTGATATAGGCAAAACGAGCGGTGCTCGTCGGCCCGCGCGACGAGCTCCGATACGATCGCATCGCATACGTGCGGCGGCGCCGGCTGCTTCGGCATGCCGAGCCGCTCGCTCAGGCGAGACAGCGCCGCTTCGAGCCAGGCGGGCGCGCCGACGAACGACGCGCCGGCGCGCGCGCGCTCGGCCCGCCACACGCCCACGCATGCCGCCGCGGCCGCCAGCACCGCGTAGCGCCGTGCGAGCTCGAAGCTCTCGGGATGGACCGCCGGGCCGGTCTCGCTCGGCGGCAGCCGTTTCGCCGACGCGCGCAGCGCATCGAGCGCCGCCGTCGCGTGACGCACCGCGCGGGCGAGCGGTGTCGCGCGCTCGCCGGCCGCCTCGAATGCGTCCAGCGCGTTCGGCAAGGCGTCGAGCAGCCAGTCCTCGCCATGCGCGGCGATCGTCAACGCATCGAAATCGAGCGGCGGCAGCGCGACACGTTCGTCGAACGGCGCACCGGCGTCGCGCGCGCGATGCGCGGCGCGCCGCGCGAGCGCCGGCAGTTGCGAGAGCACCGTGAGCAGGCACGCGGTGCCGCCCGCATGGGCGAGGCCGACGATCGGCATGTCCCGCATCATCTTGCCGAAGATCGCGTGGCGCCCGCCGCGCAGGTAAGCGCGCGCGCCGAGCACGACCGACAACACGTTCATGCTGTCGCGAAGCAACTGGGGCACCAGGTACTTGACGGCCGCCGCGTGCACGCACGCGTGCGCCGGCGCGAGATGCAGCCCGCGAGCGGCGGCCCGCACGAGGCAATCGGCGGCAAGCAGATCCGCCATCGCGTCGCTCAGCAGCGCGCGCACGTACGGCATCTCGATCACCCGCGTGCCGTACAGCGTGCGTTCCCGCGCGAATGCGACGACCGTGCGCAACGCCGTGTCCAGCATGCCGATCGCCATGCCCGGCAGCGCGATGCGCGTGATCTGGAACGCGCGCAGCGAAATCTCGACGCCCGCGCCGCGCGCGGCGACGAGCCGCTCGGCCGGCACCCGGCAGCGCGAGAACCGCAGGCCGGCGAGGCGGCATCCGCGCACGCCCGCCGTCCGATGGCGACGCAGTATCTCCAGCTCGCCGGCGTCGATCGCCGGCTGAAGCGCGGCCCGATCGAGCAACAGCACCGAATGGCTGCGTCCGCCCGCCCGCGCGTCGGTGCGGGCGAACACCACCCACGCGTGCGCACGATCGGCGTTGTTGATGACTTCCTTCGTGCCGTTCAGCACGAGCGCGCCGTCCGCGCCCGGATACGCTTCGAATGCGTTGCGCAGGAAGTCGTTGCCGTGATCGAGCTCGTGATACGCGGCCGACACCTTCCCGCCGCGCAGCAGCAGCTCGCTCAGTTCGCGCTGCTGGGCGGGCGAGCCCGCCGCCCACACGCCGACGGCCGCGACGAGCGACGACACGCCGTGGCCGATGCCGAGCGCCGCGTCGCGCCGAAACACGGGGCGCAGCCGCCTGACCATCTCCGTCACGCTATCCCAGCGCCCGCCGAGGCGCGCCGGCACGAATTCGGCATTCATGCCCCACCGTTCGAGCACGGCCTCCGCGTCGGGGGACAGCGCTTCGCGTTCGTCGGCATCGAGAATGCGCGCGTACCCGAGCGGGTTGGCCGCATCGAACGGATCGCCGAGCGCTTGCTCGAGATCGGCATGCGGCCCGGCCGCGTCGACGCGGCGGTGCGCGCGCTCGCGCCCGGTCAAGATCGCATCGGCGCTCATGCGGCCTCCCCTCGATGCTCGGCAAGCTCGCACGGCAGCAGCGAAAACAGCAGGCCGTCGCGATGCTGACGCAGCAGCGCGCGCCATAATGCGTCGCCCGCCTCGTCGTCGAAATCGGCCGCGTCGCCCAGCGCGACGCGCACCCGCCGCAGCACCGCGCGCAGCCACAGGCCGTCCCGCCACGGCGGCGCGGCGCTCGCCTCGCCGACGCGATGCCGCGTATGCCACCACAGCCCGAGCGCCGACGCCGCCGCATGGCACAGCGCATAGCGCTTCGCGAGCTCGAATTGTTCGACGGGCACGTGCACGCGAACCGGCGGGCACGCGAGCATCCGCCGGTGCACGTCGTCCGTCAGCGCGGCGAGCCTGCGAACCGGCGCCACCAGGCGCGACAGCGCCGGCTCGCATGCCGCGCGCTGCGCGATGCCGTCGGCCAATGCCGGCAACGCGCCGACGACGCGGCAGCCGTGCCGCGACACGAGGCTGAGCGCGCCGCGATCGAACGCCGGCAGCGGCATGCCCAGATCGAACGCGGCGAGCGCCTGTCCGGCGTCGGCGCCGTCGCGCCCGCGATAGCGCTTCGCCAGCGTCTGGAACGCATTGACGATCGCGTTCAGATTGACGAGCGTGTTTCCGTCGAACAACGACACGATCCGATTGTCGCGCTGCACTTTCTGGAACATCCCGTGCGCGTATGTATCGGCTAAGAACGCACGCGCGCCGAGCAACTCGGCGAGCGTGTCGAGCATCGCCTCCGCGCGCGTGGGCACGAGATACTTGACGACCGCGGACGTCACGCTCATCTCGTCGGGCAATGCCTGGATGCTTCGCGCCCCGACGAGCGCGGCGGCTTCGGCGAGCAGTTGATCCGTATACGCGTCGATCAGCGTGCGTCGCGCGTTCGGCAGATCGATCAGCGTGCGGCCGTACAGCCGGCGCTCGCACGCGAAGCCCAGCGCGAGCCGCAGCGCATGATCGCCCGCGCCGAGCGACAGCGACGCGCAAAGCGTGCGCGTGAGCTGCAAGCCCTTGAGCACGGTTTCGAGGCCCGCGCCGCGCGCGCCGATTCGCGCGCTCGCCGGTATCCTCGCATCGTCGAACGCGATGCCGCTGATATCGGCGCCGCGGATGCCGTGCGTGCGCTCCTTCGGCAGCGGGCGAAAGCGGCCTTGGGACAGTGCGTGCTTGTCGACGAGCAGCATGTCGAAGCCGCGGGGGCCGCCTTCGCGCCGCGTGCGGGCGAGCAGGCTGATCATGTCGCCGCGCGTCGCGTTGTTGATCAGCCATTTCTCGCCGGCGATCCGGTATTCGTCGCCGTCGGCTTCGGCATACGTATCGCTGCGCAGCAGATCGCTGCCGTGCTCGCGCTCGGTCAGCCCCCACGATACGATCGCGCCGTCGCCTATCCGGCGCGCGAAGCGCGACGCCTGCTCGTGCGTCGCGCCCACCCACACGCAAACCGCGCCGAGAAAAGTCTTGCCGTGGCCGATCGCGACGGTCAGGTCGCGGCGCGCGAGCATCCGGATCAACTGCAGCGGCTGCTCGAAATCGCGCAGCATGCCGCCGAACCGCTCGGGCACGTAATAGCGATGCAGCCCCCACTGGGACAGCATCGCGCAGACGGCGTCGGGAAAGCGCTCGTGCGCATCCAGCTGCGCGCATCGCGCGTATGAAAACGCGTTGTCGGGCATCGACGGATCGCCGAGATAACGGTCGAACGCGCTCGCGAGCGCGAACGGCGCATGGTTCAGGCTCATGCGGCGCCCCGGGAGGCATCCTGCGCGACGCCCTCGCCCGCGGCCACACGCAACGACCGAACCGGCACCTGGATATCCTCGTGCAGCACGCGCAGCCGCGCGGCCAGAAACGCGTCGCGCGTGAGGCCGCGCTGCACCTTGCCGCTCGTCGTGCGCTTCACGCCGCCGCGCGGCACGAGCACGACGCTCGGGGCCGCGATGTCGAACGCGCGCGCGAGCGCCGTCCTGATGCGAGCGGACAGCGCGGCGGCCGAAAGGCCATCGTCGAGCCACGCCTCCTTGATTTCATGGACGACGACGACGCGTTCGCCGTCCGCATCGATCGAAAACGCCGCGCCCGCGCCCGCGCCGAGCGCGGGATGCAACTCGCGAACGAAATCCTCGATGTCCTGCGGATAGAGGTTGCGGCCGTTGACGATCAGCAGGTCCTTGAGGCGCCCGGTCACGAACAGCTCCCCGTCCCGCACGAAACCGAGATCGCCGGTCCGCAGATACGGCCCGTCGCCTGCGGCCGTGCGCGCCCGGAACGCCGCCTCGCTCGCGTCGGGGCGGCGCCAGTAGCCTTGCGCGACGCTGTCGCCGCGCAGCCAGATCTCGCCGATGCGCCCGTCGGCCGCCACGGCGTGCGTTTGCGGATCGACGATGCGCAGATCGAGATCGACGGCGCGCCCACTGCCCACGACGCGCAACGCCTCGGCACCGGGCTTCGCCAACGATGCCTCATGGCGCTCGAGCGCCCGCGCGTCGATATCGAGCAGCACGGGCGCCGCCGCCGGGCGGCCCGCGCTCGCGAGCAACGTGACCTCGGCCATCCCGTAGCACGGCGAAAACGCCCGTGCATCGAAGCCGACCGGCGCGAAACGCGCCGAGAACGCTTCGATCGTTTTCGCGCGAACCGGCTCCGCGCCGTTCAACGCGACCTTCAGCGCGGACAGATCGAGCCCGCCGAGTTGCTCGCGCTTCACGGCGCGCGCGCACAGGTCGTACGCGAAGTTCGGCGCGACCGTAATCGTGGCCGCGTAATGCGTCGCGGCCTCCAGCCATCGAACGGGACGCCGCAAGAACGTGGACGGCGCCATGAACACGCAGTCGCAGCCGACGTACAGCGGATGCAGCAGCATGCCGATCAGCCCCATGTCGTGAAAATGCGGCAGCCATCCCGTCACGACGCTATCGGCGTCGCTCGCCACGACACGCTGAATCTGCGCTTCGTTGTGCAGCAGATTACGATGCGACACGACGACGCCTTTGGGCTCTCCCGTCGAGCCGGACGTGTATTGCAAGAACGCGATCGCCGAGGCATCGAGCGCCGGCCTGCTCCACGCGCTCGCATCGAGGGCCTCGAGCGCGTCGGTGGCCTCGCATCGCAGCGCGCCGACCGTGGAGACCGCATCGCCGGGCGCAGCCAGGCAGTTCGCGAGCGCGTGCGCATCGGCGGCCGTCGGCGTCAGCGCAAGCGCGATGCCCGCATCGCGGACGATCCGCCTGGTTCGCTCGACGCTGCGCGCGTCCGCGGGCACGGGCACCGGCACGGCGATCGCGCCGGCATACAGGCAGCCGAGAAAAGCCGCCACAAACGCGAGGCCTTCGGGATAGACGAGCAGAACCGGCCGGCGCGCGGCGCCGCACGCCGACAGCCACGCGGCGATCGATCGCGCGCGGGCATCCAGTTGCGCATAGCCGAGCCGCGCCTCGCCGGCCGAATCACCGGGTTTTCCGTGTAGAAAAACAAATTGACTGCGATTCCCATACTTCAAGACTTGATTTTCGAAGTGTTCGGCAAAATTAGACGGCACGATTGCTCCATCAGTAATTTGTACACGGCGCACTCAAGCGATATTCATTCCGGCACTGGAAACCTGAACAATCATTTAGAAAATGCAATTCACGCACCGCATTTCGCGTATCACCATGCCCAACCATTGTGCATCCCCATTTTCAAGGCTCATGCGCCGCTCCCGAGCGATCCACGAATGCCTCGTTAACGCCTGGCGATCACGATTTATTCACGAAGCCTGAAAAAATTTCAGCGATACTATGACAAGCAATTCGTCATCAGACTCAATAGTGAATTCCGCATTATTGCCGGAACACGTATCGCCGACATGTAAATCAACGCAGCCAAATCAGTATTGCCATCCCTCATTTGCTTTCGATATTGCCATTGCCTGCTGCGACAGTCGCCGAGGAGCAGCCGATTCAATATCGATTCGGCGGGCGCTGCTCAATGAGTTCTTTCACTCGCTCGCGCGCGCGGCTTTCAGGCGAATTCGACGATTTCCGCCGCCGAACGAGCGAGCGGGATCGAATGGGCGCGACGGCCGGCAACGCCGCGGCCATGTCGCGAGCGAATGAATCGCTGTTGCAGCGAAGGCTGCGCAATGGACTTGCCTAGGGGGCGACCTGTGTGTCGTATCTTCGTTCATGGAGGAAGCCGCATTTATGACCGGTGCAGATATCGCTTCTACACTTCCGCCGTTGCTACCCCGTCTGCTCGCCTTCGCTCGCCGCCTCTGCGGCGATACGCACGACGCCGACGATCTGGTGCAGCGTGCGTGCCTGAGGGCGCTCGAGCGCCCTCATCAATTGCAGCGGGATACGTCGCCGCTCAATTGGATGATGGCGATCGTGCATTCGAGCTGGATGAGCGAATTGCGCGCGAGGCATGTGCGGCATCGATTGCAAACCGACTGGAACGACGACGTCATCGACGCGCTGCCCGGGCCGACGGCCGCCGATCCGCAAATCCACGCGATGAATGCGCAGATCATTCGCGCCGTCGAATTGCTGCCTGAAACACTGCGCGCGGCGATGCTGCTGATTGCCGTCGAAGGGCTGAGCTACCAGGAAGCGGCCGGCGTGCTCGACGTGCCGATCGGAACCGTGATGAGCCGCCTGTGGCGCGCGCGCCAATCCATCGGCGCGCAGTTCGGCGCGCGCGAGCGCTAGCCGCCCGTGCGCGAGCGCGGCCGAGCACGCGCGAGAGGGCACGAATCTCGCGCAAGACGATGCGCCGATCGGAACGAACGTGGAGGTCGGTCGGCCGCGTGTGCGCGTCGGGGTCCGCAGCGGCGGCGCGCATGATGCTTCGTCGCGCGAGCAGCGAGCAGCGAGCAGCGAGCGGCGAACGCGGCGGATCGCCCGCGCCGCCGGCCGTCGCACAGGACGTTTCGGATTCGGCCTCGGCGCCGCGGCGAACGTGAAGCAACGGATCGAAGCCGACAGGTGCAATACTCGGCGCCTGCCATGGTTTCTCGGCAAGCGACGCACGTTGATGGTTGATGCATCAAGCCATGAGCCGTGCCTGAACGCCGTCGTAACGGAGCCGCCCCTGCTGGACGGAAGGCATGGCTTTCGCGATTGACGGCGGCCGACATGGACGCGGCCCCTTGGACCCTTGGACCCTTGGACCCTTGGTCCATTGCTCGCCGCGCCGCTTCCGCCGCCGCGCATCCGGCAGCGTGCGCCGGCCGGAAAAACGGCGGCCACGCAACGTGCGGCGTCGCGCGAAGCGGCAAAAGCGCGCGGCGCCGTCGGGATCGCATTCGGACGGCGCCGGAATGCCGCGATGCGCGCCACGGTAAAATCTACTTTCTTCGCCCCACTCGCCCACGCACGCATCGCGCAGGCGAGCGGCGCCCCGATGAGCCGACACCCGCCGACACCCGACAAAAGCGAAAAACGCCGCGCGCATTTGATTTCCTGATCCCTTTCGCCACCCGGAACATGACCTACACGCTCGCCGCCACCTACACGCGCGAACTCGACATCCGCAAGAGCCGCTTCATCGCATACGCGATCCCCGTCGAGGACCGCGACGCGGCGATGGCCGAATTGCAGCGGCTGCGCGCCGAGCATCCGGGCGCGACGCACGTCTGCTGGGCGCTGCTCGCGGGCGGCCAGTCCGGGATGTCCGACGACGGCGAGCCGTCCGGCACCGCCGGCCGGCCGATTCTCGAAGTGCTGCGCCATCACGACCTGGACGGCGTGCTGGGCGCCGTCGTGCGCTACTTCGGCGGCGTGAAGCTCGGCGCGGGCGGCCTCGTGCGCGCGTACACCGATGCGATCGCCGCCGCGCTGATCGATGCCGAGCGCGTCGAGCGGATCGCGTACGCGCGGCTTGCGATCGAGATCGGCTATCCGGACGAGGCACGCGTGCGCCGCTGGATCGAGCAGGAAGGCCACGCGCTCGTCGACAGCGCGTACGCAATGACGGTCAAGCTCGTGATCCGGCTGCCCGCCGCTGCGGCCGACGCCGCGCGCGACACGCTGTTCGACCTGACGCAAGGGCGCGCCGGATTTCCTTCAGTCGATTGACCCGCGGCGCGGCGCGTGCGAGCCCAAACGGCGAATCGCGGCCCGCCGCCGCACAAAACGGATGACCGCCGGCCCCGCGTTGCGCTATCGTGGCGTCACTTCTCCACGTCGATCCGCGCCGCCCGCGCCATGCCCATGTCCGCCCGCACGAACGCAGCTTTCACCGCCCTCCTCGCCGCCGCGCTGTTCGGCGCCACCACGCCGCTCGCGAAGACGCTGCTCGGCTCGCTCACGCCGTTCATGGTCGCGGGCCTGTTCTATCTCGGCAGCGGCGTCGGCCTCGGGGCGTTCATGCTGATGCGCCGGCTCGCGCGCGGCGCCGGCGCCGGCGCATCGCCCGCCGGCCACGCGCGGCTGCCGCTTGCCGAGCTTCCGTGGCTCGCGGGCGCGGTCGCGGCGGGCGGCGTCGCGGGCCCGGCGCTGCTGATGCTCGGCCTCGCGACGACGCCCGCCGCGACGAGCGCGCTGCTGCTCAATCTCGAAGGCGTGTTCACCGCGCTGATCGCGTGGGCCGTGTTCCGCGAGAACGTGGATGCGCAGATTTTCGCCGGCATGGCCGCGATCGTCGCGGGCGGCGTGCTGCTGTCGTGGCATCCGGGCGCGGCGGGCGTGCCGCTCGGCGCGCTGCTCGTCGCGGCCGCCTGCGCGTGCTGGGCGATCGACAACAACCTGACGCGCAAGGTCTCGACTCACGACGCCGCGGCGATCGCGTGCGTCAAGGGCCTCGTCGCCGGCACGGTCAACCTCGGCATCGCGCTCGCGCTCGGCGCGCGGCTGCCCGCGGCCGCCGACAGCGCGGCCGCGATGCTCACGGGCTTCGCCGGCTATGGCGTGAGCCTCGTGCTGTTCGTCGTCGCGCTGCGCAATCTCGGCACCGCGCGGACCGGCGCGTATTTCTCGGTCGCGCCGCTGTTCGGCGTCGGGCTGTCGCTCGCGCTGTGGCCCGAATGGCCGCCGCTGTCGTTCTGGGCCGCCGCGGCGCTGATGGCGCTCGGCATCTGGCTGCACCTGCGCGAGCGCCACGAGCATCCGCATACGCACGAGGCGCTCGAGCACAGCCATCGGCACCGGCACGACACGCATCATCAGCACGCGCACGACTTCGACTGGGACGGCACGGAGCCGCACACGCACGCGCACCGGCACACGCCGATCACGCACACGCATGCGCATTTCCCGGACATTCATCACCGGCACTCGCACTGAGCGCCGGGCGCGACGCATCCCGCCCGGCGCGTCCCGCGCGACACCGACGGGCCGCCGTTCCCGCGACGGCGCCCCCACGTCGCGGCGTCGCGGCGTCGCGGCGTCACGGCATCCGGCCCGACGCCGCGCCGGCGATTCCCGCGACGCTCACCGCCGCCGCCACCGCCGATACGATCCTCAGATAGGCGCCGCGCGCTCGACGCGCCGGCGGCAACGCGATCGCGGCGGGCGCGACGAGCAGGCCCGCGACGAGCGGCAGCATCGCCGCATGGATCCCTTGCGCCGCGATGTTCAGCGACACCAGATCGGGCGCGATCCATACGATCGCCGCGCCACTCGCGACGGACGCGACATGGGTGCCGTAGAACCACGGCGCGCGCGTCGGCTTGCCGTCGAGCGCGCGCGCGTAGCCGGCTACTTCGCCGAAGCCCCACGCGAGCGACAGCGAGCAGACGATCGCCGCGCCCCTCGATGCGCCCGGCACGCCCGCGCCGAACAGCACGCGCGCCGCCTGCGGGCCGGCCACCGTTTCGAGCGCCGCGGCGATCCCGCCGACGCTGCCGCACGCGTCCGCGCACGTCGCTTCATCGGCGGATTCGATAGGGAAACCGCTATTCCGCTTGAAATCGGCATCGGCTCGGGCAAGCCGATTGCGATTCGGGGCATCGCGCCAATCAGATAGCGAACCGGCCCGCGCGCCGCTGCGGCCAATCGTCTCATGCGCGCGCGTCGAGCAGCCTGCGCGCCGCCCATCTGCCCGTCTCCGCCGCGCCGTCGGTCCACGGCGAGCCCATGTAGTCGCCCGCGAGCAGCACGCGTGGGCGCGCGTCGATGCTCGCGCGGTATGCGGCGATCGCGCGCGCGCGGCCGACGGGCGACAGCGGCTCGGCCTCGTCCCAGCGCTGCACGCGCGTCGCGACGACCGCCTCGGCGACGCCCGGCAACAGCGTGCGCAGGTCGTCGAGCGCGACGCGCGCGATCTCGTCGTCCGATGCATAGCGCAGCGCGCTCGCGCCCGCATGCCCGAGCATCGCCGATACGACCTCGCCCTGCCCGTCGCCGATCCCGCGCCCGCGCTCGAACGTGAGCGCCGCGACGCGTCGCGCGTGCGGCGACAGCAGCGCGCCGTACACGCGGCGCAGCCGCGCAGGCGCGCGCCAGCCCGGCGCGAGGCCGAACGCGACGTGCGCGCAGCGTGCATAGCCCGTCGCGAGCAGCGCGCGCTGCGCGTCGGTCTGCCCGCGCCAGAGGCGGCGCGCGACGGTCGCGGGCGTCGCGACGATCGCCGCGTCGAAACGCAGCGCGCGATCGCCGACGCACGCGTCGACGCCGTTCGCGTGCGCCGACAGCGCATCGACCCGCGTGCCGTAGCGCACGTCGAGCCGGGCCGCGAGCGCGACGGGCAGCGTCTGCCAGCCGCCCGCGACCGCGAGCGTATCCGCGCCGTCGAAGCCGGTGACGGCCGCGAGCAGCGCGCGCGACGCGCCGCGCAGCGGCTGGAAATACAGCCCGTGAATCATCGGCGCGAAGATCGCGTCGACCGCCGCGCGCCCGAACGCGCGTTCCGCCCAGTGGGCCGCGTCGGCATCGTCGAATTCCGCGAACGCCGCATAGCGGTTCGGATCGAGCGCGCGAACCCGCGCGAGCAGCGCAGCGCGCGCCCGGCTCACGCGCACGCTGTCGCGCCAGCCGAGCAGGCCGCTCGCGGGGATCGTCCACGGCCGCCGCGCATGCACGCGAAAGAGCCGCCCGCGATGCTCGAACGCCGCCCACGGCGAGGTCTTCACGAGTTGCGCATCGAGCCCCGCCTCGCCGAAGAGCGGCATCAAGTGCCGATAGCCGGAGGACGGAAACTGCGCGCCGCATTCGATCACATGGCCGTGGAACGGCGCGCTGCGAATGCGGCCGCCCGCGCGTTCGGCGGCCTCGACGACGGTCACGTCGCATCCGCCCCGTTTCAGTTGCCAGGCGGCGGCGAGCCCGGCGATTCCTGCTCCGACGACGAGTACATGCATGGCGAGCGCGGCGACGAGGGTTGAACGAGGCCGTACAATAGCCGCCACGATCGGACCATACAAAGCCTGTACGTTTTCATGGCAAGAACGACACGAACGGACTGGATCGCGGCGGGCCTCGCCGCGCTCGACGACGAAGGCGCGCAAGGCGTGTCGGCCGACCGCCTCGCGCGACGCCTGGGCGTCACGCGCGGCGCGTTCTATCACCACTTCGGCAGCCGAAAGGCGTTCGTGCTCGCGCTGCTCGCCGAATGGGAAGCCGCGTACACGACGCAGGCGATCGCGCTGCTGCAAGCCGGCGGCCCGCCCGAGGCGGCGCTCGACCGGTATCTGGCCGCCGCGTCGCAGATGAATCCGCGCCGCGAGGCGGCAATCCGGACCTGGTCGCTGCACGAGCCGCTCGTCGCCGAATTCCAGCGCCGCGCGGATCGCGCGCGCCTCGCCGCCGCGCATGCGTTCTGCCGGCAGACGCTGCGCAGCGAGGCGGATGCGGCGCTGTTCGCGCAGGTGGCCTACCTGTGCTTCGTCGGCGCGCAGCAAAGCCCGCTGCCGATGGGCCCGGACGATTTCGCGACGCTGTTCCGCTCGCTGTTCGCGCTCGGCGAGCGGCTGTCTGCGCCGGGCCTGCGCGACGACGAACGCGCCGTCGGGAACCCGGACGAACGCGAAGGCGCGCGCGGGCGCGACGCCGAGCCGCGAGCCGCGGGCGACGCATCCCGCGGACGCGACGCCGCCTACGCGCCGGCGCCCGCGCGCGGCCGGCGCGGCGAACGTCAACCGAGAAACAACCGATAGGCGGGATAACCGGTTTCCTCGCGATACGGATAACCGAGCGCCGCGAGAAAGCGATCGAACGCCGCGTGGTCCGCCCGCGGCACTTGCAGGCCGACGAGGATCGAGCTCGCGTCGCCGCCCTGATTGCGGTAATGGAACAGGCTGATGTTCCAGTCGGGCGCCATCGACAACAGGAACTTCATCAGCGCGCCGGGCCGCTCGGGAAACTCGAAGCGGAACAGCCGCTCGTCGTGCGCGAGCGGCGAGCGCCCGCCCACCATGTGTCGCACGTGCTGTTTCGCGAGCTCATCGCCGCTCAGATCGACGGTGCCGAAGCCGTGCGCGACGAAGCTCGCCGCGATCGTCGCCGAATCGCCGCGATGCCCGATCTGCACACCGACGAAGAGATGCGCCGATCGCGCATCGGCGATCCGGTAGTTGAACTCGGTCACGTTGCGCTCGCCGACGAGCGCGCAGAAGCGCTTGAAGCTGCCGCGCTCCTCGGGAATCGTCACCGCGAACACCGCCTCGCGCGCCTCGCCCACCTCGGCGCGCTCGGCGACGAAGCGCATCCGGTCGAAATTCATGTTCGCGCCGGAGGTAACCGCCACGAGCGTCTCGCCCTCGATGCCCGCCTGCTCCGCATACCGCTTCGCGCCCGCCACCGCGAGCGAGCCGGCCGGCTCGAGCACGCTGCGCGTGTCCTGGAACACGTCCTTGATCGCCGCGCAAAGCGCGTCGGTATCGACGGTCACGACCTCGTCGAGATACGCCGCGCAGAGGCGGAACGTCTCCTCGCCGACGAGCTTGACCGCGGTGCCGTCGGAGAAGAGCCCCACCTCGGTGAGCTCGACGCGCCGGCCCGCCGCGAGCGATTGCTTCATCGCGCACGAATCGTCGGTCTGCACGCCGATCACCTTGATCTCCGGGCGGACCGCCTTCACGTACGCGGCCACGCCCGCCGCGAGCCCGCCGCCGCCGATCGGCACGAAGATCGCGTGAATCGGCCCCTGATGCTGGCGCAGGATCTCCATCGCGACCGTGCCCTGGCCCGCGATCACGTACGGATCGTCGAACGGATGGACGAACGTGAGGCCGCGCTCGGCCTGCACCTTCACCGCGTGCGCGTACGCGTCGCTTGACCTGCCCCCTTCGATAGGGCCAATGGGCTTCTAGCAAAGTCCCTTTAAACCAACTCCTGGAAAGCGGCAGGAGCGTCCGCGGTTGCCCGATGTTTCGCCGCAAACTCTGACGGCGCAAGGTAGTTCAGTGCGCTGTGCGGCCTTTGCTCGTTGTAGTCCTGACGCCATGCCGCGATGACTGCCCGAGCGTGCGCGAGCGTCGTGAACCAGTGCTCGTTAAGGCATTCGTCGCGGAACTTGCCGTTGAACGATTCGATGTACGCATTCTGCGTGGGCTTGCCCGCCTGAATCAACTTCAGCGTGACGCCGTTCGCATACGCCCACTGGTCAAGCGCGCGGCTCGTAAATTCGGGTCCCTGGTCTGTTCGCACCGCCTTGGGATAGCCACGGAAGCGAGCTGCACGGTCCAATGCCCGAGCGACATACAAACCTGAGATGCCATGGTCGACGACGATGTCGACAGCCTCTTTCGTGAAATCGTCGACGACGGTCAGGCACTTCACGCGCCGGCCGTTGGAAAGCGCATCCATCACGAAATCGATTGACCATACCTCGTTGGGTGCGCCCGGCAATGCCAGTTGCTCGCGCTCAATCATGACGCCGTGGCGCTTGCGACGGCGCCGCACAGCCAGCCCTGCCTCACGGTACAGGCGATAGATGCGCTTGTGATTGGCGTGCGTGCCTTCGCGTTCCACCAGGGCGTGCAGTCGGCGGTAGCCGAATCGACGACGTTCGTGCGCCAACTTCACCAGACGCGCCGCGAGCACCTCATTCTCGTGGTCCGGCTTCGCGTCGTAATGCAGCACGCTGCGAGAAAGCCCGACAAGCCGGCAGGCGCGGCGCTCGGAGATGTTGACCTTCTCCCGAATCGCCAACACTGCTTCGCGTTTGGCTTGCGGGCTCAGGGCTTTCCCTTGACGACAACCTTCAACGCTTCCATATCGAGCATTGCTTCGGCCAGCAGTTTCTTCAGTCGGGCATTCTCCACCTCGAGGCCCTTGAGCCGGCGGGCTTCCGAGACTTCCATGCCGCCGAACTTCGCGCGCCAGGTGTAGAACGACGCGTCACTGAACCCATGCTTCCTGCACAGTTCCTTGACCGGCATACCGGCCTCGGCTTCCTTCAGAAACCCGATGATTTGCTGTTCCGTAAAGCGCTTCTTCATGTTCGTCTTCTTCTCCGAAAACGAACTTTACTAGACTCCGGCTGGCCCTGTTTGTAGGGGGCAGGTCATGGGAGCTTGGTTGGGAGCTTGGTTGGAAGCTTGGTTGGGGAGCCCGGTTGGGCCTCGGTCGGGCCTCGGTCGGGCCTCGGTTGGCAGCCCGGCCGGGGCCCGGTTGGAGACTTGATCGACGCTTGGCCGGGTGCTCGATGAACCGCCCCGGCGGGCCCTGGGCGAGCGCTCGGTTGATCGCGCGCGGGCCGCCCGTTGATCGCCTGCCGGCCGCCGGGCGTTCCGCCGCGCTCCCCGGCCGGCCGCGCGGCGATCGTCGGTGCAAAGCACCGCGCGGCGGCTGCTGCCGATCGCCGGCCAAGCGCGTGCCGCGCGGTTCAGAACCGGAAATTGAGCAGCATCGTGCAGAGCAGCACGTTCGCGGAAAGCGTCGTCGTGTTCGATGCGAGGATGCCCTTCGTATCGTTGATGTTGACCGTGATCGCCGCCTTCAGCGGGATGTACGACAGCGCGGTCGACAGCGACAGCTGACGCGTGAGCTGATAGTTCGCGCCGACGACGAACACGGGCGTCCACGCGCTTTTCACGTCCGCCGTCGCGCGCACGCCGTTCGGCAGGATCAGGTTCGCGCCCGCCTGCAGCAGCCGGTCGAGCGCGCCCGAATCGGTGAGCAGCGATTGCAGATCGCCGAGCGAGATGCCCGCCGACAGCAGGCCGCCGAGCGATGCGAGCTTGTGCGCGAACACCGGGTTCAGGTTCGTGTTCGTGAAGCGCGTGTAGCTGAGGCCGAGGCCGACGTACGGCCGCAGCCGGTCCTCGCGCTTGCCGAGGTAATACTTGAACACGGCCGAGCCGAGCCACGCGCGCGTCGTGCCGAGCGGGTTGCTCTGCGTGTTGCCGAGATCGACGAGCGGCAGCCGCCCCTGCACGCCCGGGAAGATCTTGTCGAACGGCAGCCCGATGCTGCCGTGCCCGCGCATCGTCAGCTCGGGCGGAATCCCTGCGACGATCTCGGCCGCGACGTGCTCGCCGAAGAAATGCGTGAACGTGAACGCCGGCGTGTTCGTGTTGCTGATCGACACCGCGGAGCCCGGATTCGCGAAGCTGCCGATGCCGAGCGCCGCCGTCGACGTCGTCACGGGTGTCGAGCGCCCCGTCGACAGCACGTAGTGCCAGCCGACGCCGATCATGTTGCTGTCGTCGCCCTGCAACTGCTCGAGCAGCGTCGGGCCCTGCGCCTCCGGCAAATCGGGCAGCCGCTCCGGGTCGATCGGATGCAGTTCGTACGGCATCCGGTCGTAGCGCACGCCGGCGATGAAGCGCGGCGTCGCGCCGGCGGGCGGCGCGGCGCGCGGCCTGCGTCGCCGCCGTCGGGCACGCATGCGCCGTCGTCGCACGCGGCCGAAGGCGTCGCGCCGCCCGCCGGCGGCCCGCCGGGCGCGTCGGCGAAGCCGATGCCGTCGTCGCCGTCGGCTCGCACGCGCCGCGCGGCGTCGGCCACCGGCGCGACGCGCTCGCCGAGCGTGATCCTTTCTTCGGTGAGCTTGCGCGCCGGCGCCGCGTTCGCATCCGCGGCGGGCGCCGCCGCCGTGGCCTCCGATCCCGCCGACGCGGCGGCTCCGTTGCGCGCGTCGCTCGCCGCGGCGCGACGCGCGTCGCCCGGCACCGCCCCCCACGCGCGCGCGTCGAAGCCGGGCGCGTCGCCGCCCGGAAAGAAGCCGATGCCGTCCGCGCCGTCGCGCCATCTGGCCGCGCCGCTGTCCTGCGCATGCGCGGACCACGCGCACGCGAGCAGCGTCGCGCCGAGCCAGCAGGACACCGGAGCGCGCCAGTCGCGGCGCGCACGTCGACGACGATGCTTGTCACCCATTACGCACCGGCCGTCACGCGGGCGTACCGAATATCCGCTGCCGGATCCGATACAACGGTTCGAACAGCCATTCGAGCAGCGTGCGCTTCTCGAGCACGATGTCCGCCCTGAGCGTCATGCCGGCCTTCAGCGAGAGCGCCTTGCCTTCGAACGCCGGCTTGCGGTCGACAAGCTCGACCCAGCTCTTGAAGTAAGTCTGCGGCGCGCCGTTGTCGGCGGGCAGATTCAGCTCCTTCGCGGTGAACGCGACGGGCGACACCGACAGCAGCTTGCCGCGATAGGTGCCGAACTTCTCGACCGGATAGCTGCCGTACGCGAGCTTCACTTCCTGGCCCGGCTTCACGAAGCCGGCCTTCGACGACGGAATGTACAGCTCGGCGATGAGCCCGTCCGCCTTCGCCGGCAGGATCTCGACCACGCGCGTGCCGGGCGGATCGATCACGCTGCCCTGCACGACGTCGAGCCGCACGATCTGGCCGTCGGCGGGCGCGTACAGCACCTGGTTCACGCTCTCGTCGATGTTGTATTCCTTCGAGTTCAGCTCTTCCTGCTTGATCTTTAGCTCGGCGTTCGAGCCGTCGTACTTGCTCTGCACGGTTTCGAGATCGCCGCGCAGCTTCATCGCGTTCTTCGCGAGGTCGGCGCGGCGCAGCATCAGGTCCTGGTACGCCTGGCTCGCCTGCAGGTATTGCGTGTTGACCTGGTTGTACTGCTCGAGCGTGACCACCTGCTCGTTGAGCAGTTGCTTCACGCGGTCGCGCCGCTCCTGGTATTCGGAGACGATCCGCTTCTGGTCCTGGATCTGCTTGTCGATCAGCCCGCGGCTCTCGTCGAACGCGGCGATCTGCTGGTTGATCTGCTGGATCGTCGATTGATATTCGAGCTTCGCCGCGTCGATCTGCTGACCGACCTCCACGCGCTGCCGCTTGATCGATTCGCGCATGCCCTGCACGTTGTTCGCCTGCGACACGAAGCTCGTGTCGCGCGTGACGCTCAAGAGCTTCTGGCCGGCCTTCACGTGCTGGTCCTTCGCGACGAACACCTCGCGCACCGCCCATCCGGGCGGCGCGCCGACGCCGATCAGCCCCGAGCGCGGCGTGAGCATCCCCATCACGCTCTCGGTGTTCGCGTAGGTGAGGCGCACGAGCGCGACGATGAACATCGCGAACATCATGATCGACAGATAGCAGAAAAAGCGCATCGAAATCGGCACGTCGACCACGCCGTTGATCACGGTGCCGAACGTCGTGCCGCGCGTGAGCTTGCGCGGCGTCTTCTGCTCTCTCAGAGCGTTCATCCGGATAGGCATGGGCGAGCCTCGTCAGGCGCTGCGCAGCGTCTGCGCGGCGGCGCGCGCGTTCTGCTCGAGCAACGGGGATGGCATCAGGTACGGCGTGAAGTGCTCCCAGAAGTGCCACTGCTCGGGCTGCTTCACGAGCGCTTCCTCGAGCTTGTCGGCGATCCGCTGGTGGGCCGCCGCGACGCGCGACGCGTCGTCGGCGACGCCGAGCATCCGCGGCGCGGGCCGCGCGTCGAGCTCGACGAAATGCACCTTGCACGCGTCGCGAAACGGCACGCCCGTCGCGTACGACACGAGCATCGGAATGTCGTGCTCGACCGCGAGCTTCACGCCGCCGCCCGCGAGCCGCACCCAGCGCCCGCCGAGCCGGCATGCGTTGGTCTTGCCGAAGCGGCCGTGCAAATCGGAGAACAGCAGGAACACGGGCGCTTCCTTGCGCAGGCCCGCGACGAGCCGGCGCAGATGCACGCGCTGCTCGATGTCGATCAGCTCGATCTTGCCCGCGCCGTACTCTTGGACGAGGCGCTGCGCGTCGTCGAAGAACGCGCCGGGCGCGTCCTTGTGCATCACGATCATCATCTTGCGGTCATCGGGAATCATCAGCCGCAGCTTCGACACGTACAGCATCAGGTTGCCGAAGTGCAGCCCCGCGAGCATCAGCGGGCCGCCTCGCGCGAGCGCCGCGCGCAGCACGCCCTCGCCTTCGCACTCCATCCGGTCGATCAGCGTCTTCATCGAAGCGATGCTGTGCGAGCGCAGCATCAGCCCCGCGACCTCGGCCTCGAACAGCTCGCGCACGATACCGTCGGCGACGCCGCGAATGCGCACCGGATCGTCGTTCAGATGCGCGCTCAGCATGTGCCGCACCGACATCTCGATCGAGCCGCGAATCGACGGAAACAGGCGCAGGCACACGCCCGCGCACCAGCGCATCATGCCGAGCCCGCGCGCGGGCGAGCGGCCGAGCGCGATGCGCTTGACCACCCGCCGCAGGAGGAAGCAATACGAGAACGCGTTGAACAGGAAGAGCCGCATCAGCGTCATTTCTGCACCTCCGGCTCCGGCTGCCGCGCGGGCGTGATATCGGCGAGGCGGCCGTCGCGCATCTCGTAGATGCGATCGACCATCGACAGGATCGACGCGTCGTGCGTGACGAGCACGATCGTGCACGGCAGCGTCAGCACGTTGCGGCAGATCTCGTGCGTCGTCGCCTGATCGAGATTCGAAGAAAACTCGTCGAGAATCAAAAGCCGCGGCTCGCAATACAGCGCGCGCGCGATCAGCAGCCGCTGCATCTGGCCCGCCGACAGGAACTTCTGCGTGTCGCCGAGCGGCGTGTCGTAGCGGTTGTCGAGCACGTCGATGTCGCGCTCGATGCATGCGAGGCGCGCGGCCTCGTGCATCGCGCCCAAGCGCGGCGCGGGCGCGAAGTTCGTGATGTTGTCGCGGATCGTGCCGCGAAACAGCTGGTCCGACTGCGTGACCGCCGCGACATGCTTGCGGTAGAGTCTCAGGTTCACCTCGGACAAATCGACGCCGCCGACGAACAGCGCGCCGGGCGCCGGCGGGTACAGCCCGCAGATCAGGTTCAACAGCGTCGTCTTGCCGCTGCCGGTGCGCCCGACGATCGCGATCTTCGCCCCGGCCGGCACGTCGAGGTTCACGTCTTCGAGGATCGCGCGGCGGCCGCCCTTCGGCGTGTACGTCAGCGCACGAATCGACAGCGAGCCGTCGAAATGCTCGATCGAGCGCACCGGCGCGTCGGGCGCGGGCTCCTCGGTCTCGGTCTGCAGCACGTCGGCGACGCGGTCCATGTGGACCTGCAGCACCTTGCGCCGCACGTAGAGCTGGATCGAATCGACGAATTTGTCGGCGAACAGGTTCTTGTATTGGATGAACGCGTAGATGATGCCGATCGTGCTCTGCCCGTGCATCACGAGCCACGCGCCGTACGTGACGATCACGAGCTGCTCGACGTGAACGATGCCCTTCGAGATCGCGTCGAACAGCAGTTGCAGCCGCTCCTGCTGGCGCACCGCCTGCAGCTTCTGCGTGAACGCGTTCACCCACAGGCTGCTGCGCGAGGTCTCCGACGACAGCAGCTTGATCGAATGCGCGGAGCGGATGTTCTCGATGAGGAGCGCGTCGGCCTCGGCGCCGCGCGTGAGGATCTGCGACATCGCATCCTGCAGCTGCGGCTGGATCGCGAGCCGCGACAGCGCGAACAGCACCATCCCCGCCAGGCTGATGCCGGCGAGCACCGGGCTGTAGTACAGCATCAGCACGAGGGTGATCACGCACGTGAACACGTTGAGCAGCCCGCCGATCAGCCCGTCGACGAGGAACCGCCCGATTTCCGACACCGATGACACGCGCGAGATCGAATCGCCCGTGTTGTGGAACAGGTAATAGCCGATCGGCAGCCGCGCGAGATGGCCGACCATGTTCGCGGACAGCTGCTGCGACACGATGTTGCGCAGGTAGCTCTTGATGTTGCCGACGAGGTTCGCGTACAGCGTGTCGAACAGGAACACGATGCCGAACAGGATCGTCAACAGGTACAGGATGTCGACGTCGGTCTTCTTCAGCGCCTCGTCGATCGTCAGTTGCACGTACGAAGGCCCGAGCAGCAGCAGCAACTGCGCGGCGATGCCGCCCGCGACGCCGAGCAGGATGCTCTTGCGGATGCCCGTGAGGCCCACCAGATAGTCGCCCAGGCGAATCTTGTCCGACGTGCCGACGTGCTTGAAGCCGATGTCCGGATTGAGCTCGAGCGCGTAGCCCGTGATCTGCGTGAGCGCCTGCGCGAGCGGCAGCTTCGTCTCGCCGAGCGCCGGATCGACGATGTGCACGCTGCCGTAGCAGACCTTCGTCAGCACGACATAGTGGTTCATCCCCCAGTGCAGGATGCAGGGCAGTTTCAGCGCGTCGATCTCGTTCGCCTCGAACTGGAGCCCGCGCGCGCGCATGCCGAGGTCGTTCGCGATCTCCATCAGATCGAAGAACGACAGGCCGGAGTCGATCTTGACCGGATACCGGTTGCGCAGCGTGCGCAACGTCGTGTCCCGGCCGTGCCAGGTCGCGATCATCGCAAGGCACGCGAGACCGCATTCGGTCACCTCGTCCTGAAGAATGGGCCTGACTTTATTTGTATTGAACCACATAGCTTGCGAATCGCTGGACACGACGATGCCGGGCCGCGCGCGTCGCGATCCGGCCCGAGGCCTTCGCGCGAGCGCGGCGTGAACGCGCGCCCCGCACGGGGCGGGACACGGCGAGAGACGATGCGCGAGACCGGCGTCAGCTGCCGGAGCCGAGCGCCATCTTGAATTGGTTGACGGCCTGGGTCTGGTACTCGTTCAGGAGCCCGTTGACGACGGGCGTGATCGACTGATTCGCGAGGGAAACCGTGTAGGCGGCCGAGTTCGCGTACGCGGAGCCTCCACCGCGGATCGCACGGGCCTGCTGTTCTGATATGGCTTGCATCAGGGTGGCCTTTACGCTTGGTAGCGATGTCATCGAGCCGAATCCGCATCCGCCTGCGCGGACGACCCCATTCGGAGCTGCCTCGACATCACTGTCTCCTGATCTGATCATTTCCTCCGATTGCCAACCAAAGCGAATGAATGATGTTTTTGTATCTCGATTGGCCACGGATTACCGTTTTACAGCTTGAACTTCAGATGACTTTACGCGGGGGGCGCCTCCCCGCGCAAATGCGACGGCTAGCGCTTACTTGCCGTTGCTATTGAAGTTCTTCGGGTTCTGCAGATAGCCGCCGAGCGTCGGCATGAACTGGCCGAGCGCCGTGAACAGCGGACCGGATGCCGCCGCCAGCGTGCCCAGCGAGCTGATCGGGCCGCCGCCGTTGACCACCTTGGCCTGCTCCATCGTCATGACCTTCATAACTATCTCCTCGTAAAGAATAAAGACGACGTCAAGACTTCTCTAATAATACCAATGGCCGTAAATAACCGAACGACGTTTATTTTTTATCGCTGCGATTACAAGCCGGAATCAGGCTATCATGCACTCAAGTTGGAAACAAGATGGCCGGTCCCGTCTTATATCGGTTTTTGACGATCCTGAATTCACCAAAAAGATGCATGCGTTTCAACTCGATATTTAAAACGTTTAATTTGTGTCCCGGACCACTTGACACAAGGCAGGAGATGGAGACGGAGATGTTTGAAACAGAGAATTTGGGTGCCTCGTCTAAATTTCGGCATGCGGGTTTTCACTTAACGACAAAATCTTTTCGGCTTCGCGCCAATGTGGCCTACGTTACCGTTTGCGCGGTGCTTGCCGCACTCGGCACCGGTTCCGAATCCGCACGTGCGTTCTGTCTCGACGAGGCTTATCAGCACGCAATATCGAACGATCCGAAATTTCTCCAGGCGCGGGCGGAATACGACGCCGCGCGGCAGAAGTTTCCGCAGGCGCGCGCGCAGATGCTGCCGCAGGTGAGCGCGCAGCTCGAATGGGGCCGCTACGGCACGCACGCGAACCTGTTCGGCATCGACGTGAGCGGCAACAGCACCGCCGCGTACGGCGCCGCGCAGCTCTCGCAGGCGCTGTTCAACATGCCGTATTTGTACGACATGAGCCGCGCGAAGGAATTCGAGGAATCCGCGCGGCAGCAGCTCGAAGTCGCGAAGCAGGAGCTGATCATGCGCGTCGCGAACGCGTGCTTCGATCTGCTGTCCGCACGCGAGAAGCTGCAGCTCGCCGACGACGAGGTCGGCGCGCTCACGCGCCTGGAGAGCGATACCCGCCGCATGGCGCAGCTCGGCATGAAGACCATCGGCGACACGGCCGAGATCGAGGCGCGCAGGAGCCTCGCGCAGTCGGACGAGGCGCTCGCGCGCACCGACGTCGAGGCGCGGCGCGCCCGCTACGAGACGCTGCTCGGCTCCGCGATCGACTTCACGCGCTGGCCGCGGCTCGCGATGCACGGCACGTCGCCGCGCATTCCGACGGGCGACTACCAGCCGCAGGACAACCCGTCGTACCAGCAGGCGTATCGCGACCTGCGCGTCGCGCGGCTCGCGTCCAAGCGCATCAACGCGGAGCACCTGCCGAGCGTCGACCTGTTCGCGACGTACTCGCGCGGCCTCAATCCGAACCTGCGCGGCCTCACCGACAAGAACGACTTCCACCAGAGCGCAGTCGGCGTGCAGGTGACGATTCCGATCTTCTCGGGCGGCAGCGTGCACTACCGGAAGATCGAGGCCGACCACGTCGCGACGCAGTACCAGAACCGGCTGCGCGAGGTCGAGCAGCAACTGAGCACCGATCATCGCGAGACGCTCGCGGCGCTGCAGTCGATCGGCACGCGGATCCGCGCGCTGCAGCAATCGCTGCAGGCGGCGCGGCTCGCGTACGATTCGTCGATGAAGGCGCACCAGGTCGGCTACAGCACGACGTACGAGACGCTGAACCTGCGCACCGACATCTCGAACATCCGCCAGAAGCTGTTCGAGAGCTACCTCGACGCGCTGAAGCTCCAGCTGAAGCTCAAGGGCATTCTCGGCACGCTGGACGAGCAGTCGCTCGTCGCGGTCGACAGCTTCCTCGCGAGCAACGCGGCGCCCGCCGATCAGAAGAGCGAATGAGCGTGTGGCGGTGCGGCCGCGCGGCGGCGTGGGCGTGACGCGCGCGAGCGCGTGAGAGAAGCCGGGCCGGCGCTCAAACCGAAAGCGCGCCGAAAGCACGAAAGCGCGGCGCGCCACGGTCGGCGCGCCGCGCTTTCGCCGGCCCGTTCGTGCTCGCGCCGGCGCGCCGCGGCTTCGGCACGCCGGCGCGCCGCGCTTACCGGATCACGCGCGACACGCCGCGGCCGCGCGGATCGGACACCGCCTCGGGCGTCTTGCCGTCGATCCGGATCGCCTGGATGTCGCCGCTGAAATCCTGGCCCTTGAGCGTGTAGCCCTTCGCCTCGATGCCCTTCGCCAGCTCGCCGTCGATCGAGTGGTACGGCTCCCAGAAGATCGTGTTCGGCGGCAGCAGCTGGTGGTGAAAGCGCATCGCGCCGACCGCGTCCTTCAGCGGCATCTTGAAGTCGTACAGGTTCGTGATCACCTGGAAGATCGACGTGAAGATCCGCGAGCCGCCCGGCGTGCCGATCACGAGCGCGACCTTGCCGTCCTTCGTGAGGACCGTCGGCGACATCGACGACAGCGGCCGCTTCTTCGGCTCGATCGCGTTCGCGTCGCTGCCGACGACGCCGAACATGTTGGCGACGCCCGGCTTCGCGGAGAAATCGTCCATCTCGTCGTTGAGCACGATGCCCGTGCCTTCGGCGACGACGCCCGAGCCGAAGTAGCCGTTGATCGTGTACGTGTTCGACACCGCGTTGCCCCACTTGTCGACGACGGAGAAATGCGTCGTCTCGGCCTTCTCCGGCATCGACGTGCCGAGGCCCGGCAGCACGCTCTTCGTGTCGGACGGCTTCTCGGGATTCACCTCGGCCGCGCGCTTCGCGATGTACGCGGCGTCGGTCAACTGCGCGACGGGCACCTTGTAGAAATCCGGATCGCCGAGGTACTGCGCGCGATCGGCGAACACGCGCTTCTCGATCTCGGCGATCAGATGCACGTATTGCGGCGAATTGAGCGCGACGCCGTCGAAATCGGCCTTGCGGTCCGCCTTCATCGTCAGCAACTGCACGAGGCCGATGCCGCCCGAGCTCGGCGGCGGCGCGGTGATCACGCGATAGCCGTTCCAGTTCGCCTGGACCGGCTGGCGCCACACCGCCTTGTACTGGACGAGATCCTGCTTCGTGATCAGGCCGCCGCCCTTCTTCATCGATGCGGCGATCAGGTCGGCCGTCTTGCCGTCGTAGAAATCCTTCGCGCCATCGTTCGCGATGCGCGCGAGCACCGCCGCGAGCTCCGGCTGCTTGAAGGTCGCGCCCGCCTTCAGGCCGCTGAAGTATTGATCGAAGTTCGTCTTGCCGCCGAACTCCTTCGACGCGTCGACGCCACGCTGCGCGAGCTGCTCGTCGACAACGAAGCCGTCGCGCGCGTAACGGATCGCGGGCGCGATCACCTGCTTCCACTTCAGCTTGCCGAAGCGCTTCTGCGCCTCCCACATCCCGGCCACCGTGCCGGGCACGCCGACCGCGCGATCGCCGTACAGGCTCATGCCCTTGACGACGTTGCCGTCCTTGTCGAGATACATGTCCTTCGTCGCGGCGAGCGGCGCGCGCTCGCGATAGTCGAGAAAGTACGGCTTGCCGCCCATGTAGACGGTCATGAAGCCGCCGCCGCCGATGTTGCCCGCCTCCGGATAGGTGACGGCGAGCGTGAAGGCGATCGCGACCGCGGCGTCGACCGCGTTGCCGCCCTGCCTGAAGATCTCCTCGGCCGCGTCGGCGCTGTACTTGTCGGCGACCGCGACGGCCGAGCCGTCCAGCACGACGCGCTGCTGCGGGCCCTTCGCATGGGCGGGCGCGCTCGGCAGAAAACCGGCGAGCGCCGAGCTCACGAGCGCGGCGAGCACCGTCGACTTGAAACGATTCGTTGCATTCATTGGATGTCTCCCATTTCGATCTCCTTGCTAATTGTGGCACGAAAGTCCGACGAATAGGCTTATAGCATGGCCGCGCGCGTATACAAAAATGGGGTTTCGTAGGCATGCCGGCGAGCGAGCGGTCCGCGCGCGGGCGGCAAGCGTTGCAGCGGATGCGGCGCAGCGCGTCGAGGCGGCCCGCTGCGCGTGCGGCGGTAACGGACGCGGACGCGATGGCGGGGGCCGTGGCGGTGGCGGAAATGCAGGCGGCGGGGGCGGCCCGGATCGTATTGGGCGGGGGAGCATCGTCTCGAATTGCGTTGCGTTGCGCATCGCATCGAGCCGTGCCAGAGCCGTGCCAGAGCCGTGCCAGAGCCGTGCCAGAGCCAGAGCCAGAGCCAGAGACCAGTCCCCCGCTCGACTGAGCTGGGCCGACTTGAAGCGAGCCGATCCGGCAAAGCCTGGCACACGGATGCGGCGACGCCCGCCGCGCCGCATGCCGGCCGGAGGACCCCGCCTCGGCTCAAATCGCCGCCGCGCGGGGCTGCCGCTCGCGCGCCGACGAACCGGCTCCGGCGCGCCGCCGTCGCACCACGCGCCGCAATCATCGCGCCGACCGTTTAATTCATGTGGTTAGTTGCATCCAGACATTTGTATCGACGCCCTGTCACGCCCTCGCGAAACGCCTACATCCGGCGCGACGGAGACGCCGGCCGAACGGAACACGCCCCGACACGCCCCGTGCAAGCGTCGCTGCGCTTGCAACTACTCGTTCGAATGCACCGATCGCTCCGAGAATTTCCCTCGCCGCCGCTCGCGCAGCGGGCGCCAAATCTGCGAAGATAGCGCCCCTTTTCGATTTCGGCGGCACGCCGACGCAATACCGGCATGGCATCACACGCAGCGCATCATGCAAGCGGCTGGGCCGCGGGGCTCGTCGCGGCGGCGCTCGTCGCGCAGGCGGGCGCGGCGGGCCCGTGGCACGTCTACAGTCTTGCCGCGTTCGCGGCGGGCGTCGCGGGCGGCACCGCGCCCGACTGGCTCGAAATCGCGTGGTGGCGACGCACGCGGAGGCTCTGGGTCACGCATCGCACCATCACGCATTGGGGCGTCGGATGGGCGGCGCTGCTGGCGTTCGCGTACCGGTCGCTCGGCCACCGCCACCCCTGGGCCGCGCCGCTCTTCGGCTTCGCGTGCGGCGGCCTCGTGCACCTGATCGCCGACTGGCCGAACCCGCTCGGCGTGCCGTGGCTGTGGAAGCGCCATTCGCTGAACTGGTGGAACAGCGGGCACTGCGACCTGATCGTCGTCGCGGCCGCGTGGGCGGGCGCGCTGTGGCTCGCGCAAGCCGCGTGGGGACACGCGGCGCCGCTCGCGCACTGGCTCGGCTGGCTGCGCACGGTGTGACGCCGTCGGGCCATGTCGGCTCGGTCGTCCCGCCGACGTCCGTTTGATCGTCGCCGCTTGATTGCCATCGCCTGATCATCGCGGCCTGATCGATCGCGGCTCGATCGGCAACCGCGCATCCGTCGATTGCGCGGCCGGCGAGCCTCCGCTCGATGCGCGCGACGCCGATGTCCGCTCGAGCGGCGGCCATCCGGCCGACGCTCGCCGAACCGAACGCCGGCCGCGGGCGCGCGCGGTGCGCGGCGCGGTGCTCGGTAGAATGGCGAGCGCGGCCCCGCCGCGCCCTTCGACGATCGGGCCGGATCGTCCGCGACACGACACACAAGAACATGACCGACGACATCACGACGCCTTCGCCCGCCCCGCGCCCGCTGCCGGGCTTCGGCCCGCTTCGCTGGATCGTCCGGCACTGGCGCGGCGGCTACTCGCTCGCCGTCTCCTTCTGGCTGAACCAAGCGCCGATCTACGCGCTGCGCACGATCTGCAGCCAGGTGCTGATGACCCGGGTGTTCGAATTGCTCGACCCAGGGCAGGGGCCGGGCGACAACGACGCGCTCGCCAACGCGCTGGCGGCCGTCCCGCCGGTGGTACTCGCCGACGCCGCGCTGTCGCTCCTCAATGTCTGGTGGATCGTCGGCGTCTGGCACGCGGCCTCGCGGCACATCGCCGCGACCGGACGACGATTCTGGGCGCGCGCGGCGCAGGTCATGGTGGCGCTCGCCGCGGTGCGCATCGTCTATGGGATCGCGGTCATCCCCCACTCGATCGAATCGCTGCAGCTCCTCGTCATCCATCCGGGGAGCCTGCTCACCGACCCGGTCGGCACGCTACGGAACTGGTTGTTCTGACGTGACGATCGTCAGGGCAGGCGCGCGATCGCCTACGGCGATCGCGCGCCGCTGAAGTTGCCGCTGAAGTTGCCGTCGCAGTCTCAACCGAAATCGCGGCCGAAATCGCCACTGAAATCGTCGTCGAAGTTGGCGCTGAAATCGCAGCCCAAGTCGAAATCGCAGCCCTTGTCCGAAACCTCGCCGATGTCCGCCAAACCAGTTCACCGCCGCCCCGGATGCGGATGAGCTGCCGGCGTTGCGAGGCGACTCGCGCCTTCGCAACCATTTTCGTCCCGTACAGGGTTCGCGTGCGCCACGCCCCCATGCCGCCGACACGATCGCCTCTCCGTTCACGCAGCAGCATCCTGCCGTTAGTCGCACGCTAGAACCGCCCCACCTCCTGCGGGCGGCTCGTCCCCCGTCCATGCCGCCCTCCGTCACGCGCCGCCCCCCCGGGCGTCTGCAAACCGTCCGCGCGTCTGGCACACTATCCGCCGGGCCGAGCCTTGCGACGCCCGCACCCGCCCCCATCTAGGCTAGCGATGCACGCCACTCCCGCCCGCCCTGCCGCCGGCGCGCTCGACGCGTTCCACCCCGTCGTCGCCGCCTGGTTCTCCGACACGTTCGCCGCGCCCACCGGCGCGCAAGCGCTCGCGTGGCCGCACATCAAGGCCGGCCGCTCGACGCTCGTCGCCGCGCCGACGGGCTCCGGCAAGACGCTCACCGCATTCCTGTCCGCGCTCGACGATCTCGTGCGCGACGCGCTCGCGCATGATGGCGCGCTGCCCGACGAGACGCTCGTCGTCTACGTGTCGCCGCTGAAAGCGCTGTCGAACGACATTCACGTGAACCTCGAAGCGCCGCTCGCCGGCATCGCCGCCGAAATCGCGCGGCGCGGGCTGCCGGTGCCGCAAATCCGCACCGCCGTGCGCACCGGCGACACGACCCAGGCCGAGCGCGTCGCGCATCGCAAGCACGCGCCGCACATTCTCGTCACGACCCCGGAATCGCTGTACGTGCTGCTGTCGTCCGAATCGGGCCGGCGCATGCTCGCGAGCACGCGCACCGTGATCGTCGACGAAATCCACGCGCTCGCGAACGCCAAGCGCGGCAGCCATCTCGCGCTGTCGCTCGAGCGGCTCGACGCGCTCGTCGGCCGCAAGCTGCCGCGCATCGGGCTGTCCGCGACGCAAAAGCCGGTCGAGGCGGTCGCGCGCTTTCTCGTCGGCGGCCGCGACGACGCACCGCTCGATTGCGCGATCGTCGACACCGGCCACACGCGCACGCGCGATCTCGCGCTGGAATTGCCGCCCGTGCCGCTCGAGCCCGTGATGGCGAACGACGTGTGGGAGCGCCTCTACGATCGCATCGCGGAGCTGGCCGCCGCGCACCGCACGACGCTCGTGTTCGTCAACACGCGCCGGATGGCCGAGCGCGCGGCCCGCCATCTGGCGGACAGGCTCGGCGCGGACGCGATCGCCGCGCACCACGGCAGCCTCGCGAAGGAACATCGCTTCGACGCCGAGCAGCGCCTGAAGCACGGCAAACTCAAGCTGCTCGTCGCCACGGCCTCGCTCGAGCTCGGCATCGACATCGGCGACGTCGAGCTCGTCTGCCAGCTCGGCTCGCCGCGCGGCATCGCGCCGTTCCTGCAGCGCGTCGGGCGCTCCGGGCACCATATCGGCGGCGTGCCGAAGGGGCGGCTCTTTCCGCTGTCGCGCGACGAACTCGTCGAATGCGCGGCGCTCCTCGATTGCGTGCGGCTCGGCGAACTCGACGTGCTGCGCATTCCGCGCGCGCCGCTCGACGTGCTCGCGCAGCAGCTCGTCGCCGAAGTCGCCTGCCGCGAATGGGACGAGCACGCGCTCTATCGCTGCGTGACGCAGGCCGCGCCCTACGCGACGCTCGCGCGCGAGACGTTCGACGAGGTGCTGAAGATGCTCGCCGAGGGCTTCACGAGCCGGCGCGGCGCGCGCGCCGCGTACCTGCACCGCGACGTCGTCGCGCACACGGTGCGCGGGCGGCGCGGCGCGCGGCTCGCGGCCGTCACCTCGGGCGGCACGATTCCCGATAACGCCGACTACGCGGTGCTGCTCGAGCCGCAGGGCGTGAACATCGGCACCGTCAACGAGGATTTCGCGGTCGAAAGCCTCGCGGGCGACGTGTTCCAGCTCGGCAACCAGTCGTACCGGATCATCCGGATCGAGACGGGGCGCGTGCGCGTCGAGGATGCGCACGGGCAGGCGCCGAACATCCCGTTCTGGCTCGGCGAGGCGCCCGCGCGCAGCGACGAGCTGTCGGCGGGCGTCGCGCGGCTGCGCGCGCGGCTCGACGCGCTGCTCGCGCACGGCGATGCGGCCGGCGCGGGTGCGGCCTTGCCGGTGAACGCCGCATCCGCGCCGGCGCCCGAGCGCGAAGCGGCCGCGGCCGGCCAAGGCGCGCGTGCGCGCGCCGCCGCGCCGCACGGCACGTCCGCCCTCGCGCGCCGCGCTTTGCCCGCTGCGCTGCCCGCCGCACCGCCCGCCGTCTGCGCGCGCGCCGCCCCATCCGCCGCCGCCCCGTCTACCGCCATCCCGTCCGCCGCCGCGCCGACCGTCGCCGCGATGCCGGTCCCCCCCGAGGCGGAACTCCGCACCGAGCCGCGTCGCCTCGCGCCCGCGCTCGCGTGGCTCACGGGCGAGCTCGGCCTCGATGCCGAAGCCGCGCGGCAGATCGCCGATTACCTCGCGCGCGCCCGCGCGGCGCTCGGCGCGCTGCCGACGCAGGACACGCTCGTGATGGAGCGCTTCTTCGACGAATCGGGCGGCATGCAGCTCGTGATCCATTCGCCGTATGGCTCCCGGATCAACCGCGCGTGGGGCCTCGCGCTGCGCAAGCGCTTCTGCCGCAGCTTCAACTTCGAGCTGCAGGCGGCCGCGACCGACGACGCGCTGATCCTGTCGCTGTCGCACGCGCACAGCTTCGCGCTCGACGAGGTGTGGCGCTACCTGCGCGCGTCGAGCGCCGAGCACGTGCTGATCCAGGCGCTGCTCGACGCGCCGCTGTTCGCCGCGCGCTGGCGCTGGAACGCGACGACGTCGCTCGCGTTGCCGCGCTTCGCCGGCGGCCGCAAGGTCGCGCCGCAACTGCAGCGGATGAAGAGCGAGGATCTGCTCGCGACGGTGTTCCCCGATCAGGTCGCGTGCGCGGAGAACATCGTCGGCGAGCGCGAGGTGCCGAAGCACCCGCTCGTCGACCAGACGCTCGACGACTGCCTGCACGACGCGATGGACACCGAGGGCTGGCTCGCGCTGCTGCGGCGGATCGAGGCGGGCGACGTCGCGCTCGTCGCGCGCGATCTGCCCGCGCCTTCGCCGCTCGCCGCCGAGATCCTGAACGCGAAGCCGTACGCGTTCCTCGACGATGCGCCGCTCGAGGAGCGCCGCACGCAGGCGGTGCTCGCGCGGCGCTGGAGCGACCCGGAATCGGCCGACGATCTCGGCGCGCTCGACGCGGGCGCGATCGAAGCGGTGCGCGACGAGGCGTGGCCGCTCGTGCGCGAGCCCGACGAGATGCACGATGCGCTCGTCGGGCTCGCGTGCATCGCCGACGACGAAATCGCGTCGCACGACGGCTGGCGCGCGTGCGTCGCGCAGCTCGCGGCGGGCGGGCGCGCGGCGCGGCTCGCGCTCGCGGGCGGCCGCGGGCTGTGGATCGCAGCCGAGCGCGTCGCGTGCATGCGCGCGCTGTACGGCGCGGACGTCGCGCTCGACCCGCCGCTCGCCCCGCCGCCCGGCTTCGATGCGCCGTGGGAGCCCGAGGCCGCGCTCGTCGACGTGATCCGCGCGCGCCTCACGGGTTTCGGGCCGGTCACGGCCGCCGCGCTCGCCGCGCCGCTCGCGCTGCCCGCCGCGTCGGTCGCGATCGCGCTCGCCGCGCTCGAGCGCGAGGGCTACGTGATGCGCGGGCGCTTCACGCCGGGCGCGCGCGACGACGAATGGTGCGAGCGGCACCTGCTCGCGCGCATCCATCGCTATACGGTCAAGCGCCTGCGGCGCGAGATCGAGCCCGTCGAGCTCGCGGATTTCATGCGCTTCCTGTTTCATTGGCAGCGCGTCGCGCCCGACACGCGCGGCCTGGGCGGCGACGCGCTCGCGGCGGTCGTCCACCAGCTCGAAGGTTTCGAGGCGGCCGCGAGCGCGTGGGAGGACGAAATCCTGCCCGCGCGGCTCGCCGACTACGTGGCGGGCGGCCTCGACGAGCCGTGCCGCGCCGGCAAGCTGACGTGGACGCGGCTCGGCGCGCCGGCGAAGGCCGCGAGCGCGCCGGTGAAGACGACGCCCGTCGTGCTGTTGCCGCGCCGCGAGCTCGCGATCTGGCAGGCGCTGCGCGATCCGGCCGCGCAGCCGGCGCTGTCGGCACGCGCCGAACGCGTGCGCGCGACGCTCGCCGCGTACGGCGCGATGTTCTTCGACGAACTGGCCGCGCACGCGCGGCTGCTGCCCGTCGAGCTCGAACGCGCGCTCGGCGAGCTCGTCGCCGCGGGCCTCGTCAACGCGGACAGCTTCGCGGGCCTGCGCGCGCTGCTGCGGCCGGCCGCGCAGCGCGGCGCGCAGCGGCCGTCGCGCGCACGGCGCGGCGGCGCGCTGATCGGCGGGATGGACGACGCGGGGCGCTGGGCGCTCGTGCAGCGGCTGCCGCTCGCGCCGCTCGATTTTGGCGAGGGCGGCAGCGAAGACGAAGCCGCAAATGATGACGATGCCCCGTCCGGCGACGGCACGCCCGGCGCCGGCCCCGAAGCCGCGCGCCGCGGCGGCGTGCGCGAAGACGGCGCCGAAGCCGATGCCCGCATCGCGCGCGCGATGCGGGCCGCGCCGCCGCAAGCGGGCCGCCATGCGATCGCGCCCGCCGCGCTCGAGCACGTCGCGCGCACGCTGCTGCGCCGCTACGGCGTCGCGTTCTGGCGCCTCCTCGCATGCGAGGCCGAATGGATGCCGAGCTGGCGCGAGCTGCTGCCCGTCTATCGGCGGCTCGAGGCGCGCGGCGAAATCCGCGGCGGCCGCTTCGTCGCGGGCCTCGCGGGCGAACAGTTCGCGCTGCCCGACGCGATCCCGATCCTGCGCGAGCTCCGCCGCCGGCCGGCCGAAGGGCTGATGCTGTGCGTGAGCGGCGCCGATCCGCTCAATCTGACGGGCACGCTGCTGCCCGGCGAACGCGTGCCCGCGCTCGCGGGCAACCGGATCCTGTTCCGCGACGGCGTGCCGATCGCCTCGCTCGTCGGCGGGCAGTTCGCGTTCGCGCGCGAACTCGACGCGCTCGCGCAGGACCGCGCGCGGGCGCGACTCGCGCGGCATCGGTAACGCACGCCGGCGACGCGCGAGCCATGCCTCGACGCGCCGCCGATGCCCCGCCGACGGCGCACCGATCATGCGCCGATCACGCACCGATCACGCACCGATCACGCACGCTCACCGCTGGCGAAGCACGCGTCCGTGCGTCGCGCATCGCGCGCCGACGGCGGCCGCCTGACCTGCCCCCTTCGATAGGGCCAATGGGCTTCTAGCAAAGTCCCTTTAAACCAACTCCTGGAAAGCGGCAGGAGCGTCCGCGGTTGCCCGATGTTTCGCCGCAAACTCTGACGGCGCAAGGTAGTTCAGTGCGCTGTGCGGCCTTTGCTCGTTGTAGTCCTGACGCCATGCCGCGATGACTGCCCGAGCGTGCGCGAGCGTCGTGAACCAGTGCTCGTTAAGGCATTCGTCGCGGAACTTGCCGTTGAACGATTCGATGTACGCATTCTGCGTGGGCTTGCCCGCCTGAATCAACTTCAGCGTGACGCCGTTCGCATACGCCCACTGGTCAAGCGCGCGGCTCGTAAATTCGGGTCCCTGGTCTGTTCGCACCGCCTTGGGATAGCCACGGAAGCGAGCTGCACGGTCCAATGCCCGAGCGACATACAAACCTGAGATGCCATGGTCGACGACGATGTCGACAGCCTCTTTCGTGAAATCGTCGACGACGGTCAGGCACTTCACGCGCCGGCCGTTGGAAAGCGCATCCATCACGAAATCGATTGACCATACCTCGTTGGGTGCGCCCGGCAATGCCAGTTGCTCGCGCTCAATCATGACGCCGTGGCGCTTGCGACGGCGCCGCACAGCCAGCCCTGCCTCACGGTACAGGCGATAGATGCGCTTGTGATTGGCGTGCGTGCCTTCGCGTTCCACCAGGGCGTGCAGTCGGCGGTAGCCGAATCGACGACGTTCGTGCGCCAACTTCACCAGACGCGCCGCGAGCACCTCATTCTCGTGGTCCGGCTTCGCGTCGTAATGCAGCACGCTGCGAGAAAGCCCGACAAGCCGGCAGGCGCGGCGCTCGGAGATGTTGACCTTCTCCCGAATCGCCAACACTGCTTCGCGTTTGGCTTGCGGGCTCAGGGCTTTCCCTTGACGACAACCTTCAACGCTTCCATATCGAGCATTGCTTCGGCCAGCAGTTTCTTCAGTCGGGCATTCTCCACCTCGAGGCCCTTGAGCCGGCGGGCTTCCGAGACTTCCATGCCGCCGAACTTCGCGCGCCAGGTGTAGAACGACGCGTCACTGAACCCATGCTTCCTGCACAGTTCCTTGACCGGCATACCGGCCTCGGCTTCCTTCAGAAACCCGATGATTTGCTGTTCCGTAAAGCGCTTCTTCATGTTCGTCTTCTTCTCCGAAAACGAACTTTACTAGACTCCGGCTGGCCCTGTTTGTAGGGGGCAGGTCACGCCCACCTTCGCTCATCATCGCCGACCGATTCGCGGCCGATCCGCCGCTTGCCCCGCCGCCCCGCCTCGATGCGCGAGGCAATCCGCCGCCGCGCTCGCCGACGTGATCCGCGCCCGCCTCGCGGGCTTCGAGCCGCCCGCGGCCGACGCGCTCGCCGCACACGCCGCGCCGCGCGCGTCGTCAGGCACGTCTGTCCCATCCGAAGCACGTCCACCGCCTGAGACGCCGCGCGCGGCGCAAGCCCCCCACTTGCGCATCTCCCAACGAAACAATCCCGATCGATGACAACAAACTACTGAACGCCGGCACGCCGGAATCGCCGCGATCCACTATCATCGCCGCTCGCGTTGCCCGCGCGCCTAGCCCGCCGCTCGCCGCCCGCTACCGGCGCGCCGGCGGCGCGCTGCCCGGCCGCGCGCGAACACGCACGCGAACTCGAACCCGCCCATCAGGAGACCCGACCGATGAATGCCCCCGCCGAGCCCGGCGCCACAACCGTGCCGCACCGTGCCGGCTCGCTCACGATCCTCCAGGGCGCCGCGCTCTATATCGGCGCGGTGCTCGGCACCGGCGTCATCGCATTGCCCGCGCTCGCGGCGGAGGTCGCGGGCCCCGCGTCGCTGCTCGCGTGGGCGGCGCTCGTCATGCTGTCGATTCCGCTCGCCGCCACCTTCGCCGCGCTCGGCGCCCGCTATCCGGACGCGGGCGGCGTCTCCACCTATGTGCGCAAAGCGTTCGGCCCGAAAGCGGCGGCCGTCGTCGGCTGGTGCTTCTATTTCGCGGTGCCGGCCGGCGCCCCCGCCGCCGCGATGTTCGGCGGCGCCTACGTCGCCGCCGTCACGGGCGGCGCACACGCGACGATGATCGCATCGGCGGCCGTGCTGATCGCGCTCGTCGCGGCCGCGAACGCGTTCGGCGTCACCGTGTCTGGCCGCATGCAGCTCGTGCTGTCCGCGCTGCTCGTCGCGCTGCTCGTGGCCGCCGTGCTCGCCTCCGCCCCGCACGCGCGCGCCGCGAACCTGCATCCGTTCGCGCCGCACGGCTGGCTCGCGGTCGGCGAGGCCGCCGCGCTGCTCGTCTGGAGCTTCGCCGGCTGGGAGGCGATCACGCATCTCGCCGCCGAATTCCGGCGCCCCGCGCGCGATCTGCCGCGTTCGACGGGCATCGCGGTCGCGGTGGTCGGGCTGCTGTACCTGTCGGTCGCGGCCGCGAGCGTGCTCGTGCTCGGTCCCGCCGCGGGCGAATCCGGCGCGCCGCTCGCGGCGCTGATCGCGCGCGGGATCGGCGGCAACGCGCAACTGATCGCGACGGCGGCCGCGCTGCTGTTCACGCTCGGCACGATGAACGCCTATTTCGCGGGCGCGGCGAAGCTCGGCGCCGCGCTCGGCCGCGACGGCGCGCTGCCCCGCTGGTTCGCGCAGGGCAGCCAGACGGGCGGCGTGCCGCGGCGCAGCCTCGCCGTCGTCGCCGCGCTCGCCGGCTGCGCGCTCGTCGCGGCCGTCGCGACGGGCATGGGACCGAAGCCGCTCGTGCTCGCGACATCGGGCAATTTCGTGATGGTCTACGTGCTCGGCGCGGCGGCGGCCACGAGGCTCCTGCCGCGCGGCGGGCTCGCGCATCGCGCATCGATCGTCGCGCTGCTGTCGGCGCTCCTGCTGCTCGCGACGACGGGCTGGTATCTGCTGTGGCCGCTGCTGCTGACCGCGTCGGCAATCGGCTATCTTTTCATCACGGGCAGGCGGGCGGCGGCGAAGCGGTGAGGCGGTGAGGCGGCCCGCCGCGGTCCGCAGCGGGCCGCCGTCATGCCGGGAAGTGCGCCGGCCGCACCGCGGTAAACGCGCCCGTGCCGCGCCGGCTTCGCATCGCGGAGTCGCAGCGACGGCGCGCCGATCGTGCGGCATTTTGCGTAGACCTCGCGCCGACCTTGCGCCGACGGTGAGTGCAATGCCGCCGCGAGACCAGAAGACCGAGACCGCGAGACCGCAGGCACGTTGCGGCCGCGCGGCTCGCCCACCGCCGTTCGAGAGCCGTTCGAGGAAAGCGCGACGCCTTCCCGCGCGATGAACCGCCCGACGCGCCGCGAAGCGTGGCGCGCGCCGTGCGCGTCGCTCGCGCGCCACGCTTCGTCACGCATCGCCTTCCGTCAACCGTCCACGTGATTCTCCGCATGCGCCGCGCCCCGCCGATCCCGATTCTCTTCGCCGTCGCCTGCGTCGCCGCGCGCGCCGCCGGCCTGCCAACGCCCGTGCTGTCGAGACTGCCGCCCGGCTACGAGGTCATGGCCGCCCGGCAGGGGCCCGATGTCGACGCCGGCCGCATCAGCTATTTGATCGTGCTGCATCGGCCGGCCGATTCGGCGAGCGAGCCGTCGCCGCGCCCGCTCGTCATCGTCGAACAACAGGCCGACGGCACGTTCAGGCTCGCGGCGCGCAACGACGAGGTCGTGCTGCGCGCGAACGAAGGCGGCCAATGCGATCCGTTCGACCCGCAAGACGCGGACGAGAACGGGCTCGCAGTCAAGGGGCGCTTCTTCACGGTCCAGAACTTCGTCGCGTGCGGGCAGCACTGGAGCGACTACGTGACGTTTCGGCACGACGCGCGAACCGGCCGATGGCTGTTCGCCAACGAGATCCGCACCGAGTCGTTCCCGCTCGAAGGCAAGCCGGACCGCGTGCGCGCGATCCGGGCCGATCCGCGAAAGCCGGTGGCGCTCGATGCATGGCGCCGCGGCGACTAAGCGGTGATTGAGCGGTGATTGAACGGCGGTTAAACGGCGGTTGAACGGCGGTTGAGCGGCGGTTGAGCGGCAACCGAGCAGCGACCGTGTACGAAGCGACGCCCACCGCGCCGCCGGGGCCCGCCCCGCGCGCCGCGCCTCGGCGTCAGGGCGCTTTCTTGCCCTGCTCGTCGATCTCGTCGCGCAGCCGCGCCTCCCGCTCGCGCAGCTCGGGCGTGAATGCATCGCCGAAATCCTCGAGCTCGTACAGCGGCCGGATTTCGATCTCCGAATCGCTCTCCATCGGATTCGGGCATCGTTTCACCCATTCGACGGCTTCGTCCATCGAAGCGACCTTCCACAGCCAGAACCCGGCGACGAGCTCGCCGGTTTGCGCAAACGGCCCGTCGATCACGCTCCGCGCGCTGCCCGAGAAACGCACCCGCTTGCCCTTCGCACTCGGATGCAGGCCGTCGGCCGCGAGAATCACGCCGGCCTTCACGAGCGCCTCGTTGAACCGGCCCATCGCCTCGAACTGTTCCCGCGTCGGCAGCTTGCCCGCCTCCGATTCGTTCGTCGCCTTCACCATGACCATCACGCGCATTTTGCTGCCTCCTCGAGTGGACGAATCGAGCCGCGCCGCCGCCGGGTCGGGCCCGGCGCCATCGGGCGGCCACGACATCTCGACGACCGAACGCCGCCGGATTCGACACGTTCGCGCAAAAAAACAGCCGGCCGCGCGCGGCGGTGCCCGTTGCCGCCTGCGCGGCCGCGTGCGTCGCGAGCCGGCCGCGCGCGCGTTTGCGGCAGCGCAGCGCGACACGCCGCCGATCGTCGCGCCGGGCCCGGCGCGAGTGCCATAATCTGGGCTGATTTCGCAGAACCGGAACCCCACCATGCAAAACATCGACAATCCGCAACGCGATCGGGAAACCGGCTTCGCCGACGCGACGCAGGACACGACGCGCATCGACGACGTGCGCATCGGCGCGGTGCGCCCGCTCATCTCGCCCGCGCTGCTGCAGGACGAACTGCCGGTGCCGAGCGCCGTCCAGGCGCTCGTCGAAGCGAGCCGCGACGCGATCGGCGACGTGCTGCACGGCCGCGACGACCGCCTGCTCGCGATCGTCGGCCCGTGCTCGATCCACGATCACGATCAGGCGCTCGACTACGCGCGCCGGCTGAAAAGCGCCGCCGACGCGCTGCGCGACGACCTGCTGATCGTGATGCGCGTGTATTTCGAGAAGCCGCGCACGACGGTCGGCTGGAAGGGCTACATCAACGATCCGCGCCTCGACGGCAGCTTCCGCATCAACGAAGGGCTGCGCGCCGCGCGCCGGCTGCTGATCGACATCAACGCGCTCGGCCTGCCCGCCGGCACCGAATTCCTCGATCTGCTGAGCCCGCAGTACATCGCGGATCTGATCGCCTGGGGCGCGATCGGCGCGCGCACGACCGAGAGCCAGAGCCACCGGCAGCTCGCGTCGGGGCTGAGCTGCCCGATCGGCTTCAAGAACGGCACCGACGGCGGCGTGCAGGTCGCGGCCGACGCGATCGTCGCGGCGCGCGCGAGCCACGCGTTCATGGGCATGACGAAGATGGGGATGGCCGCGATTTTCGAGACGCGCGGCAACGACGCCGCGCACGTGATCCTGCGCGGCGGCAAGCGGGGCCCGAACTACGATCGCGCGAGCGTCGACGAGGCGTGCGCGGTGCTGCGCGCGGCGGGCCAGCGCGAGCAGGTGATGATCGACTGCTCGCACGCGAATTCGAACAAGTCGCACCTGCGGCAGGTCGACGTCGCCGAGGACCTCGCGCGCCAGTTGTCGGACGGCGAGCGACGCATCACCGGCGTGATGGTCGAGAGCAACCTGGAGGCCGGCCGGCAGGACCTGAAGCCCGGCGTGCCGCTGCAATACGGCGTGTCGATCACCGACGCGTGCCTGAGCTGGGCGCAGACCGAGCCCGTGCTCGACACGCTCGCGCAGGCGGTGCGGCGGCGGCGCGCCGCCTGAGCGCCCTGCCGGCGCGTCGCAGCGGCCGCCCGGCCGGCGCGGGCGGCGGCGCACACTTCACCGTCGCGCGTCGCGACGCATGATCACGTTCGGGGAGCCGCTCGTCGCGTTGTTCGACGGCAGCGCCGTACGGAACATCCAGGTGGGCGCGCCCTGCTACCCGACGAGCCGCAGGTACGCCGCGATCGATCACGGCGGCGCTCCCGCCGGCGCGTGACGGACCGGAGCCGCCTCTGCACGATGCCGATCGAGCTGCCCCGGAAGCAATACGGCGTGACGCCCGCCCCGATGGCGCGTTCCCGTCGATTCCGGACATTCCCGATCTGGCGCGCGCGATGTCGGAAAGCGCGACCGGGCATTCGCCGGCCTGCGCGATCCGGAAGCGACGATACCCGGTCGTCGTGATCCATCGCATCCGGGCCGATTGAACCGGCGCGCGGGCGAGCGTCCGGGCCGGCGAGACGCGCCGCGCGGCGCCGGAGCCCGACACGCGGCGCCTACGCCGTCACGATCGTCAGCGCGAATCCGTCCCAGCCTTTCGAGCCGACGGTCTGCAGCGCGGTCGTCGTCAGGCGCGGGTGCGCGGCGATCAGACGGAAATATTCGCGCACGCCGAGCGCGTCCGGATCCTGGTTCCGCCGGTCGGCGACGCGCCCCTGCCGCACGACGTTGTCGGCGACGATCACGGTGCCCGGCCGCGACAGCGCGACCATCAGCGGCAAATAGGCCGGGTAGCTGTCCTTGTCGGCATCGAGGAAGATCAGGTCGAACGGCTCGGCGCGCTCGGCGATCAGCCGCTCCAGGCTGTCCTTCGCGCGGCCGACGACGACCGACGCGACGCCGCCCAGCCCGGCGCGCCCGAGGTTCTCGCGCGCGAGCGCCGCGTGGTCGGCGTTCGCCTCGAGCGTGATCAGCACGCCGCCCGGCGGCAGCGCCCGCGCGAGCCAGATCGCGCTGTAGCCGCCCAGCGTGCCGAGCTCGAGAATCCGGCGCGCGCCGCGAATCGTCGCGAGCAGGTTCAGGAACTTGCCCTGATTCGCGGTGACGTTGATCGCGGGCAGGCCGGCCGCCCGGCTCGACGCGAGCGCCGCATCCAGCACCGGATCGGACGGCGCGAGCTGACTGCAGAAGAAATCATCGACCGCGCTCCATTGCCGTTCGTTCATCGCACACCTTTGTCATGTCGGAGAAAGTCATTCTATGGCGGCGCGCGGGCGCGCGTCGGGCCGATATCCGCCGGATTTGCCTGACCGAACCTCAGGCGGACATCGCGGGCGAGATGCGGGATGCGGGATGCGAGAGCAAACTGCAAACAGGATCGCTCGATGTCTTGCGTAGTTCCGCCGTCGAAACGCGCGTCAATTGGGCAACCCAATCATTCCAAACGCGCCCGCCGTCCCGAATCTTTGAGCTTCGCGTTTTCGAGCCTTCCCGTCTTCCCGTCTTCCCGTCTTCCCGTCTTCCCGTCTTCCCGTCTTCACGTCTTCACGTCTTCACGTCTTCGAGACATCGAAACTTCCCGCCGCTCGAACCGTTCTCGAATCACTCGAGCGATTCAACTCGCCCGCCCATTCGCCCATTCGCTCATTCGCTCATTCGCTCATTCGCCCATTCGCCCATTCGCCCATTCGCCCATTCGCTCATTCGCCCATTCGCTCATTCGCCCATTCGCTCACATCGCCCACGTTGCCCCTCTTGCGCCTATCGCCAAGCCTTGTCCGCGCCCGGCCGCCCCGCGTCGGCCGCCTGGCGTCGCCGCATCGCGTAACGCCCTCGGGTGCGAGCGCCCCGAAGCCGTTGCGCCGCGCCACGCCGCACGCACGCCTTAGCCGAGCCCGAGGTCGACGACGCGATTGCGCCCGTCCGCCTTCGCCCGATAGAGCGCCTGATCGGCCGCCTCGACGATCGCGGCGATATGCGGCGCGGACGCGCCGTCCGGATGCCACACCGCGACGCCGACGCTGACCGTCACGAACCCGACCTCCGAGCCTTCGTGCTCGATGCCGAGCATCCGCACGCCGAGCCGCACGCGCTCGGCGACGACGAGCGCGCCGCCGCGCGGCGTATCCGGCAGCACGACGACGAATTCCTCGCCGCCGTAGCGCGCGACGACGTCGCCGAGCCGTGCCGCCTGCTGCGCGATGCAGCGCGACACCGTCGCGAGCACCTCGTCGCCGACCTGATGGCCGTACGTGTCGTTGTAGCGCTTGAAGTGATCGATGTCGACGAACAGGATCGCGAGCGGACGATCGCCGCCCACCGCGCGCCGCCATTCGCGCTCGAGCGTCTCGTCGAGCGCGCGCCGGTTGTAGAGGCCCGTGAGGCTGTCGGTGCCGGCGAGCCGCGCGAGCGCCGCCTCGGCCGTCGACTTGCGCCACAGCGAATGCGCGAGGTACGCGCTCATCACGACGAAGATCAGCGCGAACACGCCCGTCAGCACGCCGAAGCGCCACGCGCGCAGACGCCAGGTCGCATAGATGTCGTCGTCGGCGATCGCCACCTGCACGACGAGCGGAACGTCGTCGAGCCGGCGATACAGATAGAAGCGCTTCACGTGATCGATCGGCTCGACGTCGAAGAACTCGCCGGAACGGCCGAACTGCATGCGCGAGTAGAGGCTCGTCCCGGTCAGGTCGAGGCCGACGAATTTCTCGTCGAACGGAATCCGCATCAGGATGCGCCCGTCCGTGTGCATCAGCACGAGCGCGCCGTGCGGGCCCACATTCGCCGCCGCCAGCAGTTGCCGGAAATACGCGATGCGCACCGCGAGCACGACGACGCCCGCAAACGCGCCGTCCGCGCGCTCGATGCGGCGCGACAACGCGACGTACGGCTCGCCGTCGCGCGACGACATCCGGTACGGCCCGCTCAGATACATGCCGAGCGCCGGCGTATCGCGCTGCGCGGCGAAAAAATCGTACGACGCGAAGCGCTCGGCCGGCAGCGGGCCGCGCGTCGACGCGAGCGTCACGTGCCCGCTCGCGTCGAGCACGTACATCACGCCGGCCTCGTTGGCGGCCGCCGCGGAATCGAACAGGATCTCGCGGCGCAGACCGGCGGGCAGCGCCGCGATCCGGCGATCGCCGAACTGCGCGGCGATACGCGCGAGCGTGCGGTCGTACAGCCGAAAGCCGCGCGTGACGTCGCGCTCGATCATCTGCAGCGTGTTGCGCGCGGCGCGCGGCGCGTGCTCGAAGGCGTCGTCGCGGCTGTCGCGCAGGATCGCCGCGCAGATGGACATCATGACGATCGCGACCGCCACCGCGCCGGCGATCACCATATAGCCGAGCGGCATCCGGTGCGACGGTCCTCGCCGTCCGCGCAAGCCGGCATGTATCGATTTCATGCTTATCTAGATGAGCGCGACGCGCTTCGCCACGAAAAACATCGTCGGCCATGGTCTGCGACACACGCGGCACAGCGCGCATCGAAACGGCGCGCGCGTCGCGCGCCGACGGACCGAACCGGATCGGAAAATTCCGATCGCGAAGTGCATCGGCGCGCCGAATCGGCGACGCGGGGCAATCGATCGGAAGGCATTTCGAATCGACGTCGCACCATGCGACGACCGGCCATTTTATCGAACGTTCGGCGCGATGTTGACCTCGCGCACCGCAATTCGATTCACGTCGCGGGAAAGCGCTCAAGAACGCGCGATCGGCGCCGATAACGCCCATGGCGCGCGTCGCTTGCGCTCCTTTTCCGCCAGGGGGGGCAGGTTGCAGTCGGCAAGTAGCAGGACGTGGGTGGCGGGCGGCGGGTCATGGATCACAGATCGTGGGGCGCCGGTCACGGGGCGCATGGAAACCTCCGCCTGCGGCCATGCATCCCTGCGCTTGCGCGCGCGGCGCTACTCGTCATACTTTTGCATGGCGCGCCAGCGCGCGGCGCGACGCCCGCGGCCGGACGCGCCGCGCGCTCGAGGCGCCTCGTCGCCGGAACATCGAGGCGTTGCGCATTCGCGCGCGCAGGCGCCGCCACCGCGCATCCGATTCGTTCACCGTTCACCCACGCCATGGCCTACGCGAAATCGTCATCGTCCGTTCCGACCGAATTCCTCTATATCGGCGCGGCCGGCGAGCACTACATCATGTCCGAGTGCTTCCGCCACAACATGGAAGCGTTCAAGCTGCCGATCGACAAGGGCTTCGATCTCGTCGTCACGCGCGCGTACCGGCACCTGTCGCGGCTCGACGACGTGCGCAAGCCCGTCGATCCCGGCCTGCCCGACACGCCGATCTACGTGCAGGTCAAGAGCCGCCAGGCCACCCCCGTCGCGCCGCCGAGAAAAAAGGGCGAGCGGCCGGTGTGGGAAGGCCATTTCCCGATCAAGCCGGCCGACCTGGACCTGATCTGCGCGACACCCAATTCGGCGCTCGCGTGCGTGCTGTTCATCGATACGCGCGGCGAACTGATGCGCAGCCGCACCGCGTACGCGTGGTGGATGTCGAGCGCATACGTCAACCAGTTGCGCGACGCCGGGCATTTCATCGCGATGCCGCGCAAGGATGCGCTCGAGCTGTGGGTGCGCTACGTCGAACCCGCGCCGGACAGCGGCTACAAGCAGAACACGTACATCTCGCTGCTCAAGCAATGCCAGATCAAGGGCTCGGAGCCGGGCAAGAAATCGACCGGCTTTCTGCTGTCGGAGGAGCGGTTCGATTTCGGCAAGCTGGGCGTCGAATGAGCGCACGCGCGTCGTTCGCCGCGTGAAATCGTCTAAAGGCGATACGGGCGGTTTGTCGTTCGTCGTCCGTCGTCCGTGGGATGTCGGATGCCGGATGCCGGATGCCGTTCGTCCGATGTCGAACGCGACGTCGCGAAGGTTTCCCTGCGATCAAACGAATCGGCCGGATCCGCCGCCCCGGACGCGCGCCGCCCGCCAGCGTGCCCAATCGGCGGGCGTCGGGCGGCGACTCGACGTCGCCGCATGCTCGCCCCTGCCGTTCAACGAATCGACGGCATCCGCCGGCCCGGACACTCCACGCCTGCCCGCGAACTCCACCCGCAACCGTCGGGCGCCAACTCGACGTCGCCGCGTGCGTGCCCTGCCGCTCAACGAATCGACTACATCCGCCGGCCCGGACACTCCACGCCTGCCCGCGAACTCCACCCGCAACCGTCGGGCGTCGACTCGACGTCGCCGCGTGCTTGCCCCCTGCCGTTCAACGAATCGACGGCATCCGCCGGCCCGGACGCTCCACGCCTGCCCGCGAGCTCCGCCCGCAACCGTCGGACGCCAACTCGTCGTCGCCGCGTGCTTGCCTCCTGCCGTTCAACGAATCGACGGCATCCGCCGGCCCGGACACTCCACGCCTGCCCGCGAGCTCCGCCCGGAACCCTACACGCCCGGTCGCTTGCCGGTCCGATCCGATCCGCAAAACCGATCGCCGCCGCGCCGTCACGGCGGCGAACGCCGGCCGCCGGCCTCACGCGTCCCGCCGACCGCGCCCCTTGCCCGTCGCGCCTCGCGCGCCGCGCGCGCGCCCGCTCGTCGTGCCCGCTCCGGCAAGCCGCCGCCGCGCAATCGCGCGCACCGCGTCGATCAGCGCGCGCGCGACGGGTGACGGCTGCGCGTCGGTGCGCAGGATCAGCCCGACCGGCTCGTCCGCGCCGTCGACGGGCAGCGCGAGCCGCGTGAGCGTGCCGGCCGCGAGATCGAATTCGGCCGCGTAGCGCGGCACGAACCACACCGCGTCGTTCTCGAGCGCGAGCGCGCGCGCGACCGACACCGACAGCACCTCGACGAACGATTCGAGCGGCGGCGCGCCGCACGCGCTCAACAATTGCTCGGCCGCTTGCCGGATAATCGTGCCGTAAGGCGGCAGCACGACCGGATAGCGCGCGAGCTGCGCGGCGGGCGAAGCGCTCGCCGCAAGCGGATGGCCCGCGCGCACGACCGCGACGAGCGGCTCGTTGTACAGATGCTCGAACGACAGCCCCACCATCCGCTCGGGCTCCGACAGCCGCCCGATCGCGCATTCGATTGCCCCCGCCTTCAGCCGCTCGAGCAGCTCGGCGTTCGCGACGGTCGTGATCCGCACAACCGCGCGCGGCCATTCGGCCGCGAGCGTTTTCAGCACGGCGGGCGCGAGCGACGCGGCGACGGTCGGCAGCATGCCGATCTCGAGAGTGGCCGCCGCGCCGCCGCCCTCGCGCGCGAGCAGCCCCACGCCCTGCCGCAGCGCGAGCACGCACGCGCTCGCGTGCGGCATGAAAAGCTGGCCCTCGCGCGTGGGCCGCGCGCCCTGCCGGCCGCGCTCGAACAGCCGCACGCCGAGGATCGATTCGAGCTCGGCGATCGTCTTCGACACGGCGGGCTGCGTGATCGACAGGCTGTGCGCGGCCTTCTGCACGCTGCCGAACTGCGCAACGGCGAGAAAGCACTGCAGGTGCCGGAACTTGACCCGGCCGTCGGCGATCCGGTTATGCATAACGGTTAGTTATACGATTCGCGATAAAACATCATTTTGCATAACTTTCCGCATTAGCTAAAGTCCTGTCACCCCCCTTGACAATCATCAATCTGGAGACGTTTCCGATGGATTCCTCGACCCTCGCGCCGCGCGACTGGCCGTCGCATCCCGCGTACATTCATCCGCCGTACCGCTCTTCCGTGAAGCGCGGCCCGACGCAGCCGCTGATTCCGCTGAAGGAGACGCTGCGTAACCAGCACGCGCCCGTCTACGGCGCGGACGATCTCGGCGCGCTCGACCACGATCTGACGAAGAACGCGGCGAAGAACGGCGAGCCGCTCGGCGAGCGGATCGTCGTCACGGGCCGTGTGCTCGACGAGGGCGGCAAGCCGGTGCGCGACACGCTCGTCGAGGTCTGGCAGGCGAACGCCGCGGGCCGCTACGTGCACAAGGTCGACCAGCACGACGCGCCGCTCGACCCGAACTTCCTCGGCGCGGGCCGGTGCCTGACCGACGCGAACGGCCGCTATCGGTTCCTCACGATCAAGCCGGGCGCGTATCCGTGGGGCAACCATCCGAACGCCTGGCGGCCGAACCATATCCATTTCTCGTTGTTCGGCGACTACTTCGGCTCGCGGCTCGTCACGCAGATGTATTTCCCGGGCGATCCGCTCCTCGCGCTCGACCCGATCTTCCAGGGCACGCCCGAGGACGCGCGCGAGCGGCTGATCTCGCGCTTCTCGATCGACACGACCGAAGAAGGCTTCGCGCTCGGCTACGAATTCGACATCGTGCTGCGCGGCCGCGACGCCACCCCGATGGAGCGCTGAACATGACGACGCTGAAACAGACCCCTTCGCAGACCGTCGGCCCGTACTTCGCGTATGGCCTCTGCCCGCAGCAGTACAACTACGATCTGAAGAGCCTCTTCACGGCGGAGATCGCGACGCCCGACGCCGCGGGCGAGCCGATCCTGCTCGTCGGCCGCGTGCTCGACGGCGACGGCCATCCGGTGGGCGACGCGTTGCTCGAGTTCACGCACGTCGACGGCGACGGCCGCTATCCGGCCTCGCGCGACGAAGCGGCGCAGCGCGGCTTCAGCGGCTTCGCGCGCGTCGGCACCGGCACGCACGCGCAGAACCGCTTCGTCGTGCGCACGGTGAAGCCGGCGCGCACGTCCGACACGGACGCGCCGCACATCGACGTGACGGTGATGATGCGCGGCATGCTCGCGCATGCGTTCACGCGGATCTACTTCGACGACGAGGCGGCGGCGAACGCCGCCGACGCGGCGCTCGCATCCGTGCCCGCCGTGCGTCGCGCGACGCTGATCGCGACGCGCGACGCACAGGCGAACGGCGTGACGGTCTATCGCTTCGACATCCATATGCAGGGCGAGCGGGAGACGGTGTTCTTCGATGTTTGAGGGACGGCCTCGGGCATGACTTCGAGGCTCGGGCTCGGGCTCGGGCTCGGGTTCGGGTTCGGGTTCGGCTTTCGGCTTTCGGCTTTCGGCTTTCGGGTATCCGATTTCGAGCGTGAAATCGATGCACCCGCCCGCGCCCGCGCGCCGTCCGGCTCGCCACGCGGCCGCCTGCAAGCGAGCCGCGGCGCATCGTCATAGCCCTACGCCGCCCTACGCGCCCGCGCGCCGCCGCGCGAGGGCGCGCCCCGGCGCGTTCACCTCAGCATGAACGACATCGCCGACAGGCAGTTCAGCGTCCGCACGACGTGCTCGATCGATGGCGCGAAAAAGCGCAGCGTGAGCGCGTCGACGCGCTCGAGCGACGGCCACTGACAGAACAGGTCGGCGGCCGCGACGCTCTGCGCCTGCAGCTCGCAACGCGCCGCGCGCGGCGCATGCGGGCGCGCCGCGCGCGCCCCCTCGCGCGCCTGCTCGACCGCCTGCCGCGCGGCCACGCCGATCGCCCCGCATGCGGCCGCGGGCGTCATCGACGCGCCGCTCGCGAATCCCGCCGCCTCCTTCACGGTCACGAACTGCGCCGCCGGAAAGAGCGGCCGCGTCTCGTCGACGAACACGTCGTCGCCGGACAAAAGCGCGACATGCGCGCCGTATTCGTGCGCGAGCGCGCCGTAGAGCCCCGCCTCGCCGACGTCGCGCCCGTCGAGCACGACGCGCGCGAACGCGCTGCTGTTGATCGTGTGCGCGAGCAGCCCGCGCGTCTGCGCCTTCGCGTGATAGCCGATCATGAACACGAGGTCCGGCCCCGCCTCGAGGCCCGCCATCATTCCGAGCGGGCGCGGCTTGCCGAGTACGACGCGCGCGCGCGCGTCGATCCCGTCGGGCAGCAGGTTGCGAAAGCCGCCGTGCGAATCGTTGACCCACACGCGCGTCGCGCCGCCCGCGAATGCGCCCTCGACGGCCGCGTTCGCCTCCGCGGTCATCCAGCGGCGCGCGCGCTCGTATTCGGGATTGCCGGCGCGCGTCTGCTCGACGCTCACGACGCCCGCCACGCCTTCGATATCGGTCGAAATCAGGACTTTCATCATGCTCCCGCGCGCGCCGCGCGCAACCATCGTTCGAGTTCCGGCGCGGCGTCGCGCAACGCGCGCCGTGTGTGACCGTCGCGGCCGGTGACGCGCGTCGCGCGCCACAGCGCGTCGACGATCGCCTGCTCGACGCTGTCGGCCGCCGCGGCGAACAGCGGATCGAGCGCCGCATCCGCGACAAGCGCCGGCAGCGAGACGCGCTCGGCGTCGTGCGGCACCGTGTACGCGGTCGAGAACGCAAGCGCGATGTCGCCGCTGCCGTGGCCGTACACCGAGCCCGTGCGCGCGAGGCCCGCGGCCGCGCGCAGCGCGACGCGCTTCAGTTGCCGAGACGACAGCGGCGCATCGGTGGCGACGAGCATGATGATCGAGCCTTGTTCGGGCGGCGCAGCGTCCGGCGCTGCGCCCGGCGAGGAAGCGCCGGCGTCGCGCGCGCGGCGCGGCGCGAGGCCGCCGGCCGCACCGCCGCCCGTGCCGGCATTCTCGCGGCCGTGCGCCCCGTATGTCCCGTATGTCCCGTATGTCCCATTCGGCCCATCGCCCCTCTCGCCCCTCTCGCCCCTCGCGCCCGCCGCCGCGACATCATCCCGCGCGCCGTCCGCGCCCTGTCCGCCGGCCGCCCCGGGCGCGCCGCCCGCATCCCGCTCGGCGATCATCCGCCCCACCGGCACGCCGGCGATCGTCAGCATCGGCAATCGCCCGAAGTTCGCGAGCACGAGCGCGCCCACCGTCCACGCTTCGCCCGCCGCGCGTACGACGCGCGACGCCGAGCCGATCCCGCCCTTCAGGTCGAAGCACGACATCCCCCGCCCCGCGCCCACCGCGCCGCGCGCGAACGCGCGCCGCGCATCGGCGAGCGCCTGCGCGTAATGCGCGGGCGTCACCGCGAACGCGTGCAGGTCGTTCAGATAGCCGTCGTTGCATTCGAACACGAGCGGATTGACGCTCGGCCACGCGCGGCCGATCTGCGGATTCGCATCGATCGCCGCGCGGATCTGCGCTTGCGCGAGCGCGCCGACGCCGAACGTGTTCGTCAGCGCGAGCGGCGTCTCCAGCACGCCGAGCTCGTCGACCTGCACGAGCCCGATGCTCTTGCCGAAGCCGTTGATCACCGCGGCCGCGGCGGGCACCTTGTCGCGATAGACGTCGCCCGCGTGCGGCCGCACGACGCTCACGCCGGTCTGCACGCCGCGCGCGTCGAGCGTCGCGTGGCCGACCGTCACGCCGGCGACGTCGGCGATGCTGCGAAGCGGCCCGGCCGGCAGCGCGCCGACGTGCGGCGCGGCATCGGCGGCGTCGAGCGCCTCAGCCGCATCCGCCCGGCCCGATGTGCGCGCGCGCATCAGCGCCGCTCCAGTTTCGGATCGAGCGCGTCGCGCAGCCCGTCGCCGAGCAGGTTGAACGCGAGCACGGTCAGAAAGATCGCGACGCTCGGAAAGAGCGCGACGTGCGGCGCGTTGACCATGTCCGCGCGCGCCTCGTTGAGCATCGCGCCCCACTCGGGCGTCGGCGGCTGCGCGCCGAGGCCGAGGAACGACAGGCTCGCCGCCGTGATGATCGAGGTGCCGATGCGCATCGTGAAGTAGACGACGACCGACGACACGGTGCCGGGCAGGATGTGCCGCATGATGATCGTCCGGTCGGACGCGCCGATGCTGCGCGCGGCCTCGACGTAGGTCATCTGCTTGAGCGCGAGCGTGTTGCCGCGCACGAGCCGCGCGAACGCGGGCACGCTGAACACCGCGACCGCGCAGATCACGTTGATCATCCCGTTGCCGAGGATCGCGACCACGCCGATCGCGAGCAGGATGCCTGGGAACGCGAACAGCACGTCGGCGACGCGCATCGTCGCGCGGTCCCACCAGCCTTCGTAGTAGCCGGCGAGCAGCCCGAAGAACGTGCCGATCGCCGCGCCGAGCGCGACCGAGAAGAAGCCCGCGGCGAGCGAGATCCGCGCGCCGGCGACGATCCGGCTGAAGATGTCGCGGCCGAGCGAATCGACGCCGAACCAGTGCGCGGCCGACGGCCCCGCGTTCAGCGCGTCGTAGTCGAAATAGTTTTCCGGATCGTACGGCACGACGTGCGGGCCGACGATCGCCACGGCGACGAGCAGCAGCACGAACGCCCCCGCCGCGAGCGCGACGCGCTGCTTGCGGAACTTGCGCCAGAACTCGCTCCACGGCGTGCGGATCGCGGCTGGCGCGCCGGCCGAAGCGGGTGCGGAAGGGGGGGAGGAAACAGTCGCGTTCATGCGCGCCTCACTTGAAACGGATCGTCGGGTTGATGACCGCGTACAGCACGTCGACGCTCAGGTTGATCAGGATGAACTCCAGCGAGAACAGCAGCACGATCGCCTGGATCACCGGGTAGTCGCGCATCGTCACCGCATCGACGAGCAGGCGCCCGAGCCCCGGCCAGTTGAACACCGCCTCGACGACGATCGAGCCGCCGAGCAGGAAGCCGAACTGCAGCCCCATCATCGTGACGACCGGAATCATCGCGTTGCGCAGGCAGTGCTTGAGCACGACCATCGGCTCGCGCACGCCCTTCGCGCGCGCGGTGCGCACGAAATCCTTGTTCAGCACCTCGACGAACGACGCGCGCGTGAAGCGCGCCATCACGGCGGCCACGGCCGCGCCGAGCGTCACCGACGGCAGCACGTAGCTCTTCCACGAGCCGTCCGGCACGACGGGCAGCCAGCCGAGCTTCACCGAGAACACCTCCATCAGCAGCATGCCGAGCGCGAACGCCGGAAACGAGATGCCCGACACCGCGAGCGTCATGCCGATGCGGTCCGGCCAGCGGTTGCGCCACACGGCCGACGCGATGCCGATCGCCATGCCGAAGAGCGTCGCCCAGGCCATGCTGACGACGGTCAGCGTCAGCGTCGGCATGAAGCGCTCGCCGATCTCGGTCGCTACGGGCCGCTTGCTGCGCGTCGAGACGCCGAAGTCGCCGTGCGCGATCCGCGCGAAGAAGCTCGCGAACTGCGCCGGCAGCGGCTTGTCGAGGCCGAGATCGGCGCGCACGAGCGCGACGGTCGCGTCGTCGGCCTCGGGGCCGGCCGCGAGCCGCGCGGGATCGCCCGGCAGCAGGTGGACGAACAGGAACACCAGCACCGCGACGCACGCGAGCGTCGGCAGCAGCCCGAACAGTCGTTTGACCAGAAAATTCAGCATGCGCTTGCCTCTCGATGCGGCGCGCGAAGAAGCCGCGCGCCGCCGGTATCCGATGCGCGCGACGCGCCGCGCGCGCCCGGGCGGGCGAAATCGCGACGATCCGGCGAGGCGCCCCGGCCACCTCCCGTCATCGCGCTCACTTGATCGCGATCTCGTCGAAGTTGAACGAGCCGTCCGGCATCACGTACGCGCCCTGCAGGCGCTTGCTGCGCGCGTAGACGATCTTCTCCTGCACGAGCGCAATCCACGGCGCGTCGGCCCAGATGCGCCTTTGCGCGTCCGCGTACAGCTCGGCCTTCTTCGCGCGATCGGTCGTCTCGAGCGCCTTCGCGAGATCGGCGTCGACGGCATCGTTCCGGTAGTACGCGGTATTCACGAGCTTCGGCGGAATCGACGACGACGCGAGCAGCGGCGAGATCGCCCAGTCCGACTCGCCCGTCGACGCGGACCAGCCGATGTAGTACATCCGCACGGGCGCCTTCGCCGGGTCCTGCGCGCTCTCGACCTTCGCGACCCGCTCGCCCGCCTCGAGCGCCTGCACCTGCGCCTTCACGCCGACCTGCGCGAGCTGCTGCTGGACGAACTGGATCGCCTTCTGCGACGTCGAGTTGTTGTACGCGGACCAGAGCGTCGTCTCGAAGCCGCTCGGGTAGCCCGCCTCCTTGAGCAGCGCGCGCGCCTTCGCCGGATCGTACGGCCACGGGCCGAGCTTCACCGCGTAATCGACGCCCTGCGGCACGATGCCGGTGGCGGGCGTCGCGTTGCCGGCGAACGCGACCTTCGCGAGCGCCTCCTTGTTGACCGCGTAGTTCAGCGCCTGGCGAACCTTCGGGTTGTCGAACGGCTTTTGCATCACGTTCAGGCTCACGTAGCGCTGGATGATCGACGCGCGCTCGATCACGTCGACCTTCGGGCTCGCCTTCAG